>NZ_JBDUUI010000004.1:0-349193 GCF_039938915.1 Devosia alba | reverse complement strand
ATCTCAGTGAAAATTTACGCCCTCAGAGGGTCAGATCTCAGTGGCAATCAACAGCAGGACGATCTGCTGCGCTTCGACGCCAAGGGACAGGTGACACTGCTCCATTTCACCGACGTTCACGGCCAGCTCGCGCCGGTCTATTTCCGCCCCCCGATACCAATATCGGCGTCGGCGACTATGCGGGTCTTCCGCCGCATCTGGTCGGCGAGGAGTTCCTTAAGGCATTCGGCATCGAGCGCGGCAGCCCGCTCGCCTACGCGCATACCTTCGTGGACTATGTCGATCTGGCGCGCTCCTACGGTCGGCTCGGCGGCCTCGACCGCACCGCGACACTGGTCAAGGCCATCCGCGCCGAGCGCGGCGAAGACAAGGTGCTGTTCCTCGACGGCGGCGACACCTGGCAGGGGTCCTACACCTCGCTCAAGACCAACGGCCAGGACATGGTCGAGTGCATGAAGCTCCTCAAACCCGACGCCATGACCGGCCACTGGGAGTTCACCTTCGGCGAGGAGCGCTTCCTCGAGATCGTCGAGAGCATGGGCTACCCCTTCCTCGCCTCCAATATCTTCGATAACGAATGGGAAGAGCCGGCTTTCGAGCACACCGCCTATTTCGACAAGGGCGGCGTCAGGGTTGCGGTCATCGGCCAGGCCATGCCCTACACGCCGATCGCCAACCCCCGCTGGATGTTCCCGAAATGGTCGTTCGGGATCCGCCCCGACGTGCTGCAGCAGAATATCGACAGCGCCCGGGCGCAAGGCGCCGAGGTGGTGGTGCTGCTGTCGCATAACGGCTTTGACGTCGATCGCAAGCTGGCAGGCATGATCAATGGCCTCGACGTGATCCTGACCGGCCACACCCACGACGCCGTGCCCGTTGCGGTCGAGGTCGAGGGAACCCTCATCCTCTCGTCCGGCTCGCATGGCAAGTATCTGGGGCGCATCGATCTTGAGGTTTCCGGTGGTAAGGTGACAGGCTACAGTTCCAGTCTGATCCCTGTGTTCTCCGACGTCATCGAGCCCGACGCCGAGATGGCGGCCAAGATCGCCGAGTTCCGCGACCCGCACCAGGACGAGCTGTCGCGCGTTATCGGCCGCACCGAATCCCTGCTCTACCGGCGCGGCAATTTCAACGGTACGTGGGACGACCTCATCTGCGAGGGGATCATCGAGGAGCGCGACACCGAGATATCGCTCTCGTCAGGCTTCCGATGGGGCACAACGCTGCTGCCGGGCCAGGACATCACCATCGAGGATCTCTATACCGTGACCTCCATGAGCTACCCGGAGGTCTATCGGACCGAGATGACGGGCGCGCAGATCAAGGACATCCTCGAGGACGTTTGCGACAACCTCTTCAACAAGGATCCCTTCCTGCAGCAGGGCGGGGACATGGTCCGCGTCGGCGGCATGACCTACACCTGCGCCGTCAATGAGGACATCGGCAACCGCATCTCCGATATGCGGCTGACCGCCAGCGGGGAGCCGCTCGATGCCAATCACAGCTACGTCGTCGGTGGCTGGGCATCGATCAACGAAGCCACGGAGGGGCCGGCCATTTACGACCTGATGGAAGCCTACATCTCGCGGCTGGAGACGGTAACCGTGCCCGAGGAGCGATCAGTCAAGGTCGTTATCTGAGCCCGCGTTTCGACAGAAGGACGCCCGACTTGCGCAAAGTGACAAACATGAGTGTGGATATGACTCGAAGCGGACCAGGGGAGCCTGCAGCAGCTCCAGAGGACTCGACGCTGGCGTCGCGGCGCAGTTTCCTCAAAACAGGCCTCCTTGGCGGAGCGGCCGTGGCGGGCGGGCTGGCCTCCGGCCGTGCCCTCGCCGCCGGCGATCCCGCCATCACCGAGATCCAGGATTGGAACCGCTATCCCGGCGAGGGTGTCGACGCCCGCCCCTACGGCACGCCTTCGGAGTTCGAAGGCAATGTGGTGCGGCGCAGCGTTTCCTGGCTGACGGCGGACCCGATCTCGTCGGTCAACTTCACGCCGCTGCACGAGCTGGAAGGTATCATCACGCCGAACGGCCTCTGCTTCGAGCGCCACCACGCCGGCATCACCATCATCGAGCCCACCGAGCATCGGTTGATGATCAATGGTCTGGTCGATCGGCAGCTGGTGTTCACCATGGCGGACCTGAAGCGCTTCCCGCGGGTGAACCACGCCTACTTCCTCGAATGCGCTGCCAACTCGGGCATGGAGTGGCGCGGCTCGCAGCTCAACGGCGTGCAGTTCACGCACGGCATGGTGCACTGCGTGGTCTATACCGGCGTTCGTCTCAAGGACCTGCTTGACGAGGCCGGCATCAAGACCACCGGCACCTGGCTTCTGGCCGAGGGCGCAGATGCCTCCGCCATGACCCGGTCGATCCCGATGGAAAAGGCCATGGACGACTGCATCGTTGCCTTTGCCATGAACGGCGAGGCGCTCCGCCCCGAGCAGGGTTACCCGCTGCGGCTGGTGGTCCCCGGCTGGGAAGGCAACATGTGGATCAAGTGGCTGCGCCGTCTCGAGATCGGCGACAAGCCATGGCACCAGCGTGAGGAGACATCCAAGTATACGGACCTGCTGGCGGACGGCGTCGCGCGCCGCTTCACCTGGGTGATGGAGGTCAAGTCGGTGATCACCAATCCCAGCCCCCAGGCGCCCATCACCCATGGTCGAGGCCGCACCGTGCTCTCCGGGCTCGCCTGGTCCGGCAACGGCACCATCAAGCGGGTGGACGTGTCCATCGACGGCGGACGCAACTGGCACACGGCGCGGATCGACGGTCCCAGCCTGCCGCGCGCGCTGCACCGGTTCTACTACGAATTCGACTGGGATGGCTCGGAGCTGTTCCTGCAGTCGCGTGCAGTAGACGAACTCGGCTTTGTCCAGCCCACCAAGGATGAGTTGCGCACAGCCCGTGGCGAGAACTCCATTTACCACAATAACGGGATCCAGACCTGGCATGTCGGTCCCGACGGAGCAGTTGAAAATGTCGAGATTTCTTAGGACGTGCCTGACCGCCCTTGCGACAGGTCTGGTCCTGACAACGGTCGCCGCGGCAAGTGACCGCGAGGCCGGCGCTGCGGTGTTTCGCAAGTGCCAGGCCTGCCACGCGGTGGGCGAGGGCGCACAGAACCGGGTGGGACCGCAGCTCAACGATCTCTTCGGCCGCACCGCAGGGGGGCTCGAGGACTACCGCTATTCCCCGGCGATGGTCAAAGCGGGCGAAGACGGATTGGTCTGGAACGAGGAATCGCTTGCCGCCTACCTCGCCAGCCCCCGTGGTGTCGTCAAAGGCACCAAGATGGCGTTTGCCGGGCTGAAGGCCGAGGCCGACCGCGACAATGTGCTCGCCTATCTCGCGACCTTCTCGTCCGCAGAGGCCCCGGCAGCGGAGGCGGAGACCCCGGAGCCAGCCGAGGCAGAAACAGCGCAGGCAGAAATGGCTCAGCCAGAGCCGGCACCGGCCGCGGCGGCGCCGGCTGCCCCTGAGGGGGCCGCGGCCGGAGACGGCCTGGTCCTCAGGCTCGGGCGCGAGGCAACCGCCGAAGAAGTTGCTGCCTGGGATATCGACATCCGGCCCGACGGACTGGGGCTGCCGGACGGCCGCGGCACCGTCGCCGACGGCATGTTCATCTACGACGACAACTGCGCGGCCTGCCACGGCGACTTCGGCGAGGGTATCGGTCGCTGGCCGGTGCTGGCGGGTGGCCAGGGCACACTCACGCACGACCGGCCCAACAAGACGGTTGGCTCCTACTGGCCCTATCTCTCCACCGTCTACGACTATGTGCGCCGGACCATGCCCTTCGGCAATGCGCGGTCGCTGTCCGATGACGAGGTCTATGCCCTCACCGCTTATATCCTCTATCTCAACGATATCGTCGTGGACGAGGATTTCGAACTGTCCAAGGACACCTTCGCCACGATCGAGATGCCGAACGAGCCGAACTTCAAAGACGACGACCGTCCTGAAGAGGCTCACTACGCAAGGGACGAGCCGTGCATGACCGACTGCATCGCCGGCAAGGCCGAGATCAAGATGCATGCCGCCGTCCTCGACGTGACGCCAGAGGACACAGGCGACAACGAGGCGCCTGCGGTAGGGATCGAATAGGCGGGTCGTTCGGGGTCTTCGCCGGTCCTCCGCACCGGCGAAGCCACTGCTCCTTCGCCCCCCTGGATTCGGTTGCCCGTTGGTTGAGACGGGCGGCCCAAACCAGGCCAATCTTGACCAAAAGCGCCGCAGTGCGGGTCGGCGTTTTGGCTGTGGCGAGTCAGAGCGGTTCGCTCGCCTTGTCTCGCGTGCGCCAGGTTCCGTCGCGCCACTCGCGCACAGTCACGACAATCCGTTCGGCACTGATATCAATCAGATTGTAGGCGTTGGGTTCACCGCGCAGGCGGGTGGAGATGGCTGATGACGCTTGAGCAATCAGGATTGGTGCGACGGTGGACTTGCTCAGCCCCAGTGGCTCTCCCTGGTGGGAAGGCGCCTTGGTTTCGTGCTTGCGCAGATAGGACAGATGAAAGTGGCCGGACAGCACCAGGCGGACACCAAGCTTGGCAAAGGTCTTGAGTGCTTCGTCGGCGCGCTTTACCCGTTTGGTCTTCTGCAGCATTGGCGCAGTCGGAAACAGCAGGGGATGGTGCGCGACAATAACCCGTATGGCATCGGGAGATGCCTGGGCAAAGCGGTGCTCCAGGTCTTCAAGCTGGCCATGCGAGATTGTGCCATGACCCCAGTTCCATTCGAGACGGGCCCTGCGAGACGTCCGCATGCCAACCAGTGCCACCCCATCCATTTCAAGGAAGGGTTCGGTATCGGACGATATGTAGCGGCGGTAGAGTCCATACGGATCAATGAACCGCCTGAAGACGTTCACCGCTGGCACGTCGTGATTGCCTGGCACGGAAAATACCGGCGCCCTGAGCTTGTCCAAAAAATCACGCGCCTGTCGGAATTCCCGTTTGGTACCGATCTGGGTGAAGTCCCCGCTGGCAACGATCAAGTCCGGATCTTGCGCATTGATGTCGTCCGCGAAGCCTTCGGCCAACACCGGGTCGTGGCGACCGAAATGCAGGTCAGAGACATGGAGGATTTTCATGCTGCCTCCGCCGGAACTGTCGTCGGGGCGGGTACGATAACCGAGAGCGCCTGCGGCCTGATGGTAAATGCCAGCGGCGTGCGCAAGGTCTCGATCTCTCCGTCAAACATCACATTCAGCATGGGTTTGTGCGCGTCGATGGTCACCCCCTTGACGGTTTCCATCGACAGGGCTTCATCGCTCTTCCAATGGCCCAGCAGCATGCCGGTGGTCAGGCGAAAGAAATCACCCGCTGTGAGGTGACGCAGGATGTACAGGGTCAACGTTCCACCATCGAGACGGTGTCGTGAAAAGAACTGTCCCACACCTTCATCATAGGCATTGCTGGCCACCGCTATCGCCTGCACCCGCTCAACACGCCGCCCGCCATCATCGTGTTCGATGGCAACGGCTATCCTCTTGGCACGCATTAAACGTCGGAAGAAATAGCGTAGAAAGCCGATCTTGGCCGACAAATCGTAACGCCCGCGAATATGCTCGCGCCCCGCTGCCAGTTCCGGGATCAAACCGACGACAACTTTGTGCAGGAACACCCGACCGTTGACCTCGCCAACATCGATCCTGCGGTGGGTTCCCGTTGTTAACGCAGCCACCGCAGCCGGCAGATCCAGCGGGATTTGAAGATCCTTGGCGAGTGCATTGACGGTGCCGAGCGGCAGAATGGCGAGGCTTTTGTCAGAGCCGACAAGCGCGGCAGCCAGGGCCGTAATGGTGCCATCGCCACCCGCTGCGACTATTATTGATGCCTCGCTTGCCATTGCACTTTCTATACGGGTTGTCAGGTCGCGTTCGCTGTCGGCATCAACGATTGCCGTGAGGCCATTGGCAGCAAATAAACTGCCAATCATTTCGGCGGTCACGCCGACGGAATCGGCGGTGCCAGCATTGGCGTTGAGAAGTACGAAATAGGTGGCGTCGGTCATGGCAGATCGTTCCACTGCGTGGCTTGGGCCATATCGGAACGTCTGTCCGCAGTGGACGTTGCGTGTCGTGCCTCAGGAAAGCCCCAAAAGTTCAACTCCCTGCGGTCCAGGCTGCCTGATGTCGAGCGCGAACCGCCTGGTCTGTCAAAGGGACAAGCGCAGCCATGCCACCTGCGGGACTACCCCTCGCCGGAGGTCGTTCAATCAACTGGGACGACTGTGGACAGCGTCGCCGCCAGTGCTTTTGCGCTTCCATCATGGTCTAGAGTGGAGTCACTACTGAATCAACATGCCACCGATAGGGCAAAACTGGAGGGGGCTCATGCGCCTGATCAAAAGATTGATGACGGCGGCGATTACGCTACTGCTCGCCACACCGGCCTTGGCCCAAATTAGCGGCACCGACGCCCTGGTTGTCGGCGTGCAGGAATCGGGCACGGTGCAGTGGGAGATTGAGACGATCATCGCCCATGGCCTGGCGAGCAAGCACGGTTTGGAGCTTCAAATCCGACCGCTGGCCGATAGCCGGGCCGGACAGATTGCGCTGCAGGCCGGTGCGGTCGACTTGATTCTGTCCGACTTCGTCTGGGTCACCATTCAGCGCAATCAGGGCAACAAGGTCACCATGGTGCCTCATTCGCTGGCCGTTGGTGGCGTGATGGTCAGCGCTGACAGTGACATTGCCTCGGTGAAGGACCTCAAGGGCAAGACCATCGCTGTGGCCGGTGGCCCGGTCGACAAGAGCTGGGTGACCCTTCAGGCCTATTACAACAGCGTCACGGGCGACAATCTGATCGACGACGCCACAGCCAATTATGGCGCGCCGCCGCTGGTCAACGAATTGCTGGCCAGTGGTGGTGTTGATGCTGCGTTGAACTTCTGGCACTGGAATGCCCGTGCCAAGGCTGCCGGGGCCGTGGAGCTGATTTCGGTGGCCGAGATGTTTGAGGCATTGGGGGTTTCCGAACAACCGCCGCTGCTCGGTTGGACCTTTACCGACGAGACTGCCACGGACAAATCCAGGGCCATTACCAAATTCCTTGATGCTTCGTTCGAGGCCAAGCAATTGCTGCTCAGTGACGACAACGCCTGGACGCCGCTGCAGACGCTGATGGGCGCTGCGGGCGACGATGCCCTGTTTGCCCAATTGCGCGACGACTATCGCCTGGGCATTGTCACCAGCTACAATCCCGACCAAATGGGCGCGGCCAGGGAGGCCTTTGCACTGATGGCTGAGTATGGCGGGTCTGAACTGGTCGGCGACAAGGATCGGCTTGATGCCGGCACATTCTGGCGGGGCTATCGAAAATAGCCTCTCCTGGTGCACCCAACGGCCCCTCAAGCGCGTGGCGGCCACCGGCCGGCGCGCTTGAGGCACTGTCATTGCCGCTGCTGCTGCTGCTCTGGCAACTGCTGTCGATGCTGATCCTGCACCGCCTGTTTCCCTCGCCCATCGCCGTGGCGCAGGTGATGTGGGTTGAAACCACGCAAGGCAAGCTGCTGGTTGATCTGGGCCGGACGCTGACCCGGGTCGCCATCGCCTTTGCGATTGCCATGGTGCTGGGCACCGCGATCGGCATTGCCTTTGGCCGCCTCCGCTGGGTGGACCGGCTATTTTCGGGCTGGCTGCTGGTCGGCCTCAATCTGCCCGCGATTGTTGTCGCCATCGTTCTCTATATCTGGATGGGCCTGAATGATCTGGCGCTGATCCTGGCGGTCACCGTGAACAAGGTGCCCCTGGTCATCGCTACCGTGCGCGAAGGGGTGCGCAGTTTTTCCCATGATCTGGATGAGTTGGGTGCCGTGTTCCGGATGTCGCCGCTGCGGCGTCTCCGGCTGATCTTCGTGCCGCAACTGACCCCCTTTGTACTGGCAGCGGCGCGTACTGGGCTGTCCCTGATCTGGAAGATCGTCCTGGTGTTTGAAGTGCTGGGCAGCGACGGGGGCGTGGGCTACCGCATCAGCATCATGTTCCAGTTCTTCAACATTGCCGGCATCCTTGCCTATACCAGCGCTTTCATCGCGGTGGTTGTGGTATTCGAGTATGGAATTATGCAGCCACTGGAACGGCGGGTATTGCGATGGCGACCGGTCCGCGCCTGACCATCAATATCCGCGTCAAGCGGTTCGAGGCTGCCCCAGCGGCGCTCTTTGAGAACCTGCGCCTTGATATTGCGCCATCGAGCGTCGTGGCGCTCGTGGGCCCGTCCGGCATCGGCAAATCAACCCTGCTTCGGCTCATTGCCGGCATCGATACGGCCTTTGATGGCAGCATCGAGATTGACGGGGTTCGCGCTGCCGCCGCGTCCACGCCCGGCTTTGTGTTTCAGGATCCGCGTCTGCTGCCCTGGCTGACAGCGAGTGACAATATCCGGGCAGCGAGCCCTGGCTGCAGTGAGCAGGAGGCCCATACGGCGCTGCAACGGGTCGGGCTGGCGACGTCCGGGTCGCTCTACCCCCATCAACTCTCGGGCGGCATGCAGCGCCGCGTGGCCCTGGCGCGGGCGCTGGCGGTCAATGCCAGGCTGTTGCTGCTCGATGAGCCCTTTGTCTCGCTCGACCGGACCTTGGTCGGCGAGATGCATCTATTGTTCAGCCGCCTGATTGCCGAGGGCCGGCCGACGGTGGTTTTTGTCTCGCATCTGACCGATGACGCGGCGCGGCTCGCCGACCGCGCCATCCTGCTCGATCATCGGCCGGCGCGGATCGTCGCCGATATCGCCCTGCCGATCCCGCCCGCCGCGCGCGATGCGGCTGTGCTGGGCCAATACCGGACGCTGCTGGACAGTTTCTCTGGCGTAGAGTGTGAATGACATGGGCAAACCGGGCCGCGTGATTGCCCTTGATGCGGGACGCACGCCTTGCGGTTCGCTCAAGGCGCGCCTTGTCCGCCCGAACCCCGTCGTTTCCGGTTCCGGTCCTTTAGAGCTTCAAAGCCGACGATGACGTCGAGGAGTTCGGTGGTGATCTCGCGTTGCCGAACTGATCGGGTTTCGGCCTGCAAGTCCACCAAGCGCTCATCGACCGATTGCTCGGCCTGCTGCATCCGCGCGAGGCGGGCAGCATTTTCGGTCAGCAAGGCCTCGGCAGAGGCACGATAGACGGTGGCGTAGATCAGGTTGCGGATCAGAACAGCCAGCAATTGCGGCGCAGACATCGAAAGGCTCGGCAGGCTGCGCGAGACCCAGGGTCGCGCCGCGAGCGCGGCCAGCAGATCGGGACTCAGCGGCAATAGCGATTGCCATATGGCTTTTTGCCGCCCGTGCTCGGCGCGTTGGGTAAAGACGAGGGCGATGGCGGTGTCGTCAACGCGCATCGCTTCCAGTCGGGTGACGAGATCGCCCGCCAGACGGTTCAGCCCGTCCGCATTCGCGGGGGGCAGCAGGGTTACCTCGGGCGTCATGCCCTCGCCACGCAGCGCGTCCTGCATTTGCGCGCCGACGCAAAGGATGCGGGTGTCGGGGGTGAGGTGTGCCTTGGCCTCGATCGCCACGATCTCGTTATAGTTGCCGCAAAGGCCGTGATCCGATCCCATGACCACAAGAATGGTCCCATCCGTACCGCCCGATTGCACCAGGGGACCGTTGACGCGGATAAAGGCATGCAGGCCGTCAAGGACATTGTCGCGCCAGATGTCAATGGCGCGGGCCGCCTGTTCGTAAGGGGCAGCGTTGATCGCTGCCATCGTCTTCATGGTGCGAACAATGCCGCGAATGCTTTGCATGGTGCCCGTTTGCCGGGTCAGGCGTTCAAGCGACTGGGCCATCGACACTCTCCTCAATGGCGGCGCGGGCCAGCTCGATGATTTGTGCCCGATCCTCGGGCGTCATGCTGCGGCCAGAGCCGAGCAGTTCCTGGGTTTCGCCATTGGCGTGGCGGATGGCCCTGCGTATGGCGGTCGCCGCCGCTGCGGTCTTGGCCTCATCGAAGTTATCGAACAGGCCGGCCATTGCCGCGACAAGGATGGCAAGTTGCTCGTCAGCCGGCATCGGATCGCGTTCGGGCTGCCGCAGGGCCCCCCGGACAGCGGCGCCACGGCTCAGGGTCTGTTGTGTCTTGTCGTCAAGACGGGTGCCAAACCGGGCAAATTCCTCCAACTCTTCGAACTGCGAGAGCGTCACGCGCAAATTACCGGCCACATCGCGCAGGGCCGGGGCCTGTGCCTTGCCGCCCACGCGACTGACCGAGACCCCAAGATCGACGGCAGGAAACTGGTTGCGCCGCACGAGGCGCGGCGAGAGGTAGATCTGCCCGTCGGTGATCGAGATGAGGTTGGTTGGAATATAGGCCGAAAGGTTCTCGGCCTGGGTTTCGATTACCGGCAGGGCCGTGATCGAACCGCCGCCGATTCGCGCCCCGAACTGACCGGCGCGTTCGAGCAGGCGGGCATGGACGTAAAAGATATCGCCTGGAAAGGCCTCGCGCCCCGGGGGACGACGCAAGAGCAGGGACAACTCCCGGTAGGAATGGGCGTGATGGGTCAAGTCGTCGAACACGATGAGAATGTCGCGGCCCGTGGCCGCCAGCGCCTCGGCCATAGTCATCGCGGCGTAGGGGGCGATCCAGGACAGGCCCGGTGCCTCTTCGTCGCCCGCTGATACAATGATGGTGTTGTCCATGACGCCGCCCTTGCGGATTGCGCCAATGACCTTGGCGACGGCATCGCCGCGCTGGCCGATGGCGCAATAAACGCAAAGAACGACAGTGCCCCGCTGGTTGAGGATGGCATCGACGGCGATTGAGGTCTTGCCGGTCTGCCGGTCGCCAACGATCAATTCGCGCTGGCCCATGCCCACGGGCACCGCGGCGTCGATAGCCTTGAGGCCGGTGGCAAGAGGCCGTGCGACCGGGGCGCGGTCAAGGATGCCGGGGGCCTCGGCCTCGATCGGGCGCTGGCGGTCGGACCCAACCGGGCCGCGCCCGTCGCGGGGCCGCCCAAGCGCGTCGACTACGCGACCCAGCAGCGCGTCTCCCACCGGCACGCTGACGACACGGCCGGTGCGGCGTACATCCGATCCGGGCACGACCGGGCCGGAGGGACCGAGCAACACGACGCCGAGACGGTTCGGCTCCTGGTCAAAGACAATGCCCATGAGACCACCGCCGAAGTCCAGTAGTTCGTCCACCAGGGCGCGGGCGAGGCCGATTACAATGGCGATGCCATCGCCGATCTCGGACACCCGACCGATCTCTTGCAGTTTCGGTTCGGGCGCCGGAGCGTCGAGCAGCACCTGCAACAGGGCGTCGGTCGTATCACGCGGCATTGAATTGCTTTCTGCGCGGGCTGGCATCGTCCAGCATGTCGGCCAACCCATCGACATAGGCTTCGACCGTCCACTCCAGTTGCGCGCCGCCCATACGCAGCGACAGGCCGGGCGACAGGGCGGCATCGGTCTCAAAGCTGACCCGGCTGCCGGGCACGGCCTGGGTAATCGTGTCGCGAATGCGTGCGCATAGTTCGTCGGGCAGCGGGCGTTGCGTGGTGACTACCGCCTCGCTGCTATCACCCGTCGCCTCACGCAGATCGGCCGCCATGTCCGGCAGCCGCGTCAGCGTGCGGGCGACAATCTGCTCTTCCAGCGTTTCGCCCGCAAGGTCGTCCAGCGCCTTGCGCAGCAGGGCGAGCAGAGCCTGGGCACCCCTTTGATGCAGGCTTTCGCTGTAGCGGCGGGCCTCCTCGATGCGGTCAGCCTCACGGGCCTCCAGTTCGCGGGCGATACGCTCACGCGCGCCTGATAGCAGCGCAGCGCGCTCGGCTTCGGCCTCTTCGCGAACTGCAGCGAGTGCGCTCTCGTGCCCTGCCTTCAGGCGGGCAATCTCGGCGCGGTGGTCAGCCTCGGCGGCTTCCGCCGTTTCCCTTATGCGGGTCGCCTCGGACATGCGCGTCGCAATGGCCGCCTCGCGTGCATCGATGCCGTCGAGGATCGGCCGGTAGAGAAACCGTTTCAGCAGCCAGACCAGCACAAGAAAGTTCAGCAGTTGTGCGACGACGGTGACCCAGTCGATGGACATGTCAGACGCCCTGACCTGCCGCCTCGAGTGCCGCATTCCAGAACG
This sequence comes from Devosia alba, assembly GCF_039938915.1. NCBI lineage: Bacteria > Pseudomonadati > Pseudomonadota > Alphaproteobacteria > Hyphomicrobiales > Devosiaceae > Devosia > Devosia alba. Next base: position 337,110 of record NZ_JBDUUI010000004.1, on the reverse strand, counting down.
GATTGGCAAACAGGAGGATCATGGCGACCACGAAACAGTAGATGGCGGTGGATTCGATCATCGCGAGGCTGACGAACAGGGTCCGCGACAGGGTCGACGCTGCGTCGGGTTGCTGGGCGATGGACGACAGCGCCTGCGCGGCGGCGCGGCCCTCGCCCAGCGCAGGGCCAAGCGCGCCAAAGGACACGGTGAGCCCGGCGGTGAAGATCGAGATGGCGGCAATAATGGCGAGGTCGGTCATGATGACTCCTGTGCGGGTGCGGGAATGGCTGTTGCCGACGAGATGTAGACAGTGGCGAGGATGGCGAAGATGTAGGCCTGAATGACGCCGGTCAGCAGGCCGAGCATGTCCATCACCACCGGAAAGAAGAAGGGTGCTACGCCGAGCAGGATCGCGGCGATCACCGCCCCGCTCATCACATTGCCGTAGAGACGGATGGCCAGGGAGATGCCGCGCGATGCCTCGCCGATGATGTTGAACGGGAGCATGACAATATTGGGCTCCATGTAGCTGTGCAGATAGCCGCCCAGGCCGCGCGCACCGATGCCAAAAAGCGGTACAGCGACCAGCACGGCGAGCGCCAGCGCGGTGGTCGTGGACAGCGAGGCAGTGGGCGAACGCCAACCGGGGACGACCATCAAAAGGTTGCAGGTGACGATGAACAAAAACAGCGTGCCCGAAAAATAGAGCAGGCGGCGGTCGGGGCGGGCGCTGATTTCGTCGATCTGGGCCTGAATGGCCAGGACGATGGTTTCGAGCGTGGTGCGCCAGCGGTCGGGCGGCACTTCGGGCTTGAGCGACCAAGTGACAAGGATTGAGGCGAGCGTGAGCAGCGCCATGACGCCCCAGGTGAAGACAATGGTGGCGTTCACGCCAAAGGCCCCGACGTAGAAGACGATGCTCTCGTCGGGGCTCAGTTCCATGCTTCACCCTCCTGTGCCGGACGAAGCACCGCGACCAAGACGAGCCGGACGACAAAAAAGGCGAGCGCGAAGCCGAGCAGTGCCACAGCACCAAGGGTTGCCACCCACCAGCCGGCAGCGAGCAGCAGCGCGATGCGCAGCGCAGCGCTCGGCAAAAGCACGGCCAGGGGATGGGCCGTGCGCAGCGCCAGCCGCATTCCCAGACCAAGACCGGCAAAGAACAGCGCTGCGGCAACTGCCCCGGCACCAAGGCCGATGGCGAGGAGGGGCCAGTCGATAGTGATCATCCGGTGTTCCCCCTGTCCATCCAGCGCCACGCCAGGAAGGCGCCGATCACGACGCCGCCGAGGATGAGCGCAACACTCCACGAAAATGCCTGTGGCCAGGCGCCGTCAAGCCAGAGGCCGAGGAAGGCACCGGCCACGGTTGGCACGGCGACGGCCCAGCCGATCATCCCGAAGACGCTGATGCCGCGCAACGGGCTGGGACCGGGATTGTCCCGGGCTGCCTGCTTGCGGGCGGCATCGCGCCCGATACGGTCCTCTTTGTCGTGGTCGTTGGTCATGGGCGTGGCTCTCCCCGCAAGCCGGCAAAGCGGCGCACCATGTCGGCCTCAAGACGTGACAGGGCCGAGCGGGCAACCCGTTCCTCGTCCTCGACTCCGGCAAAGAACTTGCCCACGGTCTCGTGCAGCGAGGCAAGATTGGCGCTCTCGACGCCGCCGCGCACCGCGATCTCGACGCCGTGGCCCTTCTTGACCAGAACGCCCTCGTCGATACCGAATACGCGCTCAGTACTGTCGGCCTCGGTCAACAGCAGTACGGAAGGCACCAGCGCGGCAACAAAATCCACATGGTTCGGTAAGATGCCGAAAGCGCCTTGCGGTCCCTCGGCGTTGAGGCGCGTAGCCGTGCCGTGGTAGAGCAAGCTCCCGGGCAGCCGGATACTGACGTGCATTTCGGATGCCATGCTCATGCGGCAACCTCCGTCACCGGCAGTGCGCCGATCATATAGTAGTCGCTCTCGGGCCGATCGAACTTGTCCTGGGCAAGGATGGTCTCGCACCCCGCCAACGTCGCCTCAAGCGGAACCATCTGGCCTTGGGGGCCCGTCGCCATGCTGACAGTGGCGAAAGGTTGCGTCAGGAACCGTTCCAACCGTCGCGCCCGGGCAACCACGGCGCGGTCATGGGCCGAAAGCTCCTCGATACCGAGCATGGCGATGATATCGCGCAAATCATCATATTCTGCCAGCGTCCGGCGCACCGCGCGGGCGATGTCATAATGGCGCTGGCCGACAACGTTTGGCGTCAGCATCACCGATGATGACGCGAGCGGATCGACCGCGGGGTAAAGACCCTCGGCGGCGCGCTTGCGGGACAGGACGACGGATGCCGAGAGATGGGAAAAAATATGCGCTGCTGCCGGATCGGTGAAATCGTCGGCGGGGACATAGACGGCCTGTATCGAGGTGATCGCCCCCGCTTTGGTGGAGGCGATGCGCTCCTGCAAGCTAGCAAGTTCGGTTGCCAGCGTCGGCTGATAGCCCACGCGCGAGGGCATGCGGCCCATCAGGCCCGACACCTCGGACCCGGCCTGAACATAGCGAAAGATATTGTCGATCAGCAGCAGCACGTCCTGCTTGCGGTCGTCGCGGAACCACTCGGCCATGGTAAGGGCCGATTTGCCGACGAGAAACCGCACGCCGGGGCTTTCTTTCATCTGGCCGAACAGCATCACCATGCGGTCGCGCACCCCCGCTTCGCCCATTTCGCGCCACAGTTCCTCGGCCTCGCGGGAGCGTTCGCCGATGCCGCAAAACAGGCTGACGCCGTGGTGATGCTCGACCGTGTTGTGGATCAACTCGCTGAGCAGCACGGTCTTGCCAACACCCGCCCCGCCAAACAGACCGGTCTTGCCGCCGCGTTCGATGGGGGCCAGCAGATCGATCGCTTTGATGCCGGTTTCGAGCACCTCGGCCCGCAGGATCCGGTCGGAGAGGGGCGGCGGGGCGCGGTGGATCGAGCGATGGTCCGCCGCCTCGGGCGCGGGCAGACCGTCGATGGGATCGCCGAAAACGTCGAGCATTCGGCCCAGCACCGCCTCGCCCACCGGCACCTTGATCGGACCGCCAGTGGCGCGCACAGTCGTGCCGAGGCCGAGGCCCTGCACCGGGTGGAGTGCGATGCAGCGGGCGGCGCCCCCCTGAACGAATGACATGACCTGCAAGGCCACATCGCCCGCATAGAGGAGGTCATCAAGTTCGGGCCCGCCCTCGGGAAAAAACGCATCAACAATGCCGCCGCGCACCGCCACGATCCGACCCTCCGCGCGCCTTTTGTCGGGAGCTGTCATATCAGCCCGCCATCGTGCCGATACCGATCCCCGGTGATGAGCAAGATTTTGCTTCGGTGGGGTGTCACGCTGTGGTTCCTTTGGTGACAGAGGAAATTCGCGTCCCGGCCCGACCGGCGAGGATGTCCGCCGCCTGATCCAGCCGCCCGATCCCGCCCAGCCCACCGGTGGCTGCAGCGAAGCCGGCGGCAGCGGTGACTTTGGGGCCCATCGACCCGGCAGGCAGCGCGAGTTTTTGCGCCTCTTCGGGGCTGATCGCGCCGATGGCTGCCTGATCGGGTGTGCCGAAATCGCGCATCACGGCGGCAACGTCGGTCAAAAGCAGCAGCGCGTCGGCGCCCAGTTCGCGCGCCAGCAGGGCGCTCGCCGCGTCCTTGTCGATCACCGCCTCGATACCCGAGAGGTTGCCGTCGGGTTGGCGTATGACGGGGATGCCGCCGCCGCCGGAACAGATCACGATCACGCCCTGATCCAACAGCAGCCGCAGGACGCGCAGGTCTGGTATTTCGAGCGGCTGGGGCGAGGCGACAACGCGGCGCCATTGCGCGCCATCCGCGGCGATGCTCCATCCGGCGGCCTTTGCCCGCGCTTCGGCCTCTTCGCGGCTGTATACCGGGCCGATGAACTTGGTCGGCCTGGAAAACGCCGGGTCGCGCGGATCAACCACAACCTGCGTCAAAAGAGTTGCCACGGGTTGGGAATGGTCCAGCGCGTTTTCAAGCTCCTGCTCGATCATATAGCCGATCATGCCGCCTGTTTCCGCGCCCAGCACGTCCAGCGGATAGGCCTCGTCCGGCTTGTAGGCCGCCCCCTGCAATGCCAGCAGGCCGACCTGCGGACCGTTGCCATGGGTCACCACGAGGCGATGTCCCGCCCACACGATTTTCGCCAAGGCTTCAGCCGCAACCCGGGCATTGATGCGCTGGTTTTCGGCGGTCAGGGGCTGATCGCGTTGCAGCAACGCGTTGCCGCCGAGGGCTGCAACGACGAGCATGGTCTAATTCCCCAGCGTGGCGACGAGAACCGCCTTGATGGTGTGCATCCGGTTTTCTGCCTGATCGAACACAATGGACGCCGGGCTCTCGAACACCTCGTCTGTCACTTCCATCGCCTCAATGCCGAACTTTTCGTGGATGTCCTTGCCGACCTGGGTTTCCGTATTGTGGAATGCGGGCAGGCAGTGCATGAACCGCGCGCGTGGATTGCCGGTCTTTTTCATCACCTCAGTCGTGACCTGAAAGGGTTGCAAAAGGTCGATCCGCTCGGCCCATTTCTCGGCGCTTTCGCCCATCGAGACCCAGACATCGGTATAGACGAAATCGACGCCATTGACGGCCTTGTCCACGTCCTCGGTGATCATGATGGACGCGCCGGTTTCACGGGCGATGGCCGCCGCCTCGTCCTGGATCTCGCGGGTCGGCCACAGGCTTTGAGGCGCACACAAGCGCACATCCATGCCCATTTTGGCACCGCCAATCAGCAGGCTGTCGCCCATATTGTTGCCCGCATCGCCCATGAAGCAATAGGCAACCTCGCGCAGCGGTTTTTCCGCATGCTCCTGCATCGTCAGGAAATCGGCGAGGATCTGGGTGGGGTGAAACTCGTCGGTGAGACCGTTGTAGACCGGAACCCCCGCATGAGCCGCCAACTCCTGGACGATGCTCTGGCCAAAGCCGCGATATTCGATCGCATCATAGACCCTGCCCAGCACGCGGGCCGTGTCCTTCACCGATTCCTTGTGGCCGATATGGGTGCCGGTCGGGCCCAAATAGGTGACCGTGGCGCCCTGATCGTGGGCCGCGACTTCAAACCCGACCCGGGTTCGGGTGCTGTCCTTTTCAAAGATCAGCGCTATTTCCTTGCCGCGCAGGGTTTCGACCTCGGTGCCCGCATATTTGGCGGCCTTGAGGTCGGCCGCGAGTTTCAGCAGGAAGCGGATTTCATCGGGGGTAAAGTCGCGCAGGGTCAGAAAGTGACGATTCTTCAGATTGAAAGCCATGGTTTTTCCTCAGAGGGCGTCGCGGATGGTAGGGCAGGACATGCAACGGCTGCCGCCGCGCCCGCGTCCCAGTTCGGCGCCGGGCATCTCGATTACCTCGATACCTTCCGCCCGCAGGGCCGCATTGGTGTCGTCATTGCGGTCGTAGCCCATGACGAGGCCAGGTCTCAATGCCAGCACGTTGTTGCCGTCGTTCCACTGCTCTCGCGACTGCTCGAACGGGTCCTTGCCACCCGTTGGCACCACCTTCATTTTGCTGAACCCCATGACGTCGGCAACGACGTCGAGCATCGGCCTGTCATCATGACGCATATCGAGCGGTTTGTTCCCCTCGCCCGGGCGCAGGTGATAGCAGGTCATTTCGTCCGCCACCTCCTTGAAGGCTGTGACGACATCGTCGCCGCAGAAGGTGAACACGGTATCGAGGTGCATCGCCGCGCGCTGTTTGGGCATCTGGCAGGCCACGACATGTTCAGCCCGGCCCTGATCGAACAGCGCCTGCGCCAATAGGCCCACCGCCTGTGGCGATGTCCGCTCGCCCATGCCGACCAGAACGATGCCGTTGCCCACTGGCATCTGGTCGCCACCCTCCAGCGTTGCGAGGCCGTAATTCTGTTGCGGATCGCCCCAGATCACCTCGACCTTGCCCTTGAATTTGGGGTGATATTGATAGATCGCGGCCGTGAGCAGCGTCTCGGGACGCCGCGCCTGCCAATACATCGGGTTCAGTGTAACCCCGCCATAGACCCAGGCAGAGTTGTCGCGGGTGAAAAGAAAATTCGGCAGGGGCGGCAGGATGAAGCCGTGACGGCCCAGATAGCTGCCGAACATGCTGGTCGCATCGAACGGTACGTCGGCGACAGTCAGCCCACCGATGAGCCACTTCGACAATTCCTCGCCCGGCAGCTCGTCCATCCAGTCGCGCAGGGCGCGCTGCATGCCGACGCCGACCTGGTTGGGGGCGATGCGGTAATCGAGCACCCATTTGCGGGCCTCGGCTATGTCCAGCGTTTCGGCCAAAAGGGTGTTGGTGTCGAGAACCTCGACCCCCTCGGCGCGCATGGATGCCGCGAAGGCGTCGTGGTCCTTTTGCGCCTGCTTCACCCAGAAGACGTCATCGAACAGCAATTCACTGCAGTTATCCGGCGTCAGGCGGCGGTGAGCGAGCCCGGGGCGGCAGACTATGACCTGCCGCAATTTGCCGGATTCGGAATGCACGCCAAGTTTGGTATCGGGCATCGGATGCTTCCTTCCAGGCAAGAAGTTAGAGGATGGCAGCTACACTGAGTGCCGCCGAGATGAACACAGTCAGGACCAGGAGCAGCGGCCAGATGAAGACGAGCCAGCGGTCATAGGACACCCGTCCGATCGCGAGCCCCCCGATGACCACGGCAAAGGTCGGGTTGATGAGGTTAACCAGGCCATTGGCCGACTGATACGCCGTGACCACGAGGTCGCGACCCACGCCAGCAAAGTCGGCGAGAGGCGCCAGGATCGGCATCGACAGCACGGCGAGACCGGAAGAGGACGGCACGAAAAAGCTCATCCCCACCTCGATCCAGAACATCACATTGATGAACGCCAACTCGCCCAGACCCCCGAGCGAGCCTTCAGCCGCATGCAGGATCGTGTCGGCAATCAGGCCGTTCTCCATGATCACCACGATGCCGCGCGCCAGCCCGATTACGAGAGCCACGCCCAAAAGATCGCGGGCGCCGTCAACGAAGCTGCCGGTCAGCCGTTTTTCGCCCAGCCGCGCGACGAGGCCGGTAACGATCGCGGCGCCAAGGAACAAGGCGCCCATTTGCGCCATCCACCACTCCTGCGAGGAGACGCCCCAGATCATCACCGCAAAGGTAAGGGCGAAGACAACCAGAACAATGCTCTGCGTCGTGCTCAGCGTATCGTCCACCTCCTCGCCCGCCTCTGCCAGAAACAGGCGCCGGTGCGCGGCAGCCTGATGCGAGACAACGGAACGAGAGGGATCCGCCTTTACGCGGCGGGCATAACGCATGACATAGGCAGCACATATTATCAGGCCGCCGATCAGCAGCACGAGGCGCAACACGATGCCGTCAGTGAACGGGATGCTCGCGGCATTCGATCCGATGACGGTGGCGAACGGATTGATGGTGGACCCCAGAACGCCGATGCCGGCGCCGATCAGGATCACGGCGATACCGGTTACGGCGTCATATCCCGCAGCGATCATCACCGGGATCAGGATCGCATAGAACGCCAGCGTTTCCTCGGCCATGCCATAGGTTGTGCCACCAAGGGCAAACAGCGCCATGAGAATCGGGATCATCCAGATCTCGCGGCCCCGCATCTTCACCATCGCCGCGCGGACGCCCGTGTCGATGGCCCCCGTGGCGTTCACGACACCGAGGAAACCGCCGAGGAACAGCACGAACAAGGCCACGTCGATGGCGTTCGCGGTGTAGCTATCGGGGTCGTAGAAACCGGCAATCGGGGCGAGCATGACATCGACAAAGCCTTGCGGATTGGACGCCACCTCGGCATAGGTGCCGGCCACCGCGACCGTCCGACCCACCGTCTCGTCCACCACCCGTTCATACTGTCCGGCGGGGATGATCCAGGTCAGCGCTGCAACCAGCACGATCAGACCGAACAGGATCGTATAGGCCGTGGGAAATCGCGACTGCAGGACCGTGGCATCATCGGGTTGTGGATCGGAAGAAGAGGTCATGTCTTGCTACCTTTTTCTTGATGGCAGCGCCCCTGGGCGCACAATCTTCATCATGGATCTCCAGCGTAGCGGCGGCGAACAGGCAAGTCTTTGACTTGGGTCAACGCGCGACAGCCGCCCGGCGGCCAGAAAAATGTGGGCAATCCCGCGTGGCAGGACGGGAAAATACTGTGCCGATTCTTCTACCGGCCGTGATGTTGCCATACTAATTTTGCCGAAGCGTCTTGATCGAGGGCACGACGCCGTTGGGCTTCCGGACGCCCGTCGGGTTCGAACGGCAGCACAAGTTCGAACTCTGAGGATATCTATGAAACGCGGGGCTGTTCCGGCGTCTTGTCGGGCTTGGACGACGCTGGGTGTTCTACGATCGATCGCAGATCGGCCTCGTCCAGCGACTCCTTTGCCAGCAGCTCGCGTGCGGCGCGTTCGAGGGATTCCCGCCGATTCTCAAGGAGCGACAAGGTGCGCTGCAACGCCTGTTCGACAATCTCGCGCACCTCGTCATCGATCTCGTTGGCGGTTTGGTCACCATAGTCTCGATCGCGCGTATAGGTCGTCAAATCGGTGCCCAGATCGGTGCCCAGATAGGTGCGCCGCTCTTTTTCCAACGCCACGTGGCCCAATTTCGTTGACATGCCATAGCGCGTGACCATGGCGCGGGCGATATCTGTCACCTTGGACAGATCGTCGGCCGCGCCTGTCGACAGGTGGCCAAAGACAATCTTCTCGGCGGCGCGCCCACCAAGCAGTACCGCCATCTTGTCTTCCAGTTCCTCTCGCGTCATCAAAAACCGGTCGTCGGTTGGGCGCTGAATGGTGTAGCCAAGCGCCCCCACCCCGCGGGGGATGATCGACACCTTGTGCACGACATCGGAACCAGGCAGGGCCATGGCAACCAGCGCATGTCCCATTTCATGGTAGGCTACGATCTCGCGCTCTTTCGGATTGAGCAGGCGATTGCGTTTTTCGAGGCCCGCGACAATGCGCTCTACGGCGTTGTTGAAGTCGTCCATGGTGACCGCATCACCTTTGCGCCGGGTCGCCAACAAGGTTGCTTCATTGACGAGGTTGGCGAGGTCCGCGCCGGTAAATCCGGGCGTCAGCGCCGCCACGTTTTCGGCGTTGACATCGGCGGCGAGCTTTACCTTCTTCATGTAGATGCCAAGGATCTCGATGCGACCGCCCTTGTCGGGACGGTCGACCAATACCTGTCGATCAAAGCGGCCGGCCCGCAGGAGCGCTGGATCAAGAATTTCGGGGCGGTTGGTCGCTGCCAGCAGCACAACGCCGCTTGACGTGTCAAAGCCGTCCAACTCAACAAGCAGCTGGTTCAGCGTCTGCTCCTTTTCGTCGTGACCGCCCATCATTGGGCCCGCACTGCGCGCGCGACCGAGCGCATCGAGTTCATCAATGAAAATGATGGCCGGGGCCTTGGCGCGCGCCTGCTCAAACAGATCGCGAACGCGCGCGGCCCCCACACCCACGAACATCTCGACAAATTCCGAACCGGAGATGGAAAAGAACGGTACCTTGGCTTCGCCGGCCACCGCCCTTGCGATCAGGGTCTTCCCGGTGCCGGGGGGGCCGACCAGCAGCACGCCTTTGGGCATCTTTCCCCCCAACCTGCCATATTCCACGGGGTTGCTCAGGAATTCGACGATCTCGCGTAGTTCGTCCACGGCTTCGTCGACCCCCGCGACATCGTCGAAAGTGACCTTGATGTCGGTCTCAACATAGACCTTGGCGCGGCTTTTGCCGATTTGCATCAGCCCACCTGCGCCTGAACCCATGCGTTTCATCAGGAAATACCAAACCGCAAAGAACAGCCCGACCGGTATGATCCACGACAGCAAAGTGCCGATAATATTGCTTTCGATCCGACCCGTGAACTCCACGCCGCTTGCTTGCAGCTGTCTGGCGAAGTCCGGGTCTACCCGCGTCGTGACGAAACGCGACTGGCCCGTCGACAATGGCTGTTTGAAGGTGCCCTGCAGATAGTCGTTGGATACCGTGACCTCGGCAATCTTGCCATCGTTGAGATAGGTCTCAAACTCGCTATAGGGCAGTTCAACGACCTGTTGCGGCACGGTTATAAAGTATTGAAACAAAAATAGACCGAAGGCCGCGGCGATCCAGTATCCAACATGAAATTGTGTATTGTTTTTCATGCGAGCCTCATCTTGTCCATTCAGGCCAGAACTTGGCAAGAAATCTGTTGCTGCCGATCGACGAGGTAGCAATTATGCGCTGAAAATCATCCTATGCCGTGCGGGGGGATTTGTCTTCTGTCGTGCCAAATCCGAGGCAGACGCACAATAGCGACTGCCAGACAGCGCGCTGAGCGCGTGGCGGGGTGAAGAGTGAAGGATGAAGTTGGCGAGGATTAGCCCCGCCAACTTCCAATACACGGCGTTGAGCCCACATTCCGCTACACGATGATGGTCCTCTGAACCAAGATCGAGTTGCGCCGACGCCGCTGCGCCACGGCCTGTTCCGCGGGCAGGCTAGAGAAACGCCACCTTGCCCGTGGCGATCTCGTAAATGCCGGCCACAGCACCGAGCGTGCCGGCGGCATGGGCCTCCGACAGAATTGGCCCTTCGCGCAGCGCCCGTTCGGCGTTGAGTTTGGCATTCTGAGCGGTAGCGGCAGCCAGCAGATCGGCTGGCGCGCTGTCCAACACGTCATAGACCGCCGGGCGGATGGCGTTGACCAGGCTGGGCAGATGGCCCGGTGGCAGCTCATTGTCGGCAATCGACTTGATCGTGGCATCAACAGCGCCACAGGCGGTGTGCCCCAGAACCACGATGGACTTGATGCCCAGCACGGCCACGCCGTATTCGAGCGTCGCCAAGCCTTCTTCGCTGATGAAATTACCCGCGACGCGCACCACGAACAGCTCGCCCGGGCCCTGATCGAAAATCAGTTCCGGCGCTACGCGGGAATCCGAACAGCTGACAATGGCTGCAAAGGGCCGCTGCCCTTCGGACCGACTGGCACGCGCCACTGAATAGTCGGTATTGATCGCGGCATTGGCGACATAGCGCGCATTGCCCTCGATCAGACGCTGCAGCGCCTCTTCTGGCGAGACTGGCGCCGCGGCAGCTGCCTCTTGCGCAACGGCCTGCGTCACCAGCGGGACGGTCAGCGACAGTGCCAAGCCCCCGGCGATCAGTCCGCGGCGGCTCATAGTCCCGGTATTGCAATCCTGGCACATAGTTTATCTTCCTCGCCTTTATAATATTCGGAGTTCATCAAGACGCCGGGCGCACCTGCGCCAGCTTCAAAGCAATGCTGAGACCAAGCCTGGCATGGTTCTCTCCAATCGACAGCACAGTAGCCTCGGTCGCCGCTGTTGGTCTGGCGGCAAGCAATGGTTTGCTGCACTGGTATCGCCCGTTGCGCAGAATTCTTCGTGGTCACGCTAAATCTGAACGGGTGACGCCGCTATCCGATATCCGCAAAACTGTGGTCGGCTCTCTCAGGCGTCAGACGCACCGCGCCAGCGTCGTCGTCGGGGTCTCTTCAAACACCTGCTTGTAGTCGCCGGCGAAGCGACCGAGATGCAGAAAACCAAACTGCATGGCGGCCTGGGTCACCGTGGTGTTTTGCGGATTTCCGACGAGCAATGTCGCGCGGACGCGATTCAGCCGAACGACGCGCAGATAGGTTTGCGGGGACATGCCGACATATTCATGGAAGGCATAAAGTAGCGTCCGCTCCGAGACGGCGAGTGAGACGCAGATATCAACGATGGTGGGCACCGCATGATCGGCCAGTCGCTCCTCGACATAGCTGCGCGCCAGTCGACAAATTCGCAAGGCGCGTGACCGGGCGGCGAGCGGCAGGCGGGTTGCAGCATCGTCCGGGGTGGCAGTCGCGATGCGCAGCGTGGTCTGCAGAACAATGGCGCGCATGACGCCTGGGTCCAGCACCTCACCCCTCATCGTCGCAGCATCCGCAGCACCAAACCTTAGCGAAAGCGCCGATTTCAGTTCGGCCAGCCGGGTGGACTGAAACTGCGCGACCTGTTGCGACGGTTGGCCCCAAATCCTCGGATTGAGCGCCCGGGCCGCCGCGATGAACTCCGCCTGCGAAAAGCCGACATAAGTGGTTTGCGTGCCGGCTGGTACGTAAATGTCGAACTCGGTTTGCTCCGGAAGGAAGAACACGCTGTCGGCATTGTTGATGGCTTGGTCGGACAACCGGAATGCGGGGTCCAGTGTGCAATAGGAGATGGTGCAAAAATCTGCCGGGGTGGCGCCCAGTTTCTGGATGGCGGCGAACTGACGCTCCCGCACCACCTGCAGGCCTCCCAGGTCTAGAGTATCCATCTGCGACACCTGCTTGCCGCGGCTGAGCTGATAGCATTCCATGGTCACCCAGGGCTGCATGGCGGCTTGCGCGGCGGCGTACTCGATGGTGGTTGAGCGCAAGCCAGCGCCATTGCTGGCGGCGTTCTGCGCCGGCAGAGCAATGCTGCCTCTGGACGTCACGGCCTCTTGTGGCGTGCCCAGCATCGCCGTCTCCCCCCGCGTCGTTGCAGCCGCATTTTGCCAGAAGCGGAGCTCGGATGCGACTATAATTGGAACGCAGGTGCATTGCGGCGGGCGCGAGCGAACCATAACCACCCGACATCTGGCAAAAAAAGTCCGGACAGGCCGGCAAGACCGACCAAAATTGCCCCTCACCGGATTGCTGATTTGGGTTAGCATGGCCCGGCAGTGCTTCTTTGGAGCTGCAGCGCTTTGTCGAAACGGGAGGTCCGCATGAACACCGCCAATCTGCAACTTGAGGGCCTGCTCATGGCCGTCGCCGCCATCAACCAGGCACTGGTCGCCAAGGGAGTACTCACCACTGCAGAGATTGATCGCGCGCTAACCATAACGGAGCAGACCGCGCTGGGCGATAATCGCCTGACCGAGGACATGTCGCCGGCGAACCGGGACGCGGTGGTGTTCCCGGTCCGTCTGCTGCGAATAGCAAACAACACGGCCGGTGACCGGGGTGTGCCTGCCTTTGCCGAACTGGCCAGGATGGTCGGCGAGACCAAGGGACGGCACAACGACCAGGAGTGAGTGCTGCAGCTGCAACATGCTGCCGGCTTTCGCCACCACGAAAAAACGGGCCCGCTGCAGATTGGCAGCGAACCCGCGTTGCTGTGCGTGCCTGGGGCCAAGGGCCCCAGACTGGGCGTCCCTTGGCTAGATGGGATAGTGGATCGCGCCGTCCTGAACGGTGATCCAGCGCAGCTCGGTGAACTCTGCAATCCCTGCCTTGCCACCGAACCGACCATAGCCGGACGCCTTGACGCCGCCGAACGGCATTTGCGCCTCGTCGTGCACAGTGGGGCCATTGACGTGGCAGATGCCGGATTCGATGCGTGAGGCAACGGCCATGGCCCGGCTGACGTCGCGGCCGAAGACGGCTGCCGACAGACCATAATCGGTGTCATTGGCGACACGCACCGCCTCATCGACGCTGCCGACGCGGACCACGGCGACGACCGGACCGAAGGATTCGTCGCGGTAGAGTTTCATGCCGGGCGTAACACCATCGACGACAGTGGCCTGCATGATAGCGCCGTCGACCTGACCGCCAGCAACAATGCGAGCGCCTTTGGCCACGGCATCCTTGACAAGTGCATCGATGCGCTCGGCGGCCGAGACATCGACCAGACAGCCGAGTGGGGTATCGCCGGTGCGCGGATCGCCAGCCTTGAGCGAGGATGCCTTGGCGGCGAGCGCTTCAACGAACTTGTCGGCAATCTTGTCATCCACCACGATCCGCTCGGTCGACATGCAAATCTGGCCCTGGTTCATATAGGCGCCGAAAGCTGCCGCCGCCACGGCCTGTTCGAGGTCGGCATCGTCGAGCACGACGAAGGGTGCCTTGCCGCCCAGTTCGAGCAGAGCAGGCTTGAGATTGCGCGCCGAGAGTTCGGCAATGACGCGGCCGACGCGGGTCGAGCCGGTGAAGTTGACGCGACGGATCGCCTTGTGCGCGATCAGCGCCTCAACCAGTTCGGGCGCATCTTCAGGTGCATTGGAGACCACGTTCAGCACGCCGGGGGGCAGGCCGCCCTCAAGCAGCGCGTCGGCAATCAGCTTATGCGTGCGCGGGCAGATCTCGCTTGATTTGAAGACCACCGTATTGCCGCAGGCCAGCGGGGTTGCCAGCGACCGGACACCCAGGATCACCGGAGCGTTCCAGGGCGCCATGGAGAGCACGACGCCGGCGGCCTGGCGAACGGCATAGGCCGTTGAGCCGGGGCGGTTGGACGGAATGATCTCGCCGGTAATCTGGGTGGTCAGCGAAGCCGCCTCGCGCAGCATGTCGGCCGCCAGCATGACGTTGAAGCCAGCCCATCCGGCGGTAGAGCCGGTTTCCGCGCCCATGGCGGCAATGAAATCGTCGGTGCGGGCCTGCAGGCAATCGGCGGCGGCGAGCAGGATCTTGCGGCGCGCGCCGGGGGTGGTCTTGCTCCATTCAGGGAAGGCCGCCGCAGCCGCATCTGCCGCCCGCAAGGCGTCTTCGACCGTCGCCGCTGCAGCACGCGTGGCCAGTTCACCGGTCATGGGATTGTTGCGCTCGAAGGTTCTGCCACCCGTGGCTGCGGATTCCTCGTTATTGATAAGCAGGTTGAGATCGGTCATGGGAACACTCCTGTTGAAATTGCTGTGGGCGCGGCGCCGCCCAGAAAAGCCTGCTGTACAGCGGCATCGCTGCGCAGTGCTGCAGCCGAGCCGGTACCGACAATCCGCCCGGCTTCCATCAGATACCCGCGATCGGCAATGCCCAGGCTCGCCTTGACGTTCTGTTCGACCACTAGCAGGGCGATGTCGGTCTGACCAATGCGCTGAAGTGCCGCGAACAGTTCGGTCGTGACAATGGGGGCCAGACCCAGGCTTGGTTCGTCCAGCATCAGCAGGCGCGGACAACTCATCAGCGCACGTCCGATTGCCAGCATCTGCTGCTCGCCGCCCGACATGGTGCGGGCGATCTGCTGCTGTCGTTCACCGAGGCGCGGGAACAGGTCAAGGACCAGCGCGCGTTGTCGCGCTTCGTGAGGCCGCGCATGGCGGGGGTAGGCGCCCAGTTCGAGATTTTCCGCAACCGTCAGGTCACCAAAGATGCCGCGGCCTTCGGGCACCAGCGCGATGCCCTGTTCGACGAAACTATGGTCCGGGCGACCAACAAGATTGACCCCATCCAGGTTCACCCTGGCACCCGGATTGGGGCGGACCATCCCGGCAATGGCCTTGAGCAGGCTCGACTTGCCGGCGCCATTGGCCCCCAGGACCACCACGGTCTCCTTGTCGGCGACGCTGAGCGCGACGTTGTCGAGGGCCAGATGCTTGCCGTAATGCAGGCTGATGGCGCTGACTTCAAGCATGATCGGCTCCCAGATAGGCGCGGATGACTTCAGCATCGGCCAGTACCTCGGCGGTCGGGCCGTCGGCAATCTTGCTGCCGGTATTCATCACGATGCAGCGCGTGCACAATGCCCGAACGGCATCCATCACATGTTCAACCAGCAGGATGGTAATGCCACGCTGACGCAGCGCGCTGATTAGTTCAATTCCCGCCTGCAGTTCGGTGGGGTTGAGACCGGCCAGCCACTCATCAAGCAGCAGCAAGCGGGGATCACTGGCCAGTGCCCGCGCCAGTTCCATGCGTTTGAGGTCAATATAGGTCAGGCTATCAGCGGGTTGATCCGCGCGCCCGCCCAGTCCCACATCGGCAAGCAGGGTGTCGATCTCGGCCTTTGCCCCGGCGCCCCAGAGCGGCGCCTTGCGGAAGGCAAGAGCCGCCAGCACGTTCTCCCCCACGCTGAGCGAGGGTAGTGCGCGGACCAGCTGGAAGGTGCGGGCGACGCCGCGATGGGCGATGTGCTCAGGTGGCAAGCCGCTGATGGTCTCGTCGACCAGACCAATACTGCCATCGCTCAGAGGCAGATAGCCGGAAATCATGTTGAGTGCCGTGGTCTTGCCCGAACCATTGGGGCCAAGCAGACCGACAATTTCTCCTTCGGCCAGGTCGAACGACAACCCGTTGACGGCAGTCAGTCCGCCGAAGCGCTTGGTGACATTGTTGAGGCGGAGCAGGCTCATGCGCTGGCCTCCTTGCGGGTCAATCGGGCGCGTACGCTATCCACCGCGGCCAGCACCCCATTGGGCAGAACGAAGACAATGGCGATGAACAGCAGGCCCAAAATGATCGAATAGTGGTTGGGGAAATTGGCAGAGAGCCATTCAAACAGCAGGAATAGCGGGATGGCGCCCAGCAGCGGCCCGAACAACCGGTTGGGACCGCCGAGCAGGGCCATGATGACGACAAGGAAACTGGTGGTCGGATTGAACACGATGGAGGGCTCAATATAGGTCCAGCGTGGCGCCTGTATGGCGCCGGCCAGGGTCATGATGACGGCGCTGATGGAGAAGAGCGTCAGCTTGGCGCGGGTGATGCGGATGCCCAGATGGCTGGCCACCACCGGATCGTCACCGATGACGCGCAAGGCCAGCCCGATTTTTGACTGTCGCACCCAGAAGGCGATCGCCAGCGTTGCGGCGAGCAGCGCCAGCAATTGCCAATAGATGTGTTCGGGCCCGAACGGCAGGAAGACGTAGCGGCCCAGCGTGCGGGTGACGTTGACCTCATAATAGGTCACCAACTGGCGCACCAGCTCGGTCAGTCCGAAGGTGAAGATGACAAAATAAATGCCGGCGAGGCGCAGGGTGGCAAGGCCCACCAGCAGCGCCACGACCAGACCAATGGCGGCGGCCGCCAGCAGCACCAGCGGGTAGGGCAGCGTCTCGCTGAGTACCGCCACGGTATAGGCGCCCAGGCCAAAGAAGGCGACGGTGGCCAGCGAGATGTAGCGGGTGGGGCCGGAAAATAGCGCCCAGGCGGTGGCCAGAATGCCATAGCCCAGAATGCCGATCATCAAGCCAAGCGGGTAGGGCCCGACCAGCGACGGGACAAAAGCCAGCGCGAGCAGCGCGATGAGGGCAGCGGCGAGCTTCATGATGTGGCCTTCCCGAACAGACCCTGTGG
This sequence comes from Devosia alba, assembly GCF_039938915.1. NCBI lineage: Bacteria > Pseudomonadati > Pseudomonadota > Alphaproteobacteria > Hyphomicrobiales > Devosiaceae > Devosia > Devosia alba. The sequence goes on along the minus strand of NZ_JBDUUI010000004.1, from coordinate 320,068 downwards.
ACGGACGACCAGCACGGCGAGGAAAATCAGATAGGTGGCGGCCAGGGTCAGCCCCGGATCGATATAGGTGGATACCAGTGTTTCAACGAGCCCCAGGATCAGCCCGGCGGCCAGCGCGCCCATCAGATTGCCGACGCCGCCCATGATCACCACGATCAGCGCCTTCATGGTGAACACCACCCCCATGGTCGCCGAAAAGGTGAGATACATTGAAATCACCACGCCGCCGGCGGCAGCGAGTGCGCCACCCAGCGCAAAGGCGAAACGGGCAACACTGTCAACATTGACGCCAACCAGAGGGGCCGAAGCCGGATTGGCGGCGACGGCGCGTATTACGGTGCCAAAGCGCGTGCGGGTCAGCAGTACGAAAAGCCCAATGGCGAATGCAACGGCCAGCACCAGCGCGAGCAGCCGGTTGGCCGCGACGATGGTGCCCAGGATATTCACCGGGACGGCAAGGAAATTGTAGCTCTGGAAACCGGAGCCGAAGATAACCAGCGCCACTCCTTGAATGACAAAGAGCAGACCAAAAGTCGCCAGGATCGAGTCACCCTCCAGCCGCCCTCGGTCACGCGATCGGCGCGCCAGCGGCTGCAGCAGGATGGCATAAATCAGCCAGTTCAGTGCAAAGCCCAGCGGCAGGATCAGCAGCATGCCCAACAGGGGATTGATGCCCAGCGCGCTGAACAGCACGAAGGCCGCAAAACTGGCGGCGATGACGATGTCGCCATAGGCCAGGTTCATGATCCGGGCGACGCCATATTGCAGGGTAAGGCCCATGGCGACGAGGGCATAAGTGCCCCCCAGGACGAGGCCGGTCAGAATGGCGCTGGACAACATGCGTCGCTCCGGTGGTTGGGCAGGCACAATGGAACGCCTTCCCCTGGTGGAGAGGGCTGGGTGGGATGAGCGATGAGCAACGGGTGCTGGTGGCGACCCCACCCTTGGTCCCTCCCCCCGGGGGGAGGGAGACCGTTCGTGGTCGACTAGGTGGCTGGAACCCAGTCCGGCTTTGGCACGACTGGATCGCGGCTGCCGTCGCGTTCGGTATGCGCCAGACCAACAAACTTGCCGTCCTGCCATTGGCCGACCGTCCACAGGCTGCGCAACTGGTTATCGACCAGCTTCACCTTGCCGATAATGGTGTCGAATTCACCGCTCGACAGCTCGGCCGAGATGGCTTCGCGGTCGATATCGCCAACGCGTTCAATGGCCTGCTGCAGCATTTCAAGGCTGGCATAGGTGATGGCACTGGCCCAGCTGTCAGGCGCCTGACCGTTAAGCGCGATATGGCGTTCGAAATAGGCAGCGACCGCTTCGCTGTCCGGATCGATACCACCAACGCCCATGACGCCATTGTGGTTGGGCCCGGCAATACCCGGATAGATCGGGAAGGCAGTGCCAACGCCGAGATAGAATACCTTCGGGCTGAAATCGGCCACGACGGCCTGCTGGGTTAGCGCGAAGGTATCGGGCGGATAGGAGAAGGCCACGAAAGTGTCCGCACCCAGTCCTGAAACCTCGTTGATGATGGGGGCGAAATCGGAGGTGCCGAGCGGGTAGGTCTTGTCATAGACCAGCTCGAAACCGGCCTCGGTAAAGGCCGGTGTGGCCGCCTTGGACAGATCAATGCCGAAGCCGTCAGCAACCGAGGCGATAGCGACCTTGTTGTTGATGGTGCCGGCGTCGCGCTGCTTGACCAGCAATTCCACCAGCGCATTGGCATAGTCATGACCGCCGCCCAGCATCCAGAAACTGTGCTTCCAGCGCGCGGCCAGCTGAGGGGCCATGTCGGTGACGGCAGTGGCGGCCAGCTGCGGGTGGCCGAAACGGTCAAAGGTGGGGCCAGCGGCCAGATTGGCACCGGTGCCCCAGGTCGGCAGGATCAGATCAACATTGTCCTGCGTGGCAAGACGCTCGATAGCGCGCACGGTTTCCTCGGCGGCAGAGCGATCGTCATATTCGGTAACTTCGAGGGGCAGGGTGACGCCAAGCTTGCTCAGCTTGATGCCGCCGGCCTTGTTCACATCATCGACCCACAGCAGATAGTTTGGCGTGGTGGTAATACCGGCGCCGGCCGCGTTGGCGCCGGTTTTGGAAATGGCATAACCGATGCGGATCGCGGTTCGGTCCTGCGCAAATACCGGCAGGCCGGCCAGGGCGGTGGCCATGGCGCCGACGCCCAGGCCCTGCATCACGGTTCTACGGCTCAGATTGGTCATAGCTTGCTCCTCCTGCCCGCCGCGCGGGCGCTCCAGATAGGCTCGGGGCCGACCTCATGGGTCTTTTTTGCCTCCGAATGCCGTTCTCGCAGCTACCCTAGGCCGGAGCCGCAGCAGAAAAAATGGACATTACAGAGAGATAATTGTACTTTTTAGGACAAATCGCACGCCCGGACGGCCCCATGATCCAGCACCTATCTGCGTCCACTCTCAATCCCGGACTGACCCAGGATGTTGAAGTGGTTGAAATCGCTGGCTTGTTGTCAGCAGTTGAGTGGGATTTCCCGGTCGCCAAGGCAATGCGCGGCGCCAACGGCTTCGTGCTCGCTGCCGGTCGGGGCACGCTGCGGCTGAACGCTGTGGTTGCCGCTATCGAGGCGCCCTGCGTCATCTGGTTGCCCAGCGGCGTGGTGAGCCGTGTCCGGCTGGACGCCGGCGCCCGCGGCATGATGCTGGCCGTATCCAATGCCGCGCTCGGTCGCGTTGTGCCCGCCAGCTCGATTGCTGGACAGTTGCGCGAAGCGATCGAAAGGCCATTGCCGGGGATCCGGCTCGACGCTGGCGCCGCCCGGGGGGCCATCCGCGATCTCGAAGACATTCGTCGCGAAGCGCTGGACGAATTGCCCGGCATGCGCGAGGCCGTGATGGGCCGGCTCTGGCTGACCCTGATCGGCTTCTGGCGGCTGGGCGGCGTCGCCACGCAACCCCAGGCCTCGCCGCGCCTGCTGGTGCAGGGCTTTGTGCAGCTGGTCGAACTGCATGCCCGCGAACACTGGCCGGTGGCGGATTATGCCAGGGTGATGGGGGTTTCCACCGACCGCTTGACCACCGCGATCCGCCGCGCGACCGGCCAATCGCCGCTCGGACTGGTGCATCGCCGCCTGCTCGAGGATGCCGAGAGCCTGCTCGAACGCTCAAGCTTGCAGGTCCGCGAAATCGCCGATGCGCTGGGCTTTCGCGACGCCGGCTATTTCAGCCGTTTCTTTTCACGCCTCAAGGGCATTTCCCCGGGGCGCTACCGCAAACGGATACACAGTCTCAATGCCAACCGCACGCAATCCTACGCGGCCTGGCCATAGGGTTGTCTACAGATGGAACCAGCGCAACGGGTCTGCCTGGTCGGGCAGGGCACAGCAGGCGACATGCTCGGCACGGCGTCCCGCATCGGCCAGGGCCTTTGCCTGGGCAAATATTTCGGCCGTGCTCGGTGGTGCTTGGGGAGGGATGTCTGTCTCCAGGCCATCGCGCCACAGGCACAGCGTTTCGATGGAGGGCGCCGGTGCGGGCGGCGCTGACTTCAGCGTCCAGTGCCCACTGCCGGGTTCAACCCGATACAGCGCCATCAGATCAAGCCCCCGCTCGGCGATAAATGCCAGCGCATCGAGCACATATTGAATTTCAGCTGTTCCCATCACCGGCGGAAAGCCGATGCGGACCCAGCCGGGCTTCATCACCTCGAGCCCGTCGCTGACCAATTGGCGGTATTGGCCGGAAACCTGTTGGTCGATCCCCAGCAGATCATGGCCATAGGGGCCGGCGCAGGAGCAGCCGCCGCGGGCCTGGATGCCGAACAGGTCGTTGAGCATGGCCACCACCAGGCCATGGTGGAGCATGTCACCGCCGGCGCTGATGTTGAACGAGAAAATGGCCAGGCGGTCGGCCTTGCTCGATCCGAGCAGGTGCAGGGCAGGGTGGGCGGCAAAAAACGCCAGCGTTTGCGCGACGGCTGACGTTTCAGCGGCGTCGATCACCGCCATGCCCATATCGGCCTTGAGCTGCAACACCAGAGCGGCGCGGATATCGCCTATGATCGAGGGGGTACCGGCTTCCTCGCGGGCCTGCACGTCGTCGAGATAGGCGTGGCTGTCGGGGGTGACGAAACTCACCGTGCCGCCACCGGGCGCCGATGGCCGGGTAATTCGGAACATCGACCGATCCGCAATCAGCAGGCCCGAAGCCCCGGGTCCGCCGACGAATTTGTGGGGCGACAGCACAATAGCATCGAGCTGGTCGCCCGCGCCGGGGGCGGTCTCGCCCATATCGATGTCGAGATAGGGCGCGCCTGCCGCGTAGTCGACGACGCACATGCCGTCGTGCCGATGCAGCAGCCGGGCCAGCGGCCGAATGTCGGTCTTGATGCCGGTGACATTGGAGGCCGCCGAAAAGGCGCCGATCAACAGGGGGCGGTCCTGATACCGGGTCAGGGCCGCGGCAATGGCGGCCTGGCACGGCTGGCCATTGCTCGCCAGCGGGATGCGCACGACTTCAGCCAGCGACTCGCGCCACGGCAACTCGTTGGAGTGGTGTTCATAGGGCCCGACCAGCACCACCGGGCGATCGTGCGGCGCGATTTGCGCGAGCAGCAGGGCGCGCAGGTGGTGATCGGCAGGCAGGCCCAGGCCCAGCACCGACACCAGTCGGTTGATGCCGGCGGTCGCGCCCGAACCGGCAAAGATCACCGCATGCGCTGCAGTGGCGCCGACATTGTGGCGGATGGACTGCCGCGCCGCTTCGCGCAGCGCGCCGGTACGACGGCCGCCATAGGCGGCTTCGGAGTGGGTATTGGCATAGGAGGGGCCGACGCGGTGCCGCACCGCGTCTTCGATCAGATCAAGCATCCGTCCCGAGGCGGTATAGTCAGCATAGATCAGGGGGCGCAGCCCGAAGGGCCCTGCAAAAGCCGGACACCTGGCCAGGGCCGGGTCACGCCGCACGCGGTCAAGCAGGCTGCATCCATCCTCAAGCTGGGAATGCGGAACCGGCAAGGCGACGGACATGGACGCTCTCATTGCTACCAAATGGTGATAATGAGGCATTGTATGCTCGTTTGGGAACAAAATCTAGCAACAGATACTAATAACGTAGTATCTTGAGCAAAGGACGTTTTGGTTAGTCCAGTAGCCGAGCCAGTGCGAAGGGGCTCAGATCTAGGGTACTTTCCTGCCCCATTAAGGTCGCGCTGACGGCCTCGCCAATCGCCGCCGAGTGCTTGAAGCCGTGGCCCGAGCAGGGCGACACTGCCAGCACATTGGCTAGGCGCGGATGCCAGTCTATGACAAACCCGCTATCGGGAGTCGCGGTGTAGATGCAGGTAGCCGTCTTGGCCGCCCGGGCCGAAACACCCACCAGCCGGCCTGCCAGATGGCTGCGATACATGCGGGCCGAGTCCTCGCCGGGCACCACTCGATCAATGGCGTCCGGATCACTGGCGGCGCCATAGAACTCGTCGGCGGTTTTCATGGTTGCGCCATCAAGGCTCGGAAACCCGTAGAAAAACCCGTCCTGGTCCGTGCCGTGCGGCCACATGAACACGGGCGAGCGCTGCCATGTCTCGATGTGGTCGGGCTCGACCTCGAACCAGTGCATCACCTGCCGGGTCGGTTGCAGCAGCGGCGTGAAGGGCGCACCAAGCAGGGCGCCAGCCCAAGCGCCCGCGGTGACCGCCACCTTGCCGGCCCGGATGGTGCCGGCAGTCGTGCCCAGGGTGACGCCACCACTGTCTGCGGTAAGTGTGTCCACCCTGGTGTCGGCCATGATGGTCGCGCCGTGGCGCTGCGCCAGTTGCAGATTGGCGGCGACACAGGCCTCGGCCCGAAGATAGCCGCCGCCCGGCTCGAAATAACCGACTTCACCGTCTTGCGGGCGAAAATTGGGGAAGCGGTGGCCGATCTCGGCGTCGCTCAGCACCTCATGGGCAATATCGAAGCGTCGTGCCGCCGCGATGGAGCGGTCGAGAAAGCCGGTGCGGCCGGGCCGGTGCACCTTGTCGTCAGGCCTGCCGATGATCAGGCTGCCCGTCTGCTGCAACAGGTCGGCGCCGGTTTCAGCCTCAAGTTCGCGCCACAGCTGGTGCGAGCGCAGGGCGAGGGGGACCAGCGCCTCGCCTTCGCCAATGGCGCAGCGGGTGATGCGGGTTTCCCCATGGGTCGAACCATGGCTGTGCGGCGGGGTATGGCGATCTATGCCAATGACCCGCGCACCCGCCTTGGCCAGGTGCCACAGCGTGGCGCTGCCCATGGCGCCCAGACCGATCACGGCGACATCGAAACTCTGCATGGCTCAGGCCGGCTGCACGAGATTGGCCATCAGGCGAAAGGCGCCGGGCACCAGCTTGTCGAGCTGGTGGTGCAGCACCAGGCTGGTGTGGGTATGCCGCCCCTTGCCGATCTTTCCTGAAATCAGGGCGCCCCGCAGTGGCGCTTCACCGGCGTCGCTCATGGCCAGCAGGGGCTCATAGGCACCGTCCCATTCTGCCGCGAAGTACAGTCCCCGTTCCTTGTCCCAACCGGCCCAGTCGGCGGCGCCAATAATGTTGGGACCGCGCAGCAGAACGTGCTCGGGCAGCAGCGTCTCGATCGCGGCGGCGGGGTTGGTCACGCGCCAGCGCAAGGAGGGCGAACCGATCTTGATCGGCCGGGGCGGGGTGGTATTCGGGTCCCAGCCGTCGGTAGGACGATGATAAAGCGTCAGCAAGTGCCCGCCAGCTTCAACCCATTCATGCAGCCTGGCTGTCGCCTGGCGTAGCGCGGGACGCTGGCCGAAGGCAAAGGTGCCGATGACAATGGAAGTGTAGCGCGACAAATCCCCGGCCAGCGCGGCGTCATCGAGCACGGTGACGTCGAGCCCGATGACCTTGAGCCAATGCGCCACCCGATCGCTTCCAGCACCGGCATAGCCAATGCGGGTATTGGCAGGCGTGTTCAGATCAAGCGCCAGAACCCGTACCATTTGTGGCGCGATGAACTGCGTCCGCCCGATATGGGGATAGGCAACCTCCTGGGCCGAGAACGCCTGCTGTCCCTCGACCTGCAGCGGCAATTGGTAAAGGCCCGCCGCCAGATCGGCGGGGAGCGTCACTGCAAGGCCATCGGCCGTGCGGACTGCCCGCCAATCGGTCGGAGTTTGCAGGTCCATCGGCACCGGGCCAAGATTCGGGCGCACGGCAATGGCCAAGGGATCTGTGGCTCCGGACGTGGCCAGATTGACGATGAAATCGACGGGTTCCAGTTGGACGGCATGGGCCGGCACAATCCTGAGCGGTTCTTCGAGGTCAATCATGGCAGTGGCGGCGCGGCCGGCGACCGTTGCGGTGATGGCAATGCGCAGCGCACCATTGCCGCTCAGACTGGAAAATCCTGGCTGGAACTGTTGGGTCAGCGCGGCGTCCGGGGCGATGGATAGCGGGAAGACCAGGTTGGGACCGGCTTCACTAGCATCCCCTATCCGGATATCGGCTTCGGCCAGGGGGGCCACCTGCAATGACCGGGTATCGCCCTCGATCTGCACCGTCAGCGTGCCAGTGCCCCCCGCGGCCAGGCTATTGGGCTCGGTCCAGGCAATGGCCGAGATCCCTTCGGCCAGCAGCAAGGCGGCATCGATTTCGACCAGCTTGCGGTCGAGACGGTGCCCATGCAGGCGCAGGGCTTCTGCCGCGCAGGCCGCCTTGGCCTGCTCGATGGCTGCGCCAGCTTGCACCAGGGCGGCGCTGATCGCCGGGCGGTCAGGATAGGCCGCCAGCGCCGCATCGATGTGCTGCTGGGCCATGCCTAGCGCTGCAGCCGGTTCGGCCGGCAACTGTTCGGCCAAACCGGCCAGCGTTGCCGGCAGATTGTCGCTTATCGCCATTTCGGGGGCATTGGGGCCTTGCTGCAGATGCAGGGGCCATTCCGCTGTCGCCCGTTCGACCCAGCGGCCCATGCCCTGGGTCGCGTGCAGGGCCCGCGACCATTCACCTATGGCGTCGAAACTGGCGCCGGTGGGCATGTCGCGGCCCGGTGCCCGCACCGCAACGCTCGCAGCGGGTGGCGGCACTTCGTCATCATAGGTGTCGCCACCGCCAGACCATGCCGGCAGGTAGTATTTGCCGACGGCCCACGCTTCGAGGCCCGGCGTGTGAAAGCTCGGATCGGCCGCCAGTTCCAGGGCAAGTTCGGCGGCTTCGGTCATGGCGCGGTGGTGCCCATGCTGGCCGGGCACGTCGAGAAAGGTGGGGATGACAATGTCGGGTCGGTACTGCCGATAGGCGGTGACGAGCCGTTCGATGGTCTTGTCCCGGCCCCAGCGCGCGAGGGTATCGACGCCGTTCTTGGAGAAACCGAAATCGTGCACGCTGTCCTCGGGGCCATGGCCGAACCAGGCGACGTCAGCATCCAGCACCCGCGCGGCCTCTTCCATCTCCCGGCTGCGCAACACGCCCAGGGCACCGCCACGCTCGGTCCCCAGGCTGTTCTGGCCACCTTCGCCGCGCGTCGAGCAGGCGATGACGATCCGCATGCCATAGCCAAAGCGCAGCGCCGCCAGCATGTCGGAGTGTTCGTCATCGGGGTGGGCGCCCGTATTCATCACCGTCAGCGTCGAACGCAGCCGCGACAGCGCGCGGTGCAATTCGACCAGCACCGGGCGGGATTTCTGGCGGGCAAGACGCTCGCGGGCGGTCAGCATGGCAGGCTCCTATTGCGGGTCAGTACGGGTATCCACGTGCAGGCGTGGGGTAATGGTCTCGAGCATGGGGAGCGCCGCGGCGCCAAGGGCCGCGGTCAACTGGCCGGTTTGCCCGCGAATGACCCGGGCCGCGGTCCGGGCCCGGCGGGTCGCCACCGAAACCGGCAATGGCTCGAGCGCGGCGATCAGGGCGTCAATGATCGCGTCGGGCAGGGCGCCGCCAAAGATGATGGTTTCGGGATCGAGCAGGTTCTCGATGGCGGCGATGGTCGGCGCCAGATAGTCGGCCGCTTCGGCGATCCAGTCGGCCAGTATGGGATCCTGCTGATCATGCAATTGCTGCAGGTCCTCGATGGTCGCGCTCGGTCGTCCCGCCGCCGTCAGGCGTTCGCGCAAGGCATAGAGCGACGCGAAGCGTTCGAGCGCGCCTTCAGGACCATAGAGCGCCGGCCGGTTGCGCGGGGTGACCCCAAGATGGCCGATCTCGCCGGCATTGCCAAAGGCGCCGCGCAGCGGACGGCCTTCGTGAATGATACCCAGGCCCAGGCCCACGCCAAAATACACAAAGCAGAAGCTGGAATGGTGGCGCCCGGCGCCATAGAGCCGCTCACCCACGGCGGCGGCAGTGGCATCGTTTTCGATCTCGACGGGCTCACCAATGGCTTGGCTCGCCGTATGCTTGACATCCAGCCCGGTCCAGCCGGGCAGGGTTGCCGGGCCAACAGAACTCATCCCTTCGATCTCGAACGGTCCGGGCATCACGACGCCGACGCCGAGCAGGCGCACCGGATCGTCGCTGACGCTGGCACGGATGCTGGCGATTTCGTCGCGGAGCTGGGGCAGAATGAACGCCGGATCGGTGGCGGTAATCGGGCGATAGGATTGTGCGCGGATCTGGCCTGACAGATCGATCAGCACCGTCATGATGTGATCGGTGGCAATTTCCACTCCCGCGGTCATGGGACCATTCGGATTGACTGCAAATTGCAGGGGCGGCTGCCCACGTCCCGAGCGCAATCGGCCCAGCTCGATCAGCATCTGCTCGCCGACCAGTTCGTCAACGATATTGCTCACCGCCTGCGGCGTCAGCTGGGCGCGACGGGCGATCTCGGTTCGCCCCAACGGACCATAGGCCCGCACCATATCGAGCACGACGCGCCGGTTGTGATTGCGATTCCGACCCGGATTGCTCCCGATGGTCGGCCTAACGGACCCAGCCGAGCCTGTTTTTTTCATCATCCCTCGCTTCTGAGCGAGAGGCTATTTTGCCGATCACAATAACTCAAGTAGATTATTGTATTGACAATGTTGCTGGCGTCGGCTGACTTGTGGAGGGTGAAGCGGGCCCGCTGCCGGCTTCTCACCCAAGGGGAATTTGTCCGTCCAACCGCGTGTCCAAGCCCGGTTGCGGACCACAAGGAGGTTCAGATGCGGAAACGCTTTACGCTCGCCAGCCTGGTCGCCGGCGTCAGTCTTATGGCCTTGAGCTCGGCTCAGGCTGTGGAAATCGAATACTGGCAGTACGTGTTTGAAACGCGTGTGAACGCCATGGATCAGCTCATCAGTAATTTCGAGGCGGCCAACCCCGATATTACGGTCAAGCAGGTCACCTTTCCCTACGCCGATTACCAGACCAAGGTGATTGCCTCGCAGGCCGGCGGCAATGGCCCCGATGTGCTGCAGTTCTTCTATGGCTGGCTCGACAAGTTCCAGCAGGGCGGCGTCCTGCAGCCGCTGGATGAGGCTGTGTTTCCGACCGCCGAAATCGAGAGTGAGTTCTTCCCGATCGTCTCGGCCGTCAAGCGCGATGGCGCCTATTACGGGCTTCCGACCGCCGTGCGGTCACTGGCGCTGTTCTACAACAAGAAGCTGCTCGATGAGGCTGGCGTTGCGCCACCGACTACGCTCGATGAACTCGTCGACGTGGCGATGCAGACCACCAAGACCGACGGTGGTGGCAACATCACCTCGGAAGGTCTGACGCTCGATTTTGCCGGGCAGGACCACCATTGGTGGCGTGAAGTGCTGGTGCGCCAGATGGGTGGCGAACCCTATGATGCCAATGGCAATGTGTCCTACGCCACCGATGCCGGCTTGCAGGCGCTGAACTTCTACACCGATCTGCAGACCGCCCACAATGTCGGTCTGGTCGGCTTCATGGACGAAGGTCAGGCGGCATTCAAGGCCGGGCTGGCGGCGATGACCGTCGATGGTACCTTCCGTCTCGGCGCCTTCAACACCATCACCGATTTCGAGTGGGGCGTGGTTGAGCTGCCTGCCAATGCTGACGGGGTTCGCTCCAACTATGCCAGCTATTTTGCCAATGGCATCGGTTCGGGCGCCACGGACGAAAAGAAGGCGGCTGCTGAGAAGTTCCTCGCCTATATCTCCTCAACCGAGGCCATGCAGGTCTGGCTCGACGTGGTTGGTGAACTGCCAGCGCGCCGTGACGCTGCCCTGACCGAGGCCAATCTGGCTGACCCGATCTATGCGCCCTTCCTCAAGGGTCTTGAGTATGCCCACACCACCACATTTGTGGACGAAGCCGGGCAGCGCCAGACGGCTGTCGACATGGTCAACCGCGTGCTGCTCGAAAACCAGGACCCACAGGCTTCCCTGGACGAGGCTGCTGCGGCCGAACAGGCCATGATCGACGCGGCCAAGAAATAGGCCGTGGCTCACCTCCCTGACATTGAAGCAAATGGTGCGACCCGCAAGGGCCGCACCGGTTTCGTGCTGACCCAGAGCGGGCGCAAGGTGCTGTGGGCCTGGAGCTTTCTGGCGCTGCCCATTGTGTTCTATAGCTGGATCCGGTTCTATCCGACGCTGTCGGCATTCTGGATCTCGTTCACCGACTGGGACCTGCTCCGTCCCGCCAATTTTGTCGGCCTGGAAAACTATCAGAAACTGTTTGCCGACCCGGTATTCTGGAAGGTCTTCCGCAACACCTTCGCCTATCTGATTATCGGCACGCCGATCAGCCTGCTGCTGTCCTTTGTCATCGCCTATTATCTCGACAAGGTGACGTTCATGCACAGCTTCCTGCGGGCGCTCTATTTCCTGCCGTTCCTGACCACTGCGGCCGCCATGGCCTGGGTCTGGCGCTGGTTCTACCAGCCCATTCCCATCGGCATCATCAACGGCATTCTGTCGAACCTGCATCTGCCGGCGCAGCAATTCCTGCGCTCGCCGGCGCAGGCCTTGCCTTCCATCATGGTCACCGGCATCTGGGCCGGTCTGGGCTTCCAGATCATCATCTTCATGGCCGGCCTGCGCGCCATTCCCTCGACCTATTATGAGGCGGCGCGCATCGACGGCCTGGGCGAATGGGCCATTTTGCGCAAGATCACCCTGCCGCTGCTGAAACCGACGACGGTGTTTCTCGTGGTGTTTTCCTCGATCGGCTTCCTGCGCATTTTCGATCAGGTCTACAACATGACCTCCAACGATCCCGGCGGGCCGCTGAACTCGACCAAGCCGCTGGTGATGATGATCTACCAGACCGCGTTTTCGTCCTTCGACATGGGCTACGCGGCAGCACAGACGGTGGTGCTGTTCCTGATCCTGCTGGTGGTGTCACTGGGTCAATTGTTTGTCTTGAGGAACCGCTGACATGGCCGAGGTGACCGCCAACGGCTATGAGCTCGCCGCCAACCGCAAACCCATCCGCCCGGGGCTGATCCTGACCTGGACGATGCTGCTGCTCGGCGGACTGCTGATGATCACGCCGCTGCTCTACATGTTCTCCACCTCGCTGAAATCGGCGGGGCAGGTCTATGATCTGCGGCTCATCCCGCTGGCGCCCAGCTTCGACAATTACATCAAGGTGCTGTCCGACGGCCGCTTCATGCGCTGGTTCCTCAATTCGGCGCTGGTGGCCACCACGGTGACCCTGTCGAACGTGTTTTTCGACAGCCTGGTCGGCTACACGCTGGCCAAGTTCGAGTTCCGCGGCCGCTACTTCATCTTTCTGGCGATCCTGTCGACGCTGATGATCCCCACCGAAATGCTGGTTATTCCGTGGTATTTGATGTCGAGCCAGCTTGGCTGGCTGGACAGCTATTGGGGCATCATGTTCCCGGGCATGATGACAGCCTTCGGCACATTCCTGATGAAGCAGTTCTTCGAGACGGTGCCCGATGACTTCCTCGAAGCCGCGCGGATCGATGGGCTCAACGAGTTCGAAATCTGGTGGAAGGTGGCCATGCCCTTGGTGATGCCGGCAATCTCGGCCCTGGCGATCTTTACTTTCCTGGGCAATTGGACCGCCTTCTTCTGGCCGCTGATCGTCACCACCAGCAAGGAACTCTACACCTTGCCAGTCGGGCTCTCGAGCTTTGCTGTCGAACAGTCTATCCAGTGGGAATTGATCATGACCGGCGCCGCGCTGGCCACCATCCCCACCCTGCTCGTGTTTCTCGTGCTGCAACGCTTCATCGTGCGGGGCGTCATGCTGGCAGGACTCAAGGGCTGACCATGACCGATCCCCGCATCAACGACGACAGCGTTTTCCCCGATCCGGTCTACAAGGACACCGTGCTGCGGCCGCTGTTTGACAGTGCCAAGACCCACCACGTCGCGGCCTTCGGCGCCATTGACCAGGCCCATCTGGTGATGCTGGTGGAGACCGGCATTCTCGATGCCGGGCAGGGGCGTGACATCGCCCGGGCACTCACCGCCATCGCGGCCGAAGTCGACCCGGCGACGCTGGTCTATACCGGCGACGTGGAAGACTATTTCTTTCTCATCGAGAAGGAACTCAAGGCCCGGCTGGGGCCCGATCTGGCGGGGCGGTTGCACACCGCCCGCTCGCGCAACGATATCGATCATACCCTGTTCAAGCTGGGTCTGAAGGCGCGACTCGACGTGCTGATCGCCAAGGCGCAGGCGCTCTATACCGTGCTGATCGACACCGGCGAGCGCGAAAAGGCCACGCTGATCGTGGCCTACACGCACGGCCAGCCGGCCCAGCCGAGCACTTTTGGCCACTATCTGGGCGCGATGATCGAAGTGCTGGGCCGCGACATCGACCGGTTGCAGCAGGCCTATGGCGTGGTCGATCAATCGCCGATGGGCGCGGCCGCCATAACGACGTCGGGCTTTCCGATCAATCGGGCCCGGGTGGCGCAATTGCTCGGCTTCGCGGCGCCACTGCAGAACTCCTACAGTTGCATCGCGGCGGTCGACTACATCACGGCCACCTATGGCGCCATCGAATTGCTGTTTCTCCATCTCGGACGGCCCATTCAGGACCTGCAGGTGTGGAGCAGTTTTGAAGTCGGACAGCTCTATGTACCCAACGCGCTGGTGCAGATCTCCTCGATCATGCCGCAAAAGCGCAATCCGGTGCCGATCGAGCATTTGCGGCTGCTCTCCAGCCAGACTTTCGGGCGGGCCCGGGCCATGCTCGACGTCATGCGCAACACACCCTTCACCGACATGAATGACAGCGAAGGCGAGACCCAGGCCATGGGCTATCAGGCCTTTGACAGCGCCTATCGCGTGCTCGATCTGCTGGCCTCGGTGATGGCACAAGTCCGCATCGACCCGGCGCGGGTCGCCACCAATATCAGGCGCTCCTGCATCACCATTACCGAACTGGCCGACAGCCTGGTGCGCCAGGAAGGGCTGTCGTTCCGTGAAGGCCATGAGATTGCCGCCGCCGTGGCCCGTGCGGTGGTCGCCGCAGATGGCGATCTGCCCCAAGATGGCTATGGCCCGTTTGTGACGGCATTCGAGAAATCGGTGGGCCGGCCCACCACAATCGACGCCAAGCGTTTTGCCGAACTGGTCTCGCCCGAGCATTTCGTCGCCGTGCGGGACCGTTTCGGCGGCCCGGCGCTGGCGCCCATGAACGAAGCACTGGCGAGCTATCGTGCGCGCGCTGCGGCCTTTGCCGATGCTGCCAGGGCCCGTGCCGCGGCGCAGGCGCTGGCGAAAGCCGAACTCAATTCCAAATTTGGTGCACTGATCGGAGCGGCCTGATGGCGACTATTGAACTACAGGGCCTGGTCAAAGCCTATAACAAGACAACTGCCGTCCACGGCATTGATCTGACCATCAATGACGGGGAATTTGTGGTGTTTGTCGGTCCGTCGGGCTGTGGCAAGTCCACCACGCTGCGCATGATTGCGGGGCTGGAAGACATCACCGCTGGCACGCTGAGCATTGCCGGTGCGGTGGTCAATGACATGGCACCCAAGCAGCGCAACATCGCCATGGTGTTTCAGAATTACGCCATCTACCCGCATATGAGTGTGGGCAAGAATATCGGCTTTGGCCTCTATACGTCCAAGCTCAGCGCCACCGAAAAAGGCCAGCGCATTCTGGAAACCGCCAAGATCCTTGGCCTCGAGGACCTGCTGGATCGACGCCCGTCAGAACTGTCGGGCGGGCAACGCCAGCGCGTGGCCATTGGCCGGGCCATGGTGCGCGATCCGGTCGCCTTCCTGTTCGATGAGCCGCTATCCAATCTCGACGCACAATTGCGCGCGCAGATGCGCATCGAGATCAAGCGCCTGCATCAGCGCCTGGGCACCACCATTGTCTATGTGACGCACGACCAGATCGAAGCCATGACCATGGCCGACAAGATCGTGGTGATGCGCGATGGCCGCATCCTGCAGGTGGGCACGCCCACGGACCTCTATGAAAACCCGGTGGATGTGTTCACCGCTCGGTTTATCGGCAGTCCGTCGATGAATTTGCTCACGGGCGAGATTGCGGGCGGCAAGCTCAGCGTCAATCAGACCGTTGCCGCCGGATTGGACGCGACGGCATTTGCCGAGGGTCCGATATTGGTCGGCGTGCGGCCCCATGATTTGCTGGTCGGCGCCCCCACCCATGCTGGCTTTGAAATCGCCGGAACCGTTACGGCGGTAGAGCCGCTGGGCTCCGAGACCCTGGTGCATCTCGATATTGCCGGGGCCGAAGCCATTGCCACCGCACCCGGCAAACTGCTGCCCAAGGTGGGCAGTACTGTCTCGGCCACGGCGCAGCCGGGAGCGCTGTATTTGTTCGACGCGCAGACCGAGCAGGCACTGGGCCGGCTATGATGACGGCACGCCCGACGGGCGCGATTGTCTGTGCCGGTCGGATTTACTGCGATCTGGTGTTCTCGGGCCTGCCAGCGATGCCGCGGCTGGGTGCGGAAGTCTTCGCCGAGGCCATGACCCCGGTCCTGGGCGGCGGCGCCTTCATTGCAGCGGCCCACCTGGTAGCGCATGGCCGGCCGGCCGGTGTGTTGTCGCGCTTTGGTACGGACCCGATTTCTGTTGCTCTGGAAGGCCAGTTTGCCGCTGATGGGGTGGCGATGGACCTGATTGAGCGGGCGGCCGATGCTGGTCCGCAGATCACCATTGTCATGGCCCATGACAGTGATCGCGCCTTTCTGTCGCGCCGCGCCGGCCATGCGCTGCCGCGTGATTATGCCCGCTTGCTCGCGAGTTCTGGGGCAGTCCATCTGCACATCGCCGAATATGCCACCTTTGCCGAACACCCCGATCTGGTCGCCGACGCCAAGCGGCTGGGTTTGACCGTGTCGCTGGATCCGAGTTGGGATGAAGAACTGATCCACGATCCCTCGCTCCTGTCGCGCTGCGCCGGGGTTGACGTATTTCTGCCCAATCTGGACGAGGCGCTGGCCATTACCGGCGAAACCCAGGCCAGCGCGGCGCTGGCGCATCTGGCCCGGCATTTCCCGGTTGTGGCCATCAAGCTGGGAGCCGATGGCGCCATGCTGGCCATCAAGGACCAGCGCCTTGCTCAGCCGGCGCCGCGAGTGCCGGTACGCGACACCACCGGCGCTGGCGACGCCTTCAATGCGGGGTTGCTCCATGCGTGGCTGGAGGGGCACGCGCCCCAGCGCTGCCTGCAGGCTGGCATCGCCTCCGGCAGCCTTTCAGTCCAGGCCATTGGCGGCACCACATCGCTGGCGCGCCCCATCGGCGCCACGGGCTGATCAAGGGTCTGCCTGCTGCGGCCTGACGGTACGATGGCCCCGGCGTCAGCCGCAAGCGCCATTCCGTCGCGGGAGCAGATGCATCATGCGGCCAGCGCGGGCTGGCTCAGCCGTCCGTTGTCGGCCCGCGGCCAGGCTCGGCCGGCAGGGCCATGGCAATCAGATCCCGTTCGCTCTGCACATGACGGCGCATGCTCACAAAGAACGAGCGCAGCAGATAACCCATGGCGTCGGGCGACAGCTTCGAGCGGTCCTTGCCCAAATCCTGCAAGGCTTCGCTCACCTCACTTGCTGCGCTGTGATCGGCCAGATGTTCCTCGCGCAGCCGTGCCATGGTCCGCGCCATTTGCGGGTTCTGCATCGTTTCCAGCAGCGGAAACAAGGCCTGTTCCTCCAGGGCCTGCGTGCGGGCGATGAGCGGCTCAAGCGTGGCCGCCAGGGTCAGGCAGATCCGCTTTTGCACGTTGTGCGGCAGACTGTCGGCCACGGCTTCAAGACCGTCGCACAGCGCCAGCACTTCACTATGGCATTGTTCCAGCGCCTCAATGCGCCGGTTCGCTCGTATCATCGGATTTCCAGTCGCCTGTAGCCTTTCACTTTAGCATTGCCACGGTTCGAAGAATTGACCCCGATCAACTCGGCCTCAGATGGGCGATCAACCGATCTGGTAGGGAACGATGGCGCGATGGTCACCATCAATGGAAATCTCTGCCGCCAGCGGCGGTACGGAACGCTGCGGGCAGGCGCGGCGCTCGCAAATGCGACAGGAAATGCCGATCGGGTCAAACCGGGCCCGCACCGGGTCCACATCACTGCCATAGACCAGCCGATTGGCGTGGCTGATTTCGCAGCCCAGCGCATAGGCATAGCGCCGCGTGATGCCGTTATAGCCGCCGCTGCGCTTCTCGCTCGACCAGGCCAGGCTCAGATAGCGGTTGCCATCCGGCGTCTCGGCCAGTTGCCGGATGATCTGGCCATGGGCCTCAAACGCCCGATGCACATTCCACAGCGGACAGGCCCCGCCAAAGCGGGCAAATTGCAGCGCCGTTGCCGAGTGCCGTTTGGTGATGGTGCCGGCGGCGTCGACCCGGGCAAAAAAGAACGGCACGCCTTTTTCGCGCGGCCGCTGCATGCTCGAGAGGCGGTGCGCCACCTGCTCCAGACTGGCGCCAAACAGATGAGCCAGTTCCTCGATGTCGTAGCGATGCGCCTCGGCCGCCTTGAGATAGGCGCCATAGGGCATTTGCAGCGCGCCGGCGAAGTAGTTGGCCAGCCCCATCCGCGCCACCGAGCGCGCCTCGGCGGTCTTGAAACTGGCCGCGTCGAGCAGGTGATCGAGCAGGGTGGCCTGCTCGGCCACGGCCAGATGGGTGGCGATCTGGAAGAATTGCGTTGACGGCTCCAGCCGGCCATTGATCGCTAGCGTTCGTGTCGATCGATCATAATTCTTGATCAGATCGGGCTGGCTTGGCGCCGTCAGCACCACCCGCAGATCATGGGCCTCGCCACAATAGGCGATCAGCCGGTTGAGCCGGTCAGCGGCAAAGATGCCGAGTTCCTCGGCCAGCGCCTCGGCGGCGCGGTCGAGCGGATCAATGTAGTTGTCGGCATAGTGGAAGAAGTCGCGCACCTCTTCGTAAGACGTCTGCAGGCCGGCCTGCGGATTTCTGGTGAGTTCTGCATCGACGCTGGCCAGCCGTTCATTGGTCTTGCGATAGGTTTCATAGAGCGCCAGCAGGGCCCGCGCCACGTCCGGCGCATTGGCCGCCACCGTCTTGAGTTCCTGCAAATTCGGTACGCCCTCGCCAAATACCGGGTCCGCCAGCGCCTCGCGCAGTCCCGCCAGCAGCCGGTCCGAGCCGTCGGTCATCAGGCTGGAGAGATCAAGATTGAACCGGTCCGCCAGCGCCAGCATCACCGAGGCTGTCAGTGGGCGCTGATTGGATTCGATCTGGTTGACATAGGAGGCCGAGATATCCAGCCGCGCCGCCAGCTCACCCTGGGTCAGCCTGTGTTGCGTCCGCAGGGCCCGTAGCCGTGCCCCGGCGAAAATCTTGCGCGTCGCCATTCACAAATCCACAAAATTACAAATCTGCTTCTGTGTGATTGTAACAGACCCGCCGTTTGCTGTCTTGGGGGATTGCACACAACGCGCTAGTCTCAACACGAGCAAGGAGACGACGACATGCAGGATATCATCGCTCAACTTGAGGCCAAGCGGGCCGAAGCGCGGGTCGGCGGCGGCCAGCGCCGCATCGATATCCAGCACAGCAAGGGCAAGCTGACGGCGCGGGAGCGGCTCGACATCCTGCTCGATCCGGGCAGTTTTGAAGAATACGACATGTTCGTCACCCATCGGGCGACCGATTTCGACATGGCCGACACCATCATCCCCGGCGACGGCGTCGTCACCGGCTGGGGCACCATTGATGGCCGCCTGGTCTATGTGTTCAGCCAGGATTTCACGGTGTTCGGCGGCTCGCTGAGCGAAACCCACGCCAAGAAGATCTGCAAGATCATGGATCTGGCCATGCAGAATGGCGCCCCGGTGATCGGGCTCAATGACTCTGGCGGTGCCCGCATTCAGGAGGGCGTCGCCTCATTGGGTGGCTATGCCGACGTGTTCTGGCGCAATACCCAGGCCTCGGGCGCGGTGCCGCAGATTTCGGTGATCATGGGCCCCTGCGCCGGCGGCGCAGTCTATTCGCCCGCCATGACCGACTTCATCTATATGGTCAAAGACACCAGCTACATGTTCGTCACCGGGCCCGATGTGGTCAAGACGGTCACCAATGAGAGCGTGACCCAGGAAGAACTGGGCGGCGCCTCCACGCACACGAAAATCTCCTCGGTCGCCGACGCGGCCTTCGAAAACGATATCGAGACCCTGCTCGAAGTGCGCCGGCTCTATGGCTTCCTGCCGCTGGCCGCCGGGCAGAAGCCGCCGCATCGCCCGACCGACGATCCCCTCAATCGTGACGATATCAGCCTCGATACCATCATTCCCGCCAGCGCCAACCAGCCCTACGACATGCGCGAGGTGATCGAAAAGATCGCCGACGAGGGCGACTTCCTTGAGCTGCAGAAGGACCATGCCGGCAATATCCTGATCGGCTTTATCCGCCTCGGCGGCGATACGGTCGGCGTCGTCGCCAACCAGCCTTTGGTGCTGGCGGGGTGTCTCGATATCAACGCCAGTAAGAAAGCAGCGCGCTTCATCCGCTTCTGCGACAGCTTTGAAATCCCCATCCTGACCCTGGTCGACGTGCCCGGCTTCCTGCCCGGCGTCGCCCAGGAATATGGTGGCATCATCAAGCACGGCGCCAAGCTGCTGTTCGCCTATGCCGAGGCCAGCGTGCCGCTGGTCACCGTCATCACCCGCAAGGCCTATGGCGGCGCTTATGACGTGATGGCAAGCAAGCACATCAAGGCCGACGTGAACTACGCCTGGCCCTCAGCCGAAATCGCTGTGATGGGCGCCAAGGGCGCCACCGAAATCCTCTATCGCTCCGAACTGGGCGACAAGGACAAGATCGCCCGGCGCACGGCAGACTACGAAGCGCGCTTCGCTAACCCCTTCGTTGCCGCCGAACGCGGCTTCATCGACGACGTCATCATGCCGCATGGCACAAGACGCCGCGTCATCCGGGCGCTCTCGACGCTGAAAAACAAGAGCGTGCAGGGGCCGAGGAAGAAGCACGGGAATATACCGTTGTGAGGGACAGCATCAGCACCTTGCCCAAACGCCCCCCTCCCCAGCCCTCCCCGCAAGGGGGAGGGTGCCCCATCGCGTTTGTGGCACTGTCGCGCCTCGCCCGCCGGACGAACACCCTCCCCCTTGCGGGGAGGGCTGGGGAGGGGGGCGGCTGGCCCCCATATTTGGGCAGTCCCGCCTGCTTCCAGCGACGTAGCCGCTCAAGGTGGAACCGATGAGCCGGGAACTTCGACGAAAGCTGCGCGCAAATTCAACGCGTGCCGAACGAGCCTTGTGGCAGTTGCTCTGGCCCATGCGTACTGGCGGCTTTCACTTCCGCAAGCAGGTCGAGATTGGGCCCTATTATGTCGACTTCGCCTGTCGGCACGCCCAACTCGTCATTGAGGTCGATGGCAATAGCCACGATGGCGAGCTGGCACAGACCAATGACCGGACGCGCGACGACTATCTGTCGTCGCGAGGCTTCAAGGTGCTGCGCTTTTCCAATGAGGACGTCCTGTTCCACGCCGATGGCGTTTACGATACCATCGCGGCCGCCCTTGAGTATCGCCCGGAACGTCCCCGTGCGAGCCCCCCTCCCCAACCCGCCCCGCAAGGGGGAGGGTGCGACTCCGAGCAAACGGCATTTCCGAGGCAACATCCATGATCACCAAACTCCTCATCGCCAATCGCGGCGAGATTGCCTGCCGGGTCATCAAGACGGCCAAGCGCATGGGTATCGCCACCGTCGCCGTCTATTCGGACGCAGACAAGGAGGCGCTGCATGTGCGCATGGCCGACGAGGCGGTCCATATCGGCCCGTCGCCGGCCAAGGATAGCTATCTGCAGATCGACAAGATCATTGCCGCCTGCAAGGCGACCGGCGCGCAGGCCGTGCACCCCGGCTATGGCTTTCTGAGCGAAAACCCCAAATTTGCCGAAGCGCTGGAAGCTGCGGGGATCATCTTTGTCGGTCCGCCTGTGAAAGCCATCGAGGCCATGGGCGACAAGATCACCTCCAAGAAACTCGCAGCCGAAGCGGGCGTCTCGACTGTGCCCGGCCATATGGGGCTAATCGATGACGCCGAGCACGCCGTGACCATCAGCAAATCCATCGGCTATCCGGTGATGATCAAGGCCAGTGCCGGCGGCGGCGGCAAGGGCATGCGCATTGCCTGGAATGACGCCGAAGCGCGCGAGGGCTTTGATCGCTCGAAATCGGAAGCTGCGTCATCCTTTGGCGATGATCGCATCTTCATCGAAAAATTCGTCACCGAACCGCGCCATATCGAAATCCAGCTGATCGGCGATAGCCACGGCAATGTGCTCTACCTCAACGAGCGCGAATGCTCCATTCAGCGGCGCAACCAGAAGGTCATTGAGGAGGCGCCGTCGCCGTTTCTCGATGAGGCGACGCGCAAGGCCATGGGCGAGCAGTCCGTCGCTTTGGCCAAGGCCGTCGGCTATCAGAGTGCCGGCACGGTTGAGTTCATCGTCGACAAGGACCGCAAGTTCTATTTCCTTGAAATGAACACCCGCCTGCAGGTGGAGCATCCGGTGACCGAGCTGATTACCGGGCTCGATCTGGTCGAGCTGATGCTGCGCGCCGCCAATGGCGAGGTTCTGCCGCTCAAGCAGGCCGATGTGCAGCGCCAGGGCTGGGCCATTGAAAGCCGGCTCTATGCCGAAGACCCCTATCGGAGTTTTCTGCCTTCCACGGGTCGGCTGACCAAATATCGCCCGCCTGTCGAAAGCGCGTCCGAGACGCTGGTGGTGAGAAATGACACCGGGGTGTTCGAAGGCGGGGAGATTTCTACCTTCTACGATCCGATGATTGCCAAGCTCTGCACCTGGGCGCCGACCCGTCTGGCGGCGATCGACGCCATGGCCGTGGCGCTGGACAGCTTTGAAGTCGAAGGCGTCGGCAATAATCTGCCGTTTCTCTCGACCGTGATGGAGCAGACCCGCTTCCGCGAAGGACGGCTGACCACTGGCTATATCGCCGAAGAATTCCCCGATGGTTTCCTTGGCGCCGCCCTCAGCGAGCAGCATCACTATGATGTTGCCGCTGCAGCCGCGATGCTGATGAGCCGCCGCGAAGCGCGGCACGGCACGGGCACCACTGAACAGCACTGGCACGTCCAGATCGGCAACCAGGCGCTGCCGGTCACCGTCAACGAAACGGCCGATGGCTATACGGTGGGCGCTGAATGGCGCAGCCAGGCCGCGCGGCTCGATTGGCAGCCGGGCGCCGGCCTGGCCAGTGTCGAATGGTCCGATGGCCGTCACTCGGTGTTCAAGGTCAATGCCACCACCTCGGGCTTCCGCATCCGCTATCGTGGCGCCGATCTCAGGGTGCAGGTGCTGGCGCCGCATGTGGCGAGCCTGCTCAGGCACATGCCGATCAAGGTCCCGCCCGACATGAGCAAGTTCCTGCTCTGCCCGATGCCGGGGCAGGTGGTGCGCATCGATGTGGCCGTGGGCGACATTGTCGAGGACGGCCAGACGCTGGCCATCGTTGAAGCCATGAAGATGGAAAATGTGCTGAAGGCCGAAAAGCGCGCCCGCATCAGCAAGGTACACGCCGTGGCCGGCGCGGTGCTGGCGGTCGATCAGGTGATTCTGGAATTTGAGGCGGTGTCATGAGTTTGGTGTCTGCGGCGAGATACCCCCACCCTCATTCCCTCCCCACAAGGGGGAGGGACGCTTGCTCTCAGTTTGCCGTGAAATCCTGCCCACCAGAGGCGCAGTCGTCTCCCTCCCCCTTGTGGGGAGGGATCAAGGGTGGGGGTTACGATGTCTGACCAAAAAGCCGATTTCGCGCACTGGGCCGAACTCGCCCAAAAGGAACTCCGTGATATCCCGCTCTCCGCGCTCGACCGCGACTATGGCGGCATCGCCGTCAAGCCTGTGTATTTCGGCGAGGGCAGCGAGGTGCCCGGCGCCGAGCCGTTCACCCGTGGCGTGCGGGCGACCATGTATGCCAACCGGCCCTGGACCATTCGGCAATATGCCGGCTTCTCGACCGCCAAGGAATCCAATGCCTTTTACCGGCAGGCGCTGGAAAAGGGCCAGAAGGGGCTCTCGGTCGCTTTCGACCTGGCGACCCATCGCGGCTATGACAGCGACCATCCGCGCGTTGTCGGCGATGTCGGCAAGGCCGGCGTGGCCATCGACAGCGTCGAGGACATGAAGATCCTGTTTGATGCCATCCCGCTCGATCAGATGAGCGTGTCGATGACCATGAATGGCGCGGTGATCCCGGTGCTGGCCATGTTCATCGTCGCCGCCGAGGAGCAGGGCGTGCCGCAGGCCAAGCTCGAAGGGACCATCCAGAACGACGTGCTCAAGGAGTTCATGGTCCGCAACACCTATATCTACCCGCCTGAACCCTCGATGCGCATTGTCGGCGACATCATCGCCTATACCGCCGAACACATGCCCAAGTTCAACTCGATCTCCATCTCGGGCTACCACATGCACGAGGCCGGGGCGACGGCGGTGCAGGAACTGGCCTATACCCTGGCCGATGGCATGGAATATGTCCGCGCGGCGCAGGCCCGCGGCCTCGACATCGACAAGTTTGCCGGCCGGCTGAGCTTCTTTTTCGGCATCGGCATGAACTTCTTCCTCGAAGTCTCCAAGCTGCGCGCCGCGCGCCAGCTGTGGAGCGAAATCATGACCGGGCTGGGGGCAAAAGACCCGCGCTCCAAGATGCTGCGCACCCATTGCCAGACTTCGGGCGTGTCGCTGACCGAGCAGGATCCACACAACAATATCGTGCGCACCACCATCGAGGCGCTGGCCGCGACGCTGGGCGGCACCCAGAGCCTGCACACCAATTCGTTCGATGAGGCCATCGCGCTGCCGACCGAATTTTCCAGCCGCATTGCCCGCAATACCCAGCTCATCCTGCAGCACGAAAGCCGCATCACCGACGTCGTCGATCCGCTGGGCGGCTCCTACTACGTCGAGGCGCTCACCGCCGAACTGGTCGCCGGCGCCAAGGCGTTGATCGGCGAGGCCGAGGCCCAGGGTGGCATGACCAAGGCGGTGCAGACCGGCGGTCCCAAGCTCGAAATCGAAAAGGCCGCTGCGCTGCGGCAGGCGCGTGTTGATCGCGGCGAAGATGTCATTGTCGGCGTCAACCGCTACCGGCTTGATGTCGAGGATGGCATTGACGTCCGCGATATCGACAACGCCAAGGTGCGTGCCGAGCAGATCGCGCTGCTGGGACGCGTGCGCGCCGGCCGCGACGAGGCCAAATGCCAGTCCATGCTCTCCGCCCTGCGCGAGTTTGCGGCCATGGATGAGGGCAATCTGCTTGACGCCGCAGTGGCCGCCGCCCGCGCCCGCGCCACCCTGGGCGAAATCAGCCAGGCCATGGAAGATGTGTTCGGTCGCCACGCCGCCATTACCCGCGTCATCTCGGGGGTATATGCGCAGGGCTATGGCGACGATCCCGAATTTGCCGCCATTGCCGGCCGCATCGACAGCTTCAAGAAGAGCCGGGGCAGGGCGCCCTCGATCTTCATCGCCAAGATGGGCCAGGATGGCCATGATCGCGGCGCCAAGGTGATCGCCAGCGCCTTCGCCGATCTCGGCTTCCTCGTCCATATGGGTGATCTGTTTGAAACCGCGCCGGAAGTGGCCGCCCATGTCGCCGAGCTCAAGGTCGATGCCGTGGGCGTCTCGTCGCTGGCCGCCGGCCACAAGACGCTGGTGCCCGAACTGATCTCGGCACTCAAGGATCGTGATCTGGGCGAGGTCACCGTGATTGTCGGTGGTGTCATTCCCGAGCAGGATTACGACTTCCTGCTCGATTGCGGTGTGGCGGCCATTTTCGGTCCCGGTACCAATGTGCTCTCGGCGGCCTTCTCCGTGCTCAGCCAGATTGAAGGAAGGCTCTCCAACCAATGATCGGTCGCCTCAATCACATCGCCATCGCCGTGCCCGATCTGGCTGCGGCATCAGCGAAGTATCGCGACTTGCTGGGGGCCCATGTCGGCCAGCCGCAGGCGCTGCCCGAGCATGGCGTTACCGTGGTGTTCATCGATACCGGCAATACCAAGGTGGAACTGCTGGAGCCGCTCGGCGCTGGCTCGCCCATTGCCGCCTTCCTCGCCAAGAACCCGGCCGGGGGCATGCATCATATCTGCTTTGAAGTGCCAGACATTGCCGCTGCCGCCGCCGCGCTGACGGCGGGCGGCGCCCGCGTGCTGGGCGATGGCACGCCGAGAACCGGCGCCCATGGCAATCCGGTGCTGTTTCTGCACCCCAAGGATTTTGACGGCACGCTGATCGAACTCGAAGAGTGCCCCGCCTGAGCCCGCTGACATTGATGTGCACGATAGGGTGTCGCCGGACTGTCCGGCTTTGGCTATGCTGCAGCCGGCACGCGCACTGGTGAGCGCAAGGGCGATACGCCCCCAATGCTTACGATCTACCGGAAAGGTCGCCGCATCAGATGAAGGGGAGCTTTGTTGCCGTTGTCGGACCCAGTGGGGTCGGCAAGGACAGTCTGATCGGCTTTGCCAGCGCACGGCTTGCCGAGGCGGACTGGCTGCGCGTGGTGCGCCGCGTGGTGACGCGCCAGGCTGATGGCGGCAGCGAAGACCACGATAGTCTCGATCTGGCCGGCTTTGCCGCGGCCGAGCGCGCTGGTGCCTTTGCCCTGACCTGGGAGGCCCACGGGCTGCGCTATGGCCTGCCGATTGCGCTGGAAGACGATCTGCGCGCCGGCCGGGTGGTGGTAGCCAATCTGTCGCGAGCGATGATTCCGACCCTGCTTGAGCGCTATCCCGGCACGGTGGTTGTGGCGGTTTCGGCTGATCCCAAGGTGATCGAACGCCGGCTGGCTGGCCGTGGCCGCGAAACCGCCGGCTCCATCCAGCGGCGCCTTGACCGGCAGGTCAGCGATCACCTGCCGGCCAATACGGTGCGGATCGACAATTCCGGCGATCTGGAACAGGCCGGCCTGCAGTTCGTGCAACTCCTGAACGATATTTCCCGCGCCTGAGCCGCAGAACGGATCAATCCAGCCCATCACGGCCGCGAAAGCGGCGCTGGTACTCGGGATCGTAGAGCGAACTCTCGCGGAAGTCCTCGGCGGCCAGGGTCCGGCCGACAAAAATGATCGCCGTCCGCTCCACCGGGTCGGCGGCAAAGCTGGCGGCAATATCGGTCAGCGTGCCCCGGATGATTTTTTCATCGGGCCAGGAGGCGTGAAAGACGATGGCGACGGGGCAATCTGCGCCATAATGCGGCGTCAGTTCGGCCACCACCCGGTCCAGTGCATGAATGGCCAGGTGGATCGCCAGGGTTGCCCCGGTGGCGCCAAAGGCGCTGAGGGTTTCACCCGCTGGCATGGCGGACGCTCGCCCGGAAATGCGGGTCAGCACCAGGCTTTGGGCTTCGGCCGGAATGGTCAGCTCGCGCCCCAGCGTCGCTGCCGCCGCAGCAAAGGCCGGCACGCCCGGCGTCAGCGAATAGGGGATGCCAAGCTGGTCGAGCCGCCGCATCTGCTCGGCCACCGCACTCCACATCGACAGATCGCCCGAATGCAGCCGCGCCACATCCTCATTGGCCGCGTGGGCCCGCACATATTCGGCCTCGATCTCGTCGAGCGATAGTGGCGCGGTATCGATCAGGCGCGTGTCCGGTCCGCACCAGGCCAGCATTTCCCGCGGCACGATGGAGCCGGCATAGAGACATACCGGGCAGGCGGCGAGCAGGTCGCGCCCGCGCACGGTGATCAGATCGGCTGCACCGGGACCGGCGCCGATGAAATGCACGATCATGTCTTGCTCCAGACCCATTGGGTAATCGGCATGGCTGGACGCCAGCCGGTCATGCTGCCGATAGCGTCGGCCCGGGCAATCTCGATACGGGTCAGGCTGCCGCCCAGCCTGGCGTGGTGGGCCAGCAGCAGCGCTTCGAGCTCCAGCGTTACCGCATTGGCTACCAATCGCCCGCCGGGGCGCAACGCGACAATGGCGGCATCGAGCACGCCGGGATCGGAACCGCCGCCACCGATGAAAATGGCATGGGGCGGCTCAAGACCCTCCAGCGCCTCTGGTGCGGTGCCGATGGTGATCTTGAGGTCAGGCACACCGAACAGGGTCGCATTGCGCGAGATGCGGGCGGCGCGCTCGGGGTCGGCCTCGATGGCGACTGCGCGCAGGCCGGGATCGGCCAGCATCCACTCAATGGCCACCGAGCCGGACCCAGCCCCAACATCCCACAGCGTCTCGCCACGCCGCGGCGCCAGGGCCGAGAGCGTCAGTGCCCGCACGTCGCGCTTGGTGATCTGCCCATCATGCTCGAACAGGTCGTCGGCCAGCCCCGGCGTCAGTGGCAGCACGCGCGCCTCGGGCAGGGCCACCACGCTGATGGCGCAGACATTGAGCGGGTTGACCCCGTCCAGGGCAAAGCTCATCGCCACCTGGCTGCGGACCTTCTCATCGGGACCGCCCAGCGCTTCGAGCACGGTGACAACAGAAATCCCAAACCCGGCCTGGGTGAGCAGGGCTGCCAGCAGCGTCGGTCCGTGTTCGTCCGAAGTCAGTGCCAGAATGCGCGCGCCCGCATGCAGATGCGGCCGGATCAGGTCGAGCGGCCGGCCATGCAGCGAAAGGGCAAGAACATCCTGCAGCGGCCAGCCCAGGCGCGCAGCGGCGAGGCCGAAGGCTGAAGGATGCGGATAGACGACCATCTGACTGGCGTCGATATGGCGGGCCAGCGTGGCGCCAACCCCGAAATGAAATGGATCGCCGGAGGCCAGCACGCAGATCCTGCGCCCCTTTTCGGCCAGCACGGCTGCGATGGATTCCGAGAAGGGGGAGAGCCAGGTCCGGCTGGTACCGCTGATGATCGGAGCGGCGAGGTCGAGATGGCGATTGCCACCAAACACAATCTCGGCCTCGGCAATGGCGGCCCTGGCGGCGTCGCCGAGGCCATCGAGCCCGTCCTCGCCAATGCCGACCACTGACAGCCATGCGGTGGTCATGGCTGAACCCCGGTGCGATGGATGGCGCAGCACCCCCACCCTTGATCCCTCCCCACAAGGGGGAGGGAGACGATGAACGCCGGCATCGCAGCCTGCGCCTCCCTCCCCTCGATGGGGAGGGAATGAGGGTGGGGTGGGGCCACACGCACCAGGCTACAGTTGATGCTCACTTCTGCACCCCACGCGGTGAATAGACCAGCGGGGACTGCCCGGGGCGCTCGATGATCCGGGTCTCGGGCGAGCCGATGATCACGCAGGTGGCCATATCGGCCTTGGCCGGATCAGCGTCGGCCAGCGTCACGACACTGATCGCCTCATCGGGGCGTCCGGCGGCCCGGCCAAAGATCACCGGCGTGCTCCAGGGCAGCACTTCGCGCAGAATCGAAAAGGCACTGCCCAATTGCCACGGGCGCGCCTTTGAGATGGGATTGTAGAGCGCAATCACCAGCCCGGCGCCGGCTACGGCGCGCAGGCGGGCTTCGATCACCGTCCAGGGCTTGAGATTGTCCGACAGCGAAATGGCGCAGAAATCATGGCCCAGCGGTGCACCGACCCGGGCCGCGACCGCCAGCATGGCCGTAACGCCGGGCACGATGGACAGCTCCAGCGCGCGCCAGGCGGGCGGGCCCGCTTCAATGGCTTCGCAAACCGCCGCCGCCATGGCGAATACCCCGGGATCGCCACCCGAGACGACGCAGACCCGCTCACCACTGGCGGCGGTCATCAAGGCGTCCTTGGCGCGGGCCAGTTCTTCGCGATTGTCCGAGGCAACGCGGCGCTGGTCGTCGCGCAGCGTCAGCCGGTCGAGATAGGGGCCATAGCCGAAAAACACGTGGCTGGCGGCAATGGCAGCCAGGGCCTCGGGCGTGGCTTGGTCGGGACTGCCCGGACCCGTGCCGACGACAGTGAGCTTGCCGGTCATGCCGCACCTGCCGCAAGCGGTCGCGTGCTCCAGCCCGGCAGCAGGATGATGGCGAAATAGGGGGCAATATCGTCGGGCTTGTCGGCCAGCCGCATCGAGGCGCCATTGGCCATGGTGCCGCGCTCGACATAGATGGCGCTGTCGAGCCGGCCGGAAGCTGCAATGGCGCGGCGGATCTTGGCCAGGTTGCGGCCCACCTTCATGATCACCGCGCCATCGGTGTTATCCAGGCGTCTGGCCAGATCGACCTCCTCCAGCGTGCCCGGCAGCACGGCCAGAATGTCGTCTCCCTGCACCAGCGGCAGTCCGGCCTGTGACCAGCAGCCTGACATGGCGGTTATGCCCGCGACGACCTCCGTGGGGTAACGATGCGCCAGTCGCACATGGATGTGCATATAGCTGCCATAAAACAGCGGGTCGCCCTCGCTGAGCACGGCCACGCTCCGCCCGGCATCAAGATGGGCGGCAACGCGGGCAGCGGCCTCGGCGTAGAAATCACCGGTGGCCGATTTGTAGTCGGCGTGGCGGCGGTCGATCTCGGTGGTGACCGGGTAGCCGAGCTGTTCCTCGATCTGATCGGTGATCAGATCGGCGACAATGGCGCGGGCATTGCTGGCATTGCCCTGCTTGGCAAAATAGGCCACCACATCGGCATTCCGGATCGCCCGCACCGCCTTGAGCGTGAGCAGTTCGGGATCGCCCGGCCCGGTGCCGACGCCAATCAGTGTGCCGCTCATATGCCTGTCCTCGCCAAAGCGTTGAGGGCCGCAGCCGTCATGGCCGAGCCGCCGAGCCGCCCGCGCACGATGGCATAGGGCACACCATAGGAATTTTCCGCTAGCGCGGCCTTGGATTCGGCCGCACCGACAAAGCCGACGGGCATGCCGATGATCGCGGCCGGCCTGGGCGCGCCATCGCGCAGCAGTTCGAGCAGATAGAATAGCGCCGTGGGCGCATTGCCGATGGCGACAACGGCGCCATCCAGACGTGGCAGCCAGAGGCGCAGGGCGGCGGCGGAGCGGGTATTGCCGATCGCCGCGGCCAGGGCTGGCGTGGCTGGATCACGCAGTGTGCAGATGACGTCGTTATTGGCCGGCAGGCGGGCGGCGGTAACCCCGCGCGCGACCATTTCAGCATCGCAGAATATCGGCGCGCCGTTTTTGAGGGCGTTCTGCGCAGCGGCAACGAAACCGGGACCAAACTCGAAATGCTGTGCCGCCTCGACCGCGCCGGCAGCGTGAATCATGCGGATGGCCAGTTCAGCCTCATCAGCGCTGAACGCAGACAGGTCGGCTTCGGCCCGGATGATGGCGAAGGACTGCCGGTAAATGGCGTCGCCATCCTTGATGTAGTCGTATTGGGTCATCGTCTTCCTTGCCCGGACGGGCCGAGGGCGGACTCAAGCTGGTCCGCGCGCAAAACACTCTCTGGCGTATCGCCCGCTGTGCCGTTGATGACAAGACCGTAACCGTCCGGCTGCCCCACCAGCGTCAATGCGGCGCGGCGCGGATGCGCACAACCCTTGGCGCAACCCGAGACGTGCAGATCGCTGCCCGCCGGCAGAAAAGCTGCCAGCTTTTCAGCAATGGCGCGGGCCGGGATATGGCCGGAGGCACAACCGGCGCTGCCGATGCAGGCGCTGATCCGGGTGAGCGGATCGGCCGGATCGGTGATGAAACCAAGCGCGGTCGCTTCGCTGACGAATTCGGCGGGAGCATTGATGGCCAGCAAAGCGTGGTGCGGGGCGATGCGCAATTCGGTGACGCCCATCTGGCTGGCGCGGGCGGCAAGCGCGATCAGCGCGGCACTGTCGCTGGCGCCAAAGGGCAGGGCGATGCCGGTCGCACTGCCCTTTGTCACCTTGAACTGACCAATGGTGGCGCTGCTCGTCTGCGCACTCAGCGCTGTGCCCTCGATCAAATCGGTGGCCCGGGCGGCCAGCCCCCGTTCGGCGAGTTGGTGCAGCACGGTCAGCGCAGCGGCAGGTGCATCTGCTGCGTCGAACTCCGCCTGCGGCTGGCCGGCAATCGTCAATGTCCAGCGACCGGGCGCGATTGCGGTCAGCCCGATATCGGCCTTCAGCCCGGCGCGGGTGATCTGCCCCATGCCATCCACCACCACGGTGACCTTGGGGCCAAGTCGGCCATCCAGCGGCGCGGCAAGAGCCCGGATGGCGGCGGCGAGACCGCGCGGGTCGCTCAGTTCCGTGGGGTCGTCGCCAGCCAGGGGCGGGGTTTCCACCACCAGTCCCTGCTCGATAGTGGCGATAGCCCGCACGGCTGCAGCAAAAGGCGCGGTGCTGGCGGTAGTCAGCCCGCGCACCTGCAGATTGCCGCGAGCCGTGATTTCGACCTGACCATTGCCATGCAGGGCTGCCAGTTTGGCGATGGCGCCAAGCTGCGTCGGGGACAATTGGCCATCGGCAAGCCGCAGCCGGGCCAACAAGCCGTCGCCGGTCTGCATCGGCGCCTCAAGCGTCGGGCAGGCGCCGCGACGCCGCGGCGATGGAATGGCGATGGATGGGACAACGGACATGGCAGGAGGTTTATCCCATTGCCGGTCAGGGATGAAGGGGCTCCCGCGCCTCCCGCTTGCGCAGCAGATAGGTATCCATGATCCAGCCGTGCTGGCGCCGGGCAGCCTGGCGCGTTGCCACGATCTGCTCGGCGACATCCCCGAGGCGACCGGCAATGATGATTTCGTCCGGCGTACCCAGATAGGCGCCCCAGAAAATCTCCAGGTCGGGGTCAGCCTGGGTGAAGGCGGTCTGGCCGTCAAGCATGACGATGGTGTCGTCCGTGACAGCCGTCAGGCGGCGTCCAGTGGTGATGTGGATCGGCTCGCCAATGCGATTGAGGGCAATGCCGTGCGCCGCCGTCAGCGCCTGTACCGAGGTGATGCCGGGGACGATTTCCACGGCGACGGGATGAGCCTGGCGCAAGCGCTCGATGATGCGAATGGTTGAGTCGTAGAGCCCCGGATCGCCCCAGACGAGGAAGGCGCAGCTGCCATCCTCGGGAACATCGGCCAGCAGGCCGGCAAAGCGCTGGGCGAGGGCTGCATGCCAGTCGTCAACGCCAGCGCCATAATCCGGGTTGGCCGCATCGCGTTGGGGCACGGCATATCCCAGCGTGCGGCTGGCCGGATTGGTCACATAGCGGGCGATGATCTCACGGCGCAGATCAGCCAGATCGGCCTTGTTCGCCCCCTTGTCGGGGATAAACAGCACATCGGCCCGGTTGAGCGCATTGATGGCCTGAATGGTGATGTGCTCGGGATTGCCAGCCCCGATACCCACGACGAGAATGGTTTTCATGCTCGGTTCTTGCCCGATGGGCGGGTCCTTGACAAGCGATCACGCGCAATTTATTCAAATGCATTATATTATACAATTGGGTTGAATGGATCATGTCGGACCCCCTTAGCGCGACACTCTCTGCGCTGGCCGATCCCACCCGCCGGGCCATTCTGGCGCGGCTCGCGCAGGGTCAGGCCAGCGTCAACGAGCTGGCCGCGCCGTTCGACATCACCCTGGCCGCCGTGTCCCGGCACATCAAGGTGCTAGAGGGCGCGGGGCTGGTCAGTCGCAGCAAGAAGGCACAATGGCGGCCCTGCAAGCTGAAGGCCGCGCCGATGCGTGACGTTGCGGCACTGCTGGAAAACTATCGCCAGTTCTGGGAACAGGATCTCGATCAGCTGGACTATTACCTCAAGGCGCTGCAGCCGCCACCCCGCAACAAGACCTGAAGCCTGGCGCCTGGTTGAACCGGATCGCGGTGCCGGCAGCGATCCTCCAACCGAGACAATCACAATATTGCGCGCCAGTCTGTTCCCGCTTGACCTTACCAGAGGGGAATGCCCCACAATCGGCATCTTTCAACGAAACGGATTTGCAATGAAATCCCTCCTGATTGCTGCAGCACTCACCCTTGGTCTCAGCCTGCCGGTTCTGGCGCAGGAACACACCACCCATGCCATGGCGCCGTCGGACAACCCGGCCACCGCTGCCTATGAGGCGGCCAATATGCAGATGCACGAGGAGATGGCGATCGCCTTTTCCGGCGATGCTGATGTCGACTTCATCAAGTCAATGATACCGCACCATCAAGGCGCGGTGGACATGGCCAGGATTGTGCTCGAACATGGCAGCGATCCCGAAGTGAAGGCCCTGGCCGAGGCGGTAATTGCCGCCCAGGAACAGGAAATCGCCTGGATGCAGGACTGGCTCGCCAAACGCGGCAAATAGCGTCAGGCCCGCCGTGGCGCGCCCACTGAATTGCGCACGATCAACTCGCTGCGCAACAGCACCTCGGTGTTGGCAGGCGTTTCGCCTGCCAGCAGGGCCAGCAGCAGATCCATGGCGCCTTCGCCGATCCTGTGACGCGGCTGCTTCATGGTGGTCAGCGAGGGGGTGACGAAGCTGGCGAAGGAAATGTCGTCAAAGCCCATCACCGAAAAATCGCGCGGCAGGTCATATTTGCGGGCGGTCAGCGAGATGATCACCCCCAGCGCTGTGGCGTCGTTGACGCAGAGGAAGGCGGTGGGCAGCACGTCGCGCACAAACATGTGCTCGGTGGCGGCGCGCCCGCTTTCGGTGGTGCCGTCGCCATCAAGGATCAGCAGGGGATCGATGGCCAGCCCGGCCCCGCTCAGCGCGGCGCGGTAGCCTTGTTCGCGCAGTTTGTTGACGGCCTTGCTGGTGGAGTGGCCGATAAAGGCGATGCGCCGATGTCCCTGGGCAATCAGGTGCTCTGCGGCAATCCGAGCACCCTCGAAATTATCGACGCCGACAAACGGCACGTCGCTATTGGACACCGGCTCATTGACCGCCACCATGGGCGGCAGGCGCATCGCGCTGCCGGCAGCACCGATGCCATAGGGCAGGTGCCCGGTGAGCAGGATCAGCCCGTCAGCCTGATTGGAATTGATGAAGCGCAGATAGTCGGCCTCGCGGGCCGGGTCATTCTGCGTATTGCCGATCAGCACGCCATAGCCGCGCTTGCTCGCCTCGGTCTCCAGCCCCACCAGAATATTGGAGAAGTTCGGGTCGCCCACATCGGGCGCCAGAATCAGGATCATGTTGGATCGTCGCATGCGCAGCGAGCGCGCCATGGCATTGGTGGTGTAGCCGGTGCGAGCCACGGCTTCAGCGACGCGGCGGCGCGTTTCGTCGGCGACTTTGGTGGGCTCATTGATGGCGCGGCTCACCGTGGCGATGGATACGCCGGCGATCGCCGCTACGTCTTCAATCGTGGCCAGTTTCCGGTGCTGCAATCTGTGCCTCGCCCGCCCCCTGGCGCCCACCCGATCTGCCTGTAGCAGATGGCACGGACAGCGCCAGACCCCTCCTACGGCTTAAGCCGTTTGTCGAGACTGTAAACCTTTACATCGATCATGAAAACCTTTACATGTCGGGTTGAGAATGAAGAGTTGGGGGTCAACCCCGCCGCGTTCCGGGAGGGGTTTGATCATGTCCATAGCTGACGGCGCGGTTGTGCCTGCCATCTTGTCGGCGCACAGGATCAGCAAGTCGTTTGGCGAAGTCCCCGTTCTGTTCAGTATCGATTTCGACATCAAGCCGGGCGAAGTGCACGCCATTATCGGCGAGAACGGCGCCGGCAAGTCCACCCTGATCAAGGTACTGTCCGGCCTCGAACAGCCCAGCTCGGGCACCATCTCCTATGACGGCAAGACCGTGGTGCTGCCCCCCAATGGCGAAGCCGAGGCCATGGGCATTGTGGTGATCCATCAAGAATTGCTGCTGGCCGAGCATCTGACGGTCGCCGACTCGATTTTCCTGGGTCGCGAACTGACCAGAAACGGCTTTCTGCGCCTCGCTGAGATGCGCGAGCGGGCCGTCGCCATCCTCGATACCCTCCATGTGCATGTCGATCCGGATGCCCGGATCAACACGCTCTCGGTGGCCGACAAGCAGATGGTGGAAATCGCCAAGGCGATCAGCCGCGATGCGCGTGTGCTGATCATGGATGAGCCCACCGCCGTGCTGTCGCAGGGCGAAACCGAGACCCTGTTCGAACAGATCCGCCGCCTGCGGGCGCGTGGCGTCGCGGTGATCTTCATCTCCCACAAGCTCGACGAGATCATGGCGCTGGCCCAGCGCGTCACCGTGCTGCGCGATGGGCAGTTGATCGCCACTGTCGGCACCGAAGCGCTGACCCCGGACTCCATCGCCCAGATGATGGTGGGCCGCGAACTCTCCAACCTCTATCCGCCCAAGCATGAACCTGATGTCGACGCACCAATCGTGCTGTCGGTGCGCGATCTGGTGGCGCCGGGCGTCAAGAATTTCTCGTTTGAGCTGCGGCGCGGCGAAATTCTCGGCTTTGCCGGGCTGATCGGTTCGGGCCGCACTGCGGTCGCCGAAGCCGTCGTCGGGCTCAACCCGCGCGAGCAGGGCGCCATTACGGTCAACGGTACGCCGCAGAACTTCACCGAAGTGGCGCAGTCGGTCGCGGCGGGCCTCGCCTATATGACCAAGGACCGCAAGGGTCGTGGCCTGCTGCTCAATGTCGGCCTCGAACCCAATCTGACACTGCTGACGCTCAGCAAGCATCTCAAGCATGGCTTTCTCGATGGCAAGAGCGAAGCCAGGGCGCTGGAGCGTGCCGTGCGCCGCTTCGACATTCGGGCCCGCGACGCATCGGTCAAGGTCGGCCAACTGTCGGGCGGCAATCAGCAAAAGCTGATGCTGGGCAAGACCATGGAGGCCGAGCCCGAGATCATCATCATGGATGAGCCGACGCGCGGCATTGATGTGGGCACCAAGCAACAAATCTACCACATCATCGCGGCGCTGGCAGCCGAGGGCAAATCGATCATCCTGATCTCCTCGGAGATGCAGGAGGTGATCGGCCTCAGCCATCGCGTGCTGGTGATGCGTGAGGGGCGCCTGGCCGGCACGCTCGAGGGCGCCGAAATTACCGAAGCAGAAATCATGCGGTACGCCGCAGGCATCAAGCAGGATGGGGACGATGAGCGCATCAGCGCATGAGGCGGCAAAGCCAGGCAGAAGCTTTAAGATCGACCTCAAGACATTGGGGCCGCTGCTGGCGCTGATCCTGCTGGTGATCCTGGGCTACAGCCTCAATCCAGCCTTTCTCAACGAAGGCAATATCACCAATATCCTGACCCGCTCGGCCTTTATCGGCATCATCGCGGTGGGGGGCACTTTCGTCATCACCGCCGGCGGCATCGATCTGTCGGTGGGCTCCATGGCTGCCTTCATTGCCGGGGTCATGATCATCGTCATGAACACCGCCGTGGATATGCTGGGCGCCTCGATCTGGACCGTGCTGCTGGGCATTGGCTGTTCGCTGATCCTGGGGATTGGTGCCGGCTACATCAATGGCTTTCTGACCACCAAGGCCAAGATCGAGGCCTTCATCGTGACGCTGGGCACCATGGGCATCTATCGCTCGCTGGTCACCTATTTCGCCGATGGTGGTACGCTGTCGCTGGCCACCGGCGCGCGTGATATCTACCGCCCGGTCTATTATGACAGCTTCCTGCGCATCCCCATTCCGGTCTGGGTCTTCATCTTCGTGGCCATCATTGGCTGGGTGCTGATGAACCGCACTGCCTTTGGCCGCCACTGCATGGCCATCGGCTCCAATGAGCACGTGGCGCGCTATTCGGCGATCAAGGTCGATCGGGTCAAGACCGCCACCTATATCCTGCAGGGCCTCTGCGTCTCTCTGGCCACCATCATCTATGTGCCGCGCCTGGGTTCGGCCTCGTCGGCCACCGGCGTGCTGTGGGAGCTCGAAGCCATTGCCGCAGTGATCATCGGTGGCACCATGCTCAAGGGCGGCTTTGGCCGGGTCGGCGGCACGGTGATCGGTGCGCTGATCCTGACCGCGATCGGCAATATTCTCAATCTCACCGAGATCATCTCCAACTACCTCAACGGGGCAGTGCAGGGCGTGATCATCGTGGCGGCAGTCTATCTGCAGCGCGGCTCGCTCCGCACTGCACGCAAGAAGGCCGAATAATCCGAGCCCGAAACGGGCGGGAGAACCGGCGCCATCAGCGCGCCAGAACACAGGGAGAACTAAGCTATGTCTTTGAAGTCAATCGCACTGGGCCTGTTGGCCACCAGCGCACTGGCCGGCGCGGCGTTCGCACAGGATCAGATCAAGATCGGCGTCTCCATTCCGGCCGCCACGCACGGCTTCATGGGTGGCCTGAACTGGCACGCTGCTGAAGCCGAAAAGCGCCTCGAAGCCGCCAATCCCAATATCGACATCATCATCGTGACCGCCGACGGCCCGGCCGATCAGGCCAGCGATCTCGAAGATCTGGTCTCGGTGCATCAGATCGACGCCCTCGTGGTGCTGCCGTTTGAATCCGAGCCGCTGACCGAGCCCGTCCGGGCCGTTGCCGAAACCGGTGCCTTCATCACCGTGGTCGACCGTGGCCTGACCGACCCGTCCATCCAGGACGTCTATGTCTCGGGCAACAACACCGAAATGGGTGAAGTCTCGGCCGAATACATGATGACCCGCCTTGGCGATGGCGACAATATCGTCATCCTGCGCGGTATCCCCACCGTGCTCGACACCGAACGCTTCGACGCCTTCATGGGCAAGATCGAGGGCTCGGGCATCAATGTGCTCGACAACAAGTTCGCCAACTGGAACCGTGATGACGGCTTCGAAGTGATGCAGGACTTCCTCAGCCGCTTCCCCGACATTGACGGCGTCTGGGCCCAGGATGATGACATCACCCTCGGCGTGGTCGAAGCCATCAAGCAGGCAGGCCGCGAGAGCGAGATGTTCGTGGTCGGCGGCGCGGGGATGAAGGAAATCGTCAAGGGCGTGATGGATGGCGATCCACTGGTGCCGGTGGACGTGCTGTATCCGCCCGCCCAGATCGCCACCGCCATGGACGTGACGGTGAATCACTTCGTCTCCAACGGTCCGGTCACCGGCAGCTACATTCTCGGCTCGCCGCTGATCACCCAGGAAAACGCCGAGCAGTTCTACTTCCCGGACAGCCCGTTCTGACCTCCCAAACTCCAGAACGGACATGCAGAGGGCGCCCATGGCGCCCTCTGTTTTTTTGACGGAAGCGATGTCTTTCCCAAACTCGGAGCAGCACCTCCCCTTTACGGGCGAGGATGGGTGGGGGTGCGAGAGCCCGAATATCTGGGTCAGCCGCCCCCCTCACTTGATCCCTCCCCGCAAGGGGGAGGGTGTCGACTGGGAAATCGTTAAGCCGCCTCTGGCGTATATCCCGCCTCGCGGATCGCCTGCTCGCCCGTCTTCCGATCCCCGGTGAACTCGACCTTGT
This sequence comes from Devosia alba, assembly GCF_039938915.1. Classification (NCBI taxonomy): domain Bacteria; kingdom Pseudomonadati; phylum Pseudomonadota; class Alphaproteobacteria; order Hyphomicrobiales; family Devosiaceae; genus Devosia; species Devosia alba. The sequence goes on along the minus strand of NZ_JBDUUI010000004.1, from coordinate 281,509 downwards.
GCGTTTCGAGATCAATGGCGATGTCAGCCCCCGGCAGCGCCTCTTCCAGCGCCTTGCGCACGGTGCCGACACAGTGGCCGCAGGTCATGTCGTTGACGGCGAAAATCGTCTTGTCAGTCATGTCAGTGTCCTTTCGAAAGGGGTTGTTCGCCCGCCAGATCGTCCAGGATCGGGCAGTCGGGGCGATCATTGCCGCTGCAGCAATGGGCCAGATGCTTGAGGGTCTTGACCATGGATTGCAGCTCGTCGATCTTGGTTTCGAGCGCCGCAATGTGGCTGACCGCAACGTCCTTGACCTCGCCGCTGGCGCGGGATTTGTCCTGCCACAGGCTGAGCAGCATTGCGGTTTCATCCACCGAAAAGCCCAGCGTGCGGGCCCGCTTGATGAAGCGGAGGACATGCACCTCGTCGGCGCCATAGACCCGATAATTGCTGTCGGTGCGTTGCGGCGGACGAATGAGGCCAATGGTCTCGTAATAGCGGATCATCTTGGCCGAAACGCCGGTGGCACTGGAGGCTTCCCCGATATTCATAGCGTCACCGCCTTCACCCCGCGCAGGCGCTGCGCATTGCTGACCACCAGGATCGACGACATCGCCATGGCCCCCGCGCCCAGCATGGGCGACAGCAGGATTCCGAAGGCCGGGTAGAGCACGCCGGCAGCCACGGGAATGAGCAGCACATTGTAGCCAAAGGCCCAGAACAGGTTCTCCCATATGTTCTTCATCGTCGCCCGGCTGATCACCAGGGCATCGAGCACGCCTTTGAGGTCGCCGCCCAGCAGCACCACATCGGCGCTTTCAATGGCGGCGTCGGTGCCCGTGCCCACGGCAATGCCGATATCGGCCTCGGCCAGCGCCGGCGCGTCATTGATCCCGTCGCCGACAAAGGCCACGGTGCCGAACTGGCGCAGCGCCTTGATGGTGTCGACCTTGTCGGCCGGCAGCACCTCGGCCCGCACCTCATCAATGCCCAATTGCCGGGCAATGGCTTCAGCCGTGCGGCGATTGTCACCCGAGATCATCGCCACTTTCAGGCCCAGCCCATGCAGCGCATCGATCACCGCTCTGCTGGTGGGTTTGATGGTGTCGGCCACCACAATGGCGGCAGCGAGCTTGTCGTCAATGGCGGCAAATACCGGCGTCTTGCCCTGGTCGGCAAACTCTTCGATGGCGGCCGTGAAGTCGGAAAAATCCAGGTGACCCAGATGGCGCTGTGAGCCGATGGACACCAGCCGGCCATCAACCCGGGCACTGACGCCATTGCCGGCATCGGCGGCGAAATCGGTGACAGTGCCCAGCGTCAGCCCGGCCTTTTCCGCAGCGGCGACAATGGCCGCCGCAATCGGATGCTCGGATTTGGCCTCGACGGCCGCGACCAGCGCCAGCACCTCGTCATGCTCGAAATCGTCATCAAGGATGATGTCGGTCAGTGCCGGCTTGCCTTCGGTCAGGGTGCCGGTCTTGTCGAGCGCCACCACGGCCACGTCGCGCAACCGCTGCAGCGCTTCGCTCTTGCGGAACAACACGCCCATTTCGGCAGCCCGCCCGGTGCCGACCATGATCGAGGTTGGCGTTGCCAGCCCCATGGCACAGGGGCAGGCGATGATCAGCACGGCCACGGCATTGACCAGTCCGAACACATAGCCGGGCGAGGGGCCCCAGACAGCCCAGACCGCGAAGGTCAGGATGGCCATCACAATCACCGCCGGCACGAACCAGGCGGTGATCTGGTCAACCACGCCCTGAATGGGCAGCTTGCCGCCCTGGGCTTCCTCGACCATGCGGATGATCTGCGCCAGCATGGTGTCGCCGCCCACCTTGGTGGCCCGGAAGCTGAAGCTGCCCGAGGTATTGAGCGTGCCGCCAATCACCTCGGCGCCGACGGTCTTGGAGACCGGCAGGGGTTCGCCCGAAATCATCGATTCATTGATATGGCTGGCGCCGTCGACAATCTCGCCATCCACCGCCACCTTCTCGCCCGGCCGCACCAGAATGATGTCGCCGACCTGCACCTGCTCGATGGCGATCTCGCTGATCTGGCCATCACGCTGCACCCGCGCGGTCTTGGCCTGCTCGCGCACCAGCCGCTGAATGGCGTTGCCGGTGCGCCCCTTGGCAATGGCCTCAAGCCAGCGTCCCACCAGGATCAGGGTGATGATGACGGCCGCCGCTTCGTAATAGACATATTGCGCCTGGCTCGGCAGCACCTGTGGCGCAAAAGTTGCCACGACCGAGTAGAGATAGGCAGCGCCCGACCCCAGCGCGACCAGCGAGTTCATTTCGGGCGCGCCCCGCAGCAGGGCAGGAATACCCACCTTGAAGAAGCGCCAGCCCGGTACGAACAGCACGAAGCTGGCCAGCACGAAGTAGAAGATGTGCAAAGTCGGTGTGGGCACCAGATTGGTTAGCCACATGTGGAAGGGCATATAGAGATGCCCGCCCATTTCCAGCACGAACAACGGCAGGGTGGGAATGGCGGCGATAATGACGTCGCGCCGCAGGATGGCCGCGTCTTCGTCGTGATGCTGGTGGCCGGAATGCTCGCCGGCCTGTGGCGTTTCATGGCCGGTATAGCCGGCCTTTTCAACGGCAGCGAGCAGGTCGGCGACCTGGCCCGTTTCGGCCATCCGCACACTGGCGCGCTCGGTGGCAAAGTTCACGCTGGCGCTTTCGACACCGGGAACCTTGTTGAGCGCCTTCTCCACCCGCGCCACACAGGAGGCGCAGGTCATGCCGTCAATATCGATGCTGATAGGTTTGTTGTGGACGTGTTCGTTCATGTCAATCACCTCGTCCCAACCCATATAGACCTTCCCATCATGGTAAGGTCAAGGGCCTTGGACGAGGCGTTAGTTTTCCAGCGCTATTGGGGTGTCGATCGCGTGCAGCCGGCCGTCCCGCATGCTCAGAACCCGGTCAACCGTGCCCTGCGGAAAGGCGGCATGGGTCACCAATATCACCGTCCGGCCCACCGCCGCGCTGCGCATCGTGTCAAAGAAGGCCAGCTCCGCGGGCCGGTCGAGGCCTGTGGTCGGCTCATCCAGCAGCACAATGGGCGCCCGGCTCAACAGCACCCGCGCCAGGCACAGCCGTCGTCCCTGGCCGGCCGAGACGGTGCGGCCGCTTTCCCCGACCAGGGTATCGAGGCCGCGGAGCAGGGCGCGCACGAACTCACCAATGCCGGCGGCATCCAGCGCGTCCCACAACGCCTCATCGCTTGCCGCTGGCTGGGCGATCAGCAAATTGGCGCGGATAGTGTCATTGAACAGCGGGCTATCCTGGCTGAGCAGGGCCATGCTGGCGTGGATATCGGCTTGCTCCAGCGCCGACAGGGCCACCCCGCCCAGCGTGATCTGACCCGATTGCGGTTCCACCAATCGCAGCAGCAGATTGAGCAGGCTGGACTTGCCGATGCCGCTCTCGCCGATAATGGCAATGTGCTCGCCCGGTGCAATGGCCAGAGTGAGGTTGCGCAACACCGGCGCGCCGCCATCATAGGCGAAGCTGAGGTCGGTAATGGCAATAGGCAGGCCGGCCGGCAGGTCGACGGGATTGATCGGGTCGGCAATGCTGATAGGCGCATTGGCGATGGCGTTGAGGCGTTCGGCTGCGGCCATGGCGGTGGTCAGTTTGGCGACGCTGCGCACAATGACGCTGCTCGCCTCAAAGCTGCCCAGAATGGCCAGCAGCAGCCCGACCAGCACCGGACCATCGATCTGCCCATTGGCATAGGCCCGCAGGCCCAGCCACAGGGAACCGGTCAAGGCCAGGGCCGCCAGGGCCTGTACGCCAAAGGCGGCAAAGGCGGCGAGGGTGGCGAGGCGCCCCCGTGCCCGGGCCAATCGCTCGGCCAGCGCCTGGAAACCACTCTGCGTCCTGCCCAATGCGCCAAACAGCGTCAGGTCGGCATGGCCCTCAATGCCGTCGAGCACGGCCGCACGGGCGGCGGCGGCCCGGGTAACAATGTCGGTGCCGACACGCCGGCTGGCCAGCACCAGACCGGCAGGCACCAGCAGCACCGCCATGCCGAAGCTCACGCCATAGACCAGAGCGGCTGCGGGCAACAACCAGGCCAGTATCGTGGTGAGCGCAATGCCGATAACCGCAGCGGCCGCGATCGGGCCGATGGCCACCAGAAAGGCAGTGTCGAGCGCATCGACATCGGCCGTTAGCCGGCTGACGAGATCGCCGTGGCGCAAACTGCGATCATTGAGCGGCAGGCGCGGAAACAGCCGCTTGAACAGCCATCCCCGAATATCGGTAAGCAGCCGCAAGGTCGCGTCATGCCCGCTCAGCCTTTCGCCATAGCGCGCCAGAATACGGATGAAGGAAAAACCGCGCACCAGGGAAGAGGGAACAAACAGGTTGAATGCCAGTCCTGCTGTGGTCAGCGCCGTGGCGGTGATGAACCAGCCCGAGGTGCCCAACAGGGCAACGCCGGCCGTCAGGGTAACCAGCGATAGCAGCAAGGCGATCAGCAGGCCCTTGGCCTGACGCGCAAACAGACTGCGGAAGGCGAGGAGCGCGTTCATGCCACGCTCCGTGATGAGCTGGCGCGGACCGGGGTCGCCAACAGGCTCTCGCCAGCGATGCGATAGGCGTGACCCATGCGCGCCGCCACGGCCAGCGAATGGGTGGCAATGATCAGGGTGCGGCCACGGGCGAAAGCCAGCAGGGCATCGAGCACCACCTGTTCGAGGGCGGCATCGAGATGGGCCGTTGGCTCATCAAGCAGGATCATGCCGGGATCGCGCAGAAAAATCCGGGCCAGCGCGATGCGCTGCGCCTGACCACCCGACAGACCCAGCCCGCCCTCGCCCAGCACCGTGTCCAGTCCCTCGGGCAGGCTATCGGCAAAGGCGGTAACCTGGGCGCGCTCGGCAGCACTGCGGATATCGGCCGCAGACGCATCGGGACACGCCAGTGCGATATTGTCGGCTATGCTGCCGGCGAAGACTCGCGGTTTCTGGCCCAGCATGGCCACCCTCTGGCGCAGATCGGCTTCGGGCCAGTCGGCCAGCGCCTGCTCTCCCAGGATAATCTGACCCTCATGGGTGCGCAGACGGACGATGGTTTCGAGCAGGCTCGATTTGCCGATGCCGCTTTGGCCGACAATGGCGACAGTGTCGCCCGCAGCGATGTTGAGACTGGCATTGTTCAGGATAATCCTGGCGTGGTCGGGCGTGCGCAGGGTGAAATTGCTCAGGGTTAGTCCGAGCGCGCCGGCGTTTCCCGAGGGGGCAGCAGGGGCGAGTGAAACAAGATCGGTGGGCATGTGGCCAAGCTGGGTTTCGATCTCGCCAATGGCCGCCTTGGCCGCCGCGCGGTCATGATAATGGGCGGCCAGCAGGCGCAGGGGATTGTAGACTTCAGGGGCCATCAGAAGCAGGAACAGGCCCAGTTCCAGCGTCAGCGGTGTGCTGCGCAAATGCAGGAAGTCAATGAAGGTCAAACCGACATAGAGCGCAATGCCGGCCACCCCGAGCGCTGCAAAGAACTCCAGCACGGCCGAGGATAGAAAGGCGATCCGCAATACGCGCAGCGTCCGGTGGCGAAGCTCGTCGCTCGCCGCCACGATACCGGCGATCTCGGCCTCCGCCTGCCCAAACAGTTTGAGCGTGGTCAGGCCGCGCAACCGGTCGGCGAAGCGGCCATTGAGCAGCGACAGCGCGCGGGCCTGCCGGTCGCTGGCATGCTGCGCACCCCAGCCCACCAGCGCCATGAACACCGGGATGAGCGGCGCGGTGACCAGAAACAGCAGGCCCGCCAACCAATCGAGCGGCAGAATGAAGGCGCCAAACGCCAGCGGCAGAAATCCCGCCTGCACCATGGCCGGCATATAGCGGGCAAAAAACCCGTCCAGGGCCTCGACCTGGTCGATGATGGCCGACGAGGCAGCACCTGAAGGTGGCTGCCGGGCAGCACGTGGCGAGCGCGCCAGCAACTGGGCGAACAGCATTTGGCGTACGCTCGACTTGATCGCTTCAGAGGCTGCCGTTCCCGCCCGATCGCCAATGGCGGCCAGTGCGGCGCGGGCCAGCAGCAGGATCAGGACGATAACGATGGCTGGCGTCAGTGCGTTGATATCAGCGCCTTGTTGAATGACCTCGCCCACAATGGCGGCCAGCGTCCACGCCTGAACGACCAGCAGGATTCCCCCCAGCAGTGGCGCACCCATAGCCAACCACAGCCATGGACCGCCGAGGCGGCGCAGGCCCGACAATGTCCTGGCGTTCTCGCGCTCCGTGTCTTTTGCAGACTGCACCGGAGGAGGTGGGGCGGGCGCGGCCCGGCGGGCAGAACTATTGGACATGGGCACACTCTAATTCCTGCATTCCCTGGCACATTGATCTGGGTCAATGCGCCGCCGATAGACTTCGCACGATAGTCCCTGGGGACCGCGAGTCGGTGAGCCAACCAGTCTGGAGGCATCAGACACCATGATCGACATGACCGTCGTCGAACTGTCGCGGTGGCAATTTGCCGCCACCGCCATGTATCACTTTATCTTCGTGCCCCTGACACTGGGCCTCTCATTCATGATGGCTATCATGGAGAGCACCTATGTCATGACCGGACGCGACATCTGGCGCAAGGCGACCCTGTTCTGGGGCACGCTGTTTGGCGTCAACTTCGCCATGGGCGTTGCCACTGGCGTCGTCATGGAATTCCAGTTCGGCATGAACTGGAGCTATTACAGCCACTATGTGGGTGACGTGTTCGGCGCGCCACTGGCCATTGAAGGATTGATGGCGTTTTTCCTTGAAGCCACGTTTATCGGCCTCTTCTTCTTTGGTTGGGACCGGTTGAGCAAGGTGGGCCACCTGGCGGTGACCTGGCTGGTGGCGCTGGGCGCCAATCTGTCGGCGCTGTGGATCCTTGTCGCCAATGGCTGGATGCAAAATCCAGTGGGCTCCAAATTCAACCCTGACACCATGCGTATGGAAGTCACCGACTTCGTCGCCGTGATCTTCAATCCGGTGGCGCAGGCCAAATTCGTGCACACGGTCAGCGCCGGCTACCTGCTGGGTGCCGTGTTCATCTTCTCCATTTCCGCGCTGTTCCTGCTCCAGGGCAGGCATATCGAACTGGCCAAGCGCTCCATGGTCGTGGCCGCCAGCTTCGGTCTGGCATCGGCACTGTCTGTTGTCGTCCTCGGTGACGAGAGCGGCTACGTCGCGACCGAACATCAGCAGATGAAGATCGCTGCCATGGAAGCGATGTATCACACCGAGCCAGCGCCCGCCGCGCTGACGCTGTTCGCCATTCCCAGCGACGTCCCCGGAGAACCGGCGTTCCAGGTGCAGTTGCCCTGGGTTCTTGGCCTCATCACCACCCGTTCGCTTGATCGGGACCTGCCCGGCATTACCGAGTTGACCGAACGCGCTGCCACCCGCATTCAGTCTGGGTTGGTCGCCTACAAGGCGCTGCAGGAAATCCGTGCCGACGCCGGCAATACGGCGGCCCGCGCAGTGTTTGATGAGAGCTGGGCCGATCTGGGCTATGCCCTGCTGCTCAAAAAGTATCGCGAGGATGTCGAGAACGCCACCGGCGAGGAAATCGCCATGGCCGCACTCGATACCGTGCCAGATGTGTGGCCGCTGTTCTGGAGCTTCCGCCTGATGGTGGGCATCGGCTTCTTCTTCATCGCCTATTTCGGCGTCTGGTTCTATCGCGCTTCGCGTGGCTGGCTCGACACCAATCGGCCGATGTTGTGGATCGCCGTGGCCACGCTGCCACTGCCCTGGGTGGCGATCGAACTTGGCTGGATCATTGCTGAGTACGGCCGACAGCCCTGGGTGGTGGAAGGCGTTCTGCCTACCTTCTACGCCGCTTCCGGCCTGCAGTTCTGGGACCTGGTGATCTCACTGACCTTCTTTGTGGCGCTCTACACCGCGCTGCTGGTCATCATGGTCATGTTGATGGTCAAGACCATCAAGGCCGGACCGAAGGACCATTTGTTCGCCGCGACTGATGAGCACGAGGACGCCGACTTTGTCGTCGCTCCCCAGCCCGCAACGCCAGCCATGAAGGATGTGAGATCATGAGCTCAATTCCGCTCGACTACGAAACACTGCGCCTCATCTGGTGGGCACTGCTGGGCATTTTGCTGATCGGCTTTGCCGTCATGGGTGGCCGTGACCTTGGGGTAGGGGCTCTGCTGCCCTTTGTCGCCCGCACCGATGCCGAACGGCGCGTTCTGATCAACGTTGTCGGCCCGACCTGGGAAGGCAATCAGGTCTGGCTGGTGCTGGGCGGTGGCGCCATCTTCGCGGCCTTCCCACCGCTCTATGCCGTCAGCTTCTCGGGTTTCTATCTGGCGATGATCGTGATCCTGCTGGCGCTGATCCTGCGCCCGGTCGGCTTCAAGTTCCGCGGCAAGGTGACCGACCCGCGTTGGCGCTCAACCTGGGATTGGGCGCTGTTTATCGGCGGTTTTGTCCCTTCGCTGATCTTCGGGGTGGCCGTGGGCAACGTCCTGCTGGGCGCGCCGTTCTATCTCGATGATACCTTGCGCACCTTCTATTCCGGCAATTTCTTCCAGCTGTTGATGCCCTTCGCCCTGCTGAGTGGTCTGGTGAGTCTGGGCATGATTGTGCTGCAGGGCGCTGCCGTCATTGCGGGTCGCACCTCCGGTATCCTGGCGGATCGCGCCCGCACCTATGGCACCTGGGCCGGCCTGGCTACCATCGTCCTGTTCGCACTGGGCGGTCTCTGGGTGGCCTTCGGCATGGATGGCTATGTCATCACCAGCGTCGTTGATACCAATGGCGCCATCAACCCGCTCGGCAAGACTGTCGAACTGGTGCCCGGCGGCTGGGTGAGCAATTACGCTCTCTATCCCTGGATGATCATCGCGCCGGTATTGGGTTTCCTCGGCCTGGTCGGGGGCGTCCTGGGCCTGCAGGCGCGGCTCCGCCTGCCAACCCTGCTGGCCTCGAGCCTGGCCATCTTCGGCATTATCGCCACGGCCGGCCTCTCGCTGTTCCCGTTCCTGTTGCCATCCTCGGTGGTGCCGGACTCCAGCCTGACCCTGTGGGATGCTTCATCGAGCCATCTGACCCTGTTCATCATGCTGCTGGCCACGCTGATATTTCTCCCCCTCGTTGTGGCCTACACCGCCTGGGTGTTCCGGGTCATGCGCGGCACGGTGACGACGCAGTCGCTCGAAAAGAACCCCAACGCCTATTAGGAGGCCTGACATGTGGTATTTCTCTTGGATTCTCGGTGTGGGACTGGCCTGCAGCTTCGCCATTCTCAACGCCATGTGGTTTGAAATGCGCGACGACCGGCAGGTGGTTGAGCAGAAAGCCGCCCCACGTAAGCGGTGAGCGCATAGCCGGCCAAATACTGGTTACCAAAGTCTTGCAACGGGCGCCGCAGCAGCGGTGCCCGTTTTTTGTTGTATATCAGGTGTTTGACGGGGAGTTGCCAGCGCAGGGGCCGCGCGTCGACGCAAGCTGGATGACGCAATTGCCTATTGATCGTGCACGCAGTGCATAACGGATGTGCACAAAGACCATCTTCTAATCACGACCGGCTAACTATAGATATTGGTCATCGAAACGAAGGGGAACCGAAAATGAACATCCGCCAGAAAATCGCTCAGTTTGCTCAGTATCAGCGCACCGTCCGCGAGCTCAACGCTCTCGACAACCGCCAGCTCACCGATCTGGGCATCACCAAGGGCGACATCAAGAACATCGCTCGCGGCAACTACGCTCGTTAATCGAGCCTGCCGAATTTAGACTTGAGATGAAGGCGTCCGATCGGGCGCCTTTTGTCTGTCCGGGATTCTGTTTTAGCGAATGAGGTCAGCGGCCCTGCCGCCCAGTGCCCGAACCAGATCGTCGGGCGTCATGCGCAACTGCAGGCCACGCTGCCCGCCATTGAGGAAGACCTCGTCTTCCAGCGTCGCCAATTCCTCGACCACCGTGGGCACCAGCTTTTTCTGCCCGAACGGGCTGATCCCCCCCACCTTGTAGCCGGTCAGCCGCTCGGCATCCGCCGGCTTCATCATATGCGCTGACTTGCCGCCAAAGGCGGCGGCGAGCTTTTTCATGTTCACTTCTTCATCCGAGGGCACCACGACACAGACGGGCTTGCCGTCCACCTCGGCCATCAGCGTCTTGAGCACGATGGACGGCGACACGCCCATGGCCTCGGCCGCCTGCAACCCGACACGGTCGGCGTCAGGGTCGTAGTCATAAGTGGCGGTGGCAAAGCTGATACCGGCTTTGGTGAGCGCAAGCGTGGCGGGCGTGGTTTTGGACATGGGCTAGTTCTAGTAAAGCCACGCGCCTCAGCGCAAGAGGCCCGTTACGTCCTAGGGGCGGCGCTCGCTCACATGGTTTTCCGTCGCGCCGATATCGGCCAGCAGATGGGGTGAAGCATGGATCAGGTCGATGGTGGCCTGGCGGCGGCGCCGTGCCGCGACATGCCGACCCAACTGGCCCAGCCGGGCCGAGAGGGTGGCAAGCAGATGCGAACGGTGCCTGTGGACTGGCTTTGACAATGTGATCATGGCCATGAACATCCTTATGCGGATGCCTCCTGTTGGCTGTATGGTCATCACAAAATGGCTGGAAAAACGGGGGCTTTCCAACTAAAGCTCAGGAGGTAGGCATAAGGAGATTTGATCCATGAGCGCACTGCCGCCGCTGACTGCGGTACGCGCCTTCGAGGCCGTGGCCCGGCATCTGAGCTTTACCAGGGCCGCCGCCGAACTGGGCATGACCCAAGCTGCCGTGAGCTACCAGATCCGCATTCTCGAGGAGCGTGTCGGCACGCCGCTGTTCCTGCGCCGCCCGCGCCAGATTGCGCTGAGCGAGGTCGGCGCCCGGCTGGCGCCCGAGGTCAGCCGGGCCTTTGACCTGCTGCGCGCCAGCTTTGCCGAGACCGGCGAGCGGGCCGAGGGCATGCTGTCGCTGACGGTGACCAATACCTTTGCCACCGGCTGGCTCGCCAGTCAGATCGGCCAGTTCCAGCTCGGCCACCCCGATATTGCGGTCAAGATCGATACCAGCAATGTGCTGGTCGACTTCACCCAGGAGGAGTTCGACGCCGGCATCCGGGCCACCGGCCATATCCCGCCGGGGCTGATCGGCCATCCGCTGGCCAAGGTGGAGTTCGCCCCCATGCTCAAGCCCAGCCTGATCGAGCGCTATGACATCCGCGAGCCGGCCGACCTGCTGCGCGTGCCACAGATCTCTCCCGAAGACCCCTGGCTGCCCGCCTGGCTGGAAATGGCCGGCGTGCCGGCCGCAGCGGCGGTGCAGAAGCCCTTTATCGGCCTCGGTTCGCAATATCTGGAATCCCGCGCCACCATTGCCGGCAGCGGCGTGGCCATGCTGACGCCACTGTTCTACGCAGAGGAAGTGGCGGCCGGGCTGCTGGCCCGGCCCTTCGACCTGGTCGGCTGGGTCGGGCATCACTACTATTTCGTCTATCCCGAAAGCCGCCGCAACTGGACTAGGATCAAGGCCTTCCGCGACTGGATAATTGACGCCACGGCGCCATTGCGGGCTTTGGAGCAGAGCTAGAAGATCGCCCTCTCGCGGTCCACGATCTCGGCAAGAAATTCGGCCACCAGCGCCACCCGGCGGATGGATCGCAAATCCTCGTGCACCACGGTCCAGTAGCTGCGGGTCAGCGTGTGCGCGGGCAGGACCGCCACCAGATCAGGATCACGCTGCGCCATGAAGGCGTGGAGGATGCCAATGCCGGCGCCAGCCCGCACCGCCTCGGTCTGTCCCATGGCCGAGGATATGGCGAGCGAGGAGCGCCAGCCCTTGAAAAATTCGGCAGTGTAGTCGAGCGAGGCGGTAAAGATCAGATCGTCCACATAGCCAATCAGCTGGTGGTCGGCCAAGGCGGGCAGATCTGCCGGTGTACCCCGCGCACTGAGATAGCTTTGCGCGGCATAGAGCCCGAGCCGATAGTCGGTCAGCTTGCGTGCCACCAGCCGTCCCTCGCGCGGTCGCTCCAGCGTGACGGCAATGTCGGCTTCGCGGCGCGAGAGGGAGAAGGCGCGGGAAATCGGGACCAGCTCGATCCGCAGCCCCTTGTGGCGTTCGGTCAGTTCGCCCAGCCGGGGCGCCAGAAAGGCCACGCCGAACCCGTCAGGCGCCCCCACGCGCACCGTGCCGTCAATGATGCTGTCGGCGCCTGCCGACTCGCTGGCGGCCAGCATGGCGCTTTCCATGCGCTCGGCATGGACCAGAAAGCGCTCGCCTTCGCCGGACAATTCCGAGCCATTGGTCTTGCGCGTAAAGAGCCGGCTGCCGAGAGCCTGCTCCAGCGCCGTCAGCCGGCGGGCGACAGTGGCGTGGTTGAGCCCCAGGCTGCGCGCCGCGCCCAGGATCTGCCCGCTACGGGCCACGGCCAGAAAGATACGCACATCGTCCCAGTTCATGGCGGTACTTTCTGTCCCGATTTTTGACCAAGAGTGGAGCGGCACCTCCCCTTGACGGGGGAGGTTGGGAGGGGGTGCTGAGCGCCCCGATATGCGGGCCAACCGCCCCCCACCCTTGATCCCTCCCCGCAAGGGGGAGGGTGTCGACTGAGTGATCGCGTCTATTGAGCATCAAAATTTGCACAACAGATACGAAATCTATCGCGTTGCGATGCGCAAAGCGTAGCGCCATACCCTTGATCAAGCAAGGGAGACTGTTATGCGCACCATCGGCCATTTCATCGACGGCGTCGAAACCACCGGCAACAGCGCCGAATTCCAGGATGTGTTCAATCCGGCGACGGGCGAGGTGCAGGCTCGCGTCGTCCTGGCCACCCAGGCCGATCTCGATGCCGCAGTCGCCTCGGCCGCTGCCGCGCAACCCCAATGGGCTGCCACCAACCCGCAGCGCCGGGCCCGCGTCTTCTTCAACTTTGTGGCGCTGATCAATCGCGACATGCAGGAACTGGCCGAACTGCTCAGCGCCGAGCACGGCAAGACTGTGGACGATGCCAGGGGCGATATCCTGCGCGGTCTGGAAGTGTCCGAATTTGCGGCCGGTGCGCCGCATTTGCTCAAGGGCGAGTTCACCGACGGGGCCGGGCCGGGGATCGACATGTATTCCATGCGCCAGCCAGTCGGCATCGGCGCGGGCATCACCCCGTTCAACTTCCCGGCGATGATCCCGCTCTGGATGCTCTCGCCGGCCATCGCCGCGGGCAATGCCTTTATTCTCAAGCCCTCCGAGCGCGACCCGTCCGTGCCGGTCAGGCTGGCGCAGCTGGCGATCGAGGCCGGCCTGCCCAGGGGCATTCTCAATGTCGTTCATGGCGGCAAGTCAGTGGTCGACGGCATTCTGCAGCACGACCAGATCGGCGCCGTCAGCTTTGTCGGCTCCACCCCGATTGCCCGCTACGTCTATGCAACTGCGGCCGCCCACGGCAAGCGCGTGCAGGCCTTTGGCGGCGCCAAGAACCACATGATCATCATGCCCGACGCCGATATGGAAAAGGCTGCCGACGCGCTGATCGGCGCGGGCTATGGCGCCGCCGGCGAGCGCTGCATGGCCGTCTCGGTGGCCGTGCCGGTGGGCGAGGAAACCGCCGACAAGATCATCGCTGCGCTCAAGCCGCGCATCGACAAGCTCAAGATTGGCCCGGCGACCGATCTGGCCAGCGAGATGGGCCCGGTCATCACCCAGGCCTCCAAGGATCGCATCGCCGCCCTGGTCGAGAGCGGCATTGCCCAGGGCGCGACCCTGGTCGTTGATGGTCGTGGCTTGACCCTGCAGGGCTATGAGAAGGGCTATTTTGTTGGGCCGAGCCTGTTCGACAATGTCACCGCCGAGATGGACATCTATAAGGAAGAGATCTTCGGGCCGGTGCTCAGCGTGGTCCGCGCCAGGACCTATGAGGACGCGCTCAAGCTGACCATGGACAATCCCTATGGCAATGGCACTGCGATCTTCACCCGCGACGGCGACACGGCGCGCGATTTTGCCGCGCGGGTCAATGTCGGCATGGTGGGGATCAATGTTCCCGTCCCGGTGCCGGTGGCCTATCACAGCTTCGGCGGCTGGAAGGCCAGCGCCTTTGGCGACCTCAACCAGTATGGCACCGACTCGATCAAGTTCTGGACCCGGACCAAGACCGTGACCGCCCGTTGGCCCAGCGGCATCAAGGACGGCGCCGAATTTCAGTTCCCGACCATGAAGTAGGGATGCCTGTGCTTGCCTTCTCCCCTTGAGGGAGAAGGAAGCCACCGAAATGCGCAATGTCACAAGAAGCAGAAAGGCCCGGTGATCGCTCACCGGGCCCTGTTCCGTCGCTGGGAGGAGCGTTGGAAAACCTAGACGATGCCGCTTGATCCCGCTTCGATGGCCGGGCGCACGGCGGCGACCTTGGCGCGATAGCCCGAGGCGCGATAGGTGCTGAGCAGATCGATGGCGCCGCCATTGTCGAAGCGGGCCATGGCCAGAATGGGTTCGACATCGGTGCGATAGGCCTGGCGCAGTGCTTCGGTAGCTGCCAGCGCGTCATTGCTGCTCTGGGCAGCGGCAAGCCCCTTGCGATCCACCAGCAGGGCCTGGACATAGGCGCGCTGCACGTCGGCGGCCGACAGCATCAGCGACTCGATCGGGTCGGTGACATTGTGGCTCTGGTCCAGCATGTGGGCGGGATGGAAATCGGCATCTTTGCCTTCGATGTCGACCAGTTCGTTGAACACCAGGAACAGCCGGTAGGGGTCGATCGAGCCGGCATCAAGATCATCGTCGCCATATTTGGAATCGTTGAGGTGGAAGCCACCCAGCTTGCCGAACTGGGCCAGCCGCGACACGATCATCTCGATATTGACGTTGGGCGCATGATGGCCGAGATCGACCAGGCAATAGGCCTTGTCGCCCAGTTCCTTGGCGATCAGGTAATTGGTGCCCCAGTCCTGCACCACCGTTGAGTAAAACGCCGGCTCATACATCTTGTGTTCGGTGTAGATGCGCCAGTCGTCCGGCAGACCGGCATAGATCGCTTTCATCGAATCCAGATAACGACCGAACTGATCGGCGAAATTGACCTGACCGGGAAAGTTCGAGCCATCCCCGACCCAGACGGTCAGGGCCTTGGACCCCAGCGTCTGGCCAATCTCGATGCACTCCAGATTGTGCTCGATGGCCTGCTGGCGCGTGCCTTGGTCGGCATGGCTGAGCGAACCGAATTTGTAGGACTGCAACTGGCCCTTGGCATCGGCAAAGGTGTTGGAATTCATCGCGTCAAAGCCGAGCCCGAAGCGTGAGGCAGCCTGCTTGAGCCGGTTGGCGTCGGCCTTGTCCCACGGAATATGCAGCGAGACGGTATTGGTCGCCTGCGTCAGTTGGGAGATCACGGCGCAGTCGTCGATCTTGTCAAAAATATCGCGCGGCTCGCCCGGGCCAGGGAAACGGGCAAAGCGGGTGCCGCCCGTACCCACGCCCCAGGACGGAACCGCGACATTGAAGCCAGCGACCTTGGCCTTGATGGCGTCAATGGCAATGCCGCGCCGGTCGAGGCGTTCACCGAGGCTGTCATAGTCGTTGCGCAGATCAGTCGAACGCCGCGCATTTTCAGCCTCGACGACGGATGGGTCGATGATGTGTTCGGTCATGGTGTGGCTCCCAGGAAAGGGACCCCTCATCCGCCCTTCGGGCACCTTCTCCCTCAAGGGGAGAAGGGGGCACCGAGCCCGGCCATTCGCCGGGTCACCCCTCTCCCCTTGAGGGAGCGGGTGGATCGGCCGCAGGCCGAGACGGGTGAGGGGTCCCTTCCTCTCTTTCTTACCGCGTAAACGACTGGGCATTGCCCGCGTCGACATTGATGATGTTGCCCGTGGACTTGGCTGACGCGTCCGAGGCGAAGAAATAGATCGCTTCGGCGATATCCTCGGGGAACACCGAGCGCTTGAGCAGCGAACGCTCGCGGTACATTTCCTCCAGCCCATCCTTGTCGGTCTTGTAGGTCGAGGCGCGCTGTTCGAGCCATTCGCCGGCCCAGATCTTGGAGCCGCGCAGCACGGCGTCCGGATTGACCACATTGACGCGGATCTGCTCGCCGGCGCCTTCCAGCGCCAGGCACCGTGCCAGATGGATCTCGGCGGCCTTGGCAGTGCAATAGGCGCTGGCATTGGGCGAGGCGGCCAGGCCATTCTTGGACGCAACGAAGACGACATTGCCGCCGATCTTCTGGGCCCGGAACAGGCGGAAGGCTTCGCGGGAGACCAGGAAATAGCCCGTGGACAGGATATCCATGTTCTTGTTCCACAACTCCAGCGTGGTTTCCTCGATCGGAGCCGAAGAAGCCAGGCCCGCATTGGAGACCAGAATATCAAGGCCACCGAATTCGACCACCGCATGGGCGAAGCCGGCAATGACGGCCTCTTCTCTGGTGACATTGACGATGACCGGGCGGACGAAGTCCTTGCCGAAAACGCCCGAGAGCTCTTCGGTGGCATTGGCCAAAGCCGTCTCGTCGATATCGGCGAGCACCACGCAGGCGCCTTCACGCAGCAGCCGGACCGCGGTGGCCTTGCCGATGCCGCCAGCGCCGCCGGTGACCAAAGCAATCTTGCCGGCCAGCGCTTTTGGCTTCGGCATGCGGGCGAGCTTGGCCTCTTCGAGCAGCCAGTATTCGATATCGAAGGCTTCCTGCTCGGGCAGGCCGACATAGGTGGAGACGGTGGAGGCGCCGCGCATCACATTGATGGCGTTGACATAGAACTCGCCCGAAATGCGGGCCGTCGCCTTGTCCTTGGCGAAGGTCAACATGCCGACGCCCGGCATCAGATAAACCACCGCATTGGGATCGCGTACGGCAGGCGAATTGTCGTGTTTGCAGCGGTCGTAATAGGCCTGGTAGTCGACGCGGTAGGCGGCAATGTCTTCCGGGATCTTGGCAACCACGGCATCGACGTCCGGATTGGCGGGATCAAACTCGATCACCAGCGGGCGGATCTTGGTGCGCAGGAAATGATCGGGGCAGGAGGTGCCCAGCGCAGCCAGCGGCCGCAAATCCTTGGAGTTGACGAATTCGAGCACAGCCGCACTGTCATCGAAATGGCCCAGCTTGTGGCTGTCTTCCGAGATCAGGCCGCGAATTTTCGGCATCAGCTTGGCGGCAATGGCGCGGCGCTGTTCTGCAGGCAGCGCAGCAACCGCTTCGCCGCCGAAAATGGTCTTGCCCTCGGTCTCTGTCTCGAACCAGGCAATGGCCTGATTGATGATGGCAATGGTGGTCTCGTAGCATTCCTTTGGCGTATCGCCCCAGGTGAACAGGCCATGCGACTCCAGGACGACGCCCTTGGCTTCGGGGTTCTCTTCGCAGAACTTGCCCAGCCACAGGCCCAGCTCAAAGCCGGGCTTCTTCCACGGCAGCCAGCCAATGGTATCGCCAAAGATCTGCCGGGTCAGTTCCCTGGAGTTCTTGCTGGCCGCGATGGCGATGATCGCGTCGGGGTGCATATGGTCCACATAGGGGTGGTTCACATAGGCATGCAGCGGCGTGTCGATCGAGGCGGCGCGCGGGTTCAGATTGAAGGTGGCGTGGGGCAAATAGCCCACCATCTCGTCTTCAAATTCGACGCCGCGATACAGACCCTTCAGCGCCCGCAGCTTGTCCATATAGAGCGTCGAGAAACCATCGAGCTTGATCGAGGCACTGTCGCCGCCTGAGCCCTTGACCCACAGCACTTCGACGGTTTCGCCGGTCAGCGGGTCTTTTTGCATGATCTTGGAGGAGGTGTTGCCGCCACCATAATTGGTGACGCGCTTGTCGCTGCCCAGCAGATTGGAGCGGTAAACCAGGCGTTCGGGCTCGCTCATTGCAGCGGCCTTGGCGTCGTCCCAGAGGTTGGCGAGGCGCTTGGGCGCGGAAGTGGACATGAGACTCCTCCCAGAGGGTAAGCGGTTATCAAGGGTTGAGCGGACATGGCCACGATCACTCAGGCCTGTCAATCAGAAACGATCATTACCAAGCATGATTGCCCGGTATTTTTCGAAGTTGACGGCTTGATGATTGACAGTGATTGAAATCGATGGGAAGAACTGCGTCAGGGAGATAGCAGCCTTGCACGAAACAGAGCGCCACAGAGTGATCATAGCAGCTGTCCAGACGCGTTCCGTCGTGACGGTGGCTGATATCTGTGAGGTCACCGGATCGTCCGAGGCCACTATTCGCCGCGATATTGCCGCGCTTGATCTGCGGGGCGATGTACGGCGCGTGCGCGGTGGCGCCGAGGCGATCAACCCACCCGAACAAAGCGCGCTGATGGGGCGGCCCTTCTCGGTCAACCAAACCCTCCATATCGAGCAGAAGCGTGCCATCGCCCGGGCCGCGTCCGAGCTGTGCAATGATGGCGAGCCGATCATTATCAATGGCGGCACGACCACCTACCAGATGGTCCATCACCTGACCTCGCGTCGGCTGTCGGTGTTCACCAACAGCTTCGCCATTGCCGAATATCTCATTCACAACTCGCGCAATTCGGTCGTCATTCCCGGCGGCACGGTCTATCGCGAGCAGAATGTCATCCTCTCGCCATTCGGCGGCGTGGTGGCCTCCCATTTTTACGCCAAACGCATGTTCATTGGCTGCCAGGGTATCGGCGCGCACGGATTGATGGAGGCCGATCCCATGGTCGTCCAGTCCGAGCTCGGCCTGATCGGGCAGGCCGATGAACTCATCGTGCTGGCGGACTCATCCAAGTTTTCGGGCAGATCGAGCCTCATCCTGTGTGGCCTCGACCGAATAGCCGCCGTCGTTACCGACGCCGGTATCCGCGACGAAGACCGACAAATGCTGGAAACGGCAGGCGTGCGGCTGATCGTGGCGGAAACGACTGCTCAGGCCGACCGGCAAGCCAGCGTCGCCTGAGATCAATCACAAGACCATCCCAGGGAGGGAATACTCGATGAAACTCTTGAAAATCCTGGCAGCGACCACTGCCATTGCTGCCCTGCTCGCCGGCCCGGCCTTTGCCCAGACCCGCATCGCGCTGGTCGTCAAATCGCTTGGCAATGGCTTCTTTGATGCCGCCAACAAGGGTGCCCAGGAAGCCGCCGCCGAACTCGGTGACGTTGAAGTCATCTATACCGGCCCGACCGCTGCCACTGCCGAAGCCCAGATCGAAGTCATCAACTCGCTGATCGCGCAGCAGGTTGACGCCATCGCCATCTCGGCCAACGATCCCGACGCGCTGGTGCCTGCCCTGCAGAAGGCCATGGAACGCGGCATCAAGGTGATCAGCTGGGATTCCGGCGTCGCGCCAGAAGGCCGCCAGCTGCACCTGAACCCCTCGGAAACCAACCTGATTGGTGAGACCATCATCAAGCTGGCTGCCGATTACCTGCCAGAAGGCGGCGATGTGGCCATCCTGTCGGCTGCCTCTACCGCAACCAACCAGAACGCCTGGATCGACGCTGCCAAGGCGGCGCTGCCCGAGAAGTTCGCCAATATCAACCTGGTGGCCGTCGTCTATGGCGATGATGACTCGGTCAAGTCGACCGACGAAGCCAAGGGCCTGATCGCCTCATATCCTGAACTCAAGGCCATCATTGCCCCCACCACCGTTGGTGTCGTGGCGGCGGCGCAGGTCGTGACCGATCAGAACCTGATCGGCAAGATCAACGTGACCGGCCTGGCCCTGCCCAGCGAGTTCAAGCAGTTCATCGACAATGGCGCGAGCCAGGCCGTGGCGCTGTGGAACCCGATCGATCTGGGCTACTCGGCCGTCATGCTGGCCAATGATCTGGTTGAAGGTGCTGAAGCCGCTCCCGGCGCAACGCTCTCGATGGGCCGCATGGGCGAACTGACGCTGGATGATACCAGCTCGGGCGCCATGGCTGCCCCCTTCACCTTCGACAAGTCCAACATCGAAGAATTCTCCAAGATCTACTAGGCGGGATTGGCCCCGGCCGGGGACGATCGAATTCCTGGTCAGGTCGTGATCTGTCCCATCCACCGCACGGCACCTCCCCCTTGACGGGGGAGGTTGGGAGGGGTGCGAGAGCCCCGATATCGAGGCTACCCCACCCCCTCCCTGACCCTCCCCGCAAGGGGGAGGGTGTCGACTGCACAATCCCGGCAAGCGGAACACTAGATTTATGACCGACCCCATTCTCACCCTGACCGGCATTTCCAAGAGTTTTCCCGGCGTGCGGGCGCTCAATGACGTGTCGCTGGAGCTTTATGCCGGGCAGGTCACCGCGCTGATCGGCGAGAACGGCGCGGGCAAGTCGACATTGGTCAAAACCCTGACGGGCATCTATCAGCCCGACGCCGGCGAAATCCGCGTTGGCGGCCAGGTCGTCACCCTGCCCACCGCACACTCCGCGTCGGCCGTCGGCATCACCGCCATCCATCAGGAAACCGTGCTGTTCGACGAGATGACGGTGGCCGAAAATATCTATCTCGGTCACGCACCGACCAACCGGTTCGGACTGATCGACTGGCGCACCATGCGCAATGAGGCCCGCGAGACGCTGGATTCCATGGCCGCCGGCATCGACCCGGACATCAAGCTCAAGGAACTCGGCATCGCCAAGAAGCACCTGGTGGCCGTGGCGCGGGCGCTCTCGATTGATGCCCGCGTGGTCATCATGGATGAGCCGACCGCCGCCCTCAGCCAGAAGGAAATCGAGGAGCTCTATGTGCTCATCGAACTGCTGAAGGAAGACGGCAAGGCGATCCTGTTCATCAGCCACAAATTCGATGAAATCTACCGCATCGCCGACCGCTTCACCGTGTTCCGCGATGGCGAGCAGGTCGGCAAGGGGATGATCAGCGAGACCAGCCAGGGCGAGATCGTCCAACTGATGGTCGGGCGCCCGGTTGAAGGCATCTTTCCCGCGCGGCAGGCCGAAATTGGCGAGGTTGTGCTCGAGGCCCGCGGGCTGAGCCATCCCACCGAGTTCGACGATATTTCCTTCTCGGTGCGCCAGGGCGAAATCCTGGGCTTTTACGGCCTGGTGGGCGCGGGTCGGAGTGAGGTCATGCAGGCCGTGTTCGGCATGACCCAGCCATCGTCCGGCACGCTGGTGCTCAATGGCCAGACCATTGCGCCGAAATCGCCGGCGGACGCGGTCGAGGCCGGCATCGTCTATGTGCCCGAGGAGCGCGGCAAGCAGGGCGTCATTACCGGCGAGCCGATTTTCAAGAATGTCTCGCTCCCCTCGCTGGGCAAGACCAGCAAGTCTGGATTCCTGCGTCTGGCCGAAGAGTTCGCGCTGACGCGCACCTATACCGAGCGGCTTGACCTGCGCGCCGCCTCGCTCAGCCAGAACGTCTCGACCCTGTCGGGCGGCAATCAGCAGAAGGTGGTGATCGCCAAATGGCTGGCGACCGAACCCAGGGTGATCATCCTTGATGAACCCACCAAGGGCATCGATATCGGCTCCAAGGCGGCCGTGCATGAGTTCATGGCCGAACTGGTCGCCCAGGGGCTCAGCGTCATCATGGTCTCGTCCGAACTGCCCGAGGTGCTGGGCATGAGCGACCGCATCGTGGTGATGCGCGAGGGCCGCATGGTCGACACCATTGAAAACAGGGACCTCAAGCCCGAGACGCTGGTGCGTCTGGCGGCCGGTATCCTTGCGGAGCAGGCAGCATGAACCGCGTCTTGAAACACCGTGAAATCTGGCTCGCGCTGGCCATCCTGCTGGTGGTCGTGCTGGTTACCATGCGTTTCTCGCGCTTTTCCCAGCCGGGCAATCTGCTGACCATTTTCAACGACTCCTCGATCCTGATGATGCTGGCGCTGGGCCAGATGGCGGTCATTCTGACGCGCTCCATCGACCTGTCCATGGCAGCCAATCTGGCGCTGACCGGCATGGTCGTGGCCATGCTCAATGCGGCCTTCCCGGGCGTTCCGATCCCGGTATTGATGGCCCTCAGCCTCGTCATCGGCGCTGGCCTTGGCGCCTTCAATGGCGTGCTGGTCTGGAAACTCAATATCCCGCCCATCGTCGTGACCCTGGGTACGCTGACCATTTTCCGCGGCCTGGTGTTCGTCATCTCGGGCGGCGCCTGGGTCAATGCCGCGCAGATGAGCCCCGATTTCATCGCGCTGCAGCGCGGCGTCTTCCTGGGCCTGCCGGTGCTGAGCTGGTTTGCCATCGTGACCGCAGCCCTGTTCTACATTTTGATGACCCGCACCCCGCTGGGCCGCTCGCTCTATGCCATTGGCGTCAACCCGACAGCTTCGGTCTATACCGGCATCGATGTGGGCAAGACCAAGTTCCTGGCGTTCACCATCGCCGGCGCCGTTGCCGGATTCTGCGGCTATCTGTGGATCTCGCGCTATGTGATTGCTTCCACCGAAGTGGCCAGCGGCTATGAGCTGACCATCATTGCCGCCTGTGTGATCGGTGGCGTGTCGATTGCCGGTGGCATTGGCAGCGTGCCGGGCGTGCTGCTGGGCGCGATTTTCCTGGGCGTGATCAACAATGCCCTGCCGGTGATCAATATCAGCCCCTTTTGGCAGATGGCCATTTCAGGCGCCGCAATCCTGCTCGCCGTCGTCCTCAACGCCCGCGGCGAAGCCAGCAAGGGGCGAGTGATTTTGAAGAAGGCGGAGGCGGGATCATGACCCACTATCTTGCCCAACCGTCCCCCCTCCTAACCTCCCCCGCAAGGGGGGAGGTACTGCATCCAGCTTTTGGCTGCCTCGTGCCACCATCGCCGGCCCGCACCTCCCCCCTTGCGGGGGAGGTTGGGAGGGGGGATGAGAGCCCGAGTTCATTTGGCGGTTCCGCCAATCCTTGCGGAGACGGCCAATGACTGACACATCCCTGCACCGCCAGCTCCCTGATCGCCTAGACAATCCGCTGAAATCGGCCGTGCTGAGCTGGGAGAGCCTGCTGGTTCTCGTGGCCGTGGCGATCTTCATCGTCAATTCGTTCGCCTCGCCTTACTTCCTCAATGCCTGGAGCCTCTCCGACCTCACCTTCAACTTCACCGAGAAGGCGCTGATCGCCCTGGCCATGGCCTTGCTGATCATTTCCGGTGAGATCGATCTGTCGGTTGCCGCCATCATTTCGCTGGCGTCGACGCTGATGGGGCTGGCCCTGCAATATGGTGCCGATACGCCGGTACTGGTCGCCGTTGGTTTGGGCGCCGGCATTGCCTGCGGCGCCTTCAACGGCTTTCTGGTGACCAGGCTCAAGCTGCCATCGATCGTGGTGACCATCGGCACGATGAGCCTGTTTCGCGGCATCAGCTTCATCATCCTGGGTGACCAGAGCTTCAAGGGCTATCCGGCCAGCTTTGCCTGGTTGGGGCAGGGCTATGTGGGCTGGGTGATCTCGTTCGAGCTGGTCTTGTTTGCAGTCTGCGCCATCATCTATTGGGTGCTGCTGCACCGCACTAATTTCGGTCGTCGCGTCTTCGCCATCGGCAATAATGACGTCGCCGCCCGGTTCTCCGGCGTCCGCGTCGACAAGATCAAGTTTATCCTGTTCTGCCTGACCGGGCTGATGAGTGGCATGGCCGCCGTACTGCTGACGGCCCGGCTGGGTTCCACGCGTCCCTCGATTGCCGAAGGCTGGGAACTCGAAGCCATCACCATGGTGGTGCTCGGCGGGGTCTCCATTCTGGGCGGTGCCGGTTCTATCATCGGCGTGGTGCTGGCCGCCCTGATCATGGGTCTGGTGACCTTTGGTCTGGGCCTGCTCAACGTGCCGGGCATTGTCATGTCGATCTTTACCGGCAGCCTGCTGATTGTCGTCATTGCGCTGCCCATTCTGTTCCGCATGTGGCGGCAGCGCGCATGATCATCAATGGCGACTATGAAAAGCACGCCTTCAAGATGCAGCTCAATCCGGGCATGGCAGCCGAATACCGCAAGCGCCATGACGAGATCTTTCCCGAACTGGTCGAGCTGCTGCACGCGGCGGGGGTGAAGGATTATTCCATCCATCTCGACCCCGAGACCAATATCCTGTTCGGCGTGCTCTGGCGCCGCACGGATCACACCATGGCCGACCTGCCCAACACCGCCATCATGCAGCGCTGGTGGGCGCACATGGCCGATGTGATGGCCACCAATGATCAGCATGAACCCATCTCGACTGATCTGGTGCCGATGTTCTGGATGAAATGAGCCGCACGCTAGGTTGATTATTTGGGGCATGCCAACCAGCCGGTTTTGCACTAGCCTGTCGGCATGAATGAACTTGTCATGCCGGTGCGATCAGATCCCATTACGCTCAACGGCAAGCCGTTGCGCTTTATCGATATCGCCCGGATCGGCGCCCGCCAGGGGAGCCTGATTGCCGACGACGCGGCCCTGAAGCGGGTGGCCAGTGCCCGCATCGTCGTCGAGCAGACCATGGCCAGCGGCCAGGCTGTTTATGGCGCCACCACCGGCGTGGGTGCCATGAAAGACGTCGAGTGGACGCCTGACCAGCTCGACGCGTTCAATCTCGGCCTGGTCCGCGCCCATCACTTTGGCACCGGCGAGGCCTTTTCCAGCGAGATCGTTCGCACCGCCATGGCCATTCGCGTCAATATGGCGTTGACCGGGCGGGTCGGCTGCACCACCCATCTGGTGCAGGCCTATCTCGCCTTGCTCGCCCATGACGTGGTGCCGGTGGTGCGCCGCACCGGATCGATCGGTTGCGCCGATATCGGTCTGATGGGGCAGATCGGCGCTGTGTTGACGGGCGCCGGCGAAGCCACATTTGACGGGCAACGCATGCCGGCCAGCGACGCCCTGGCCCGGGCTGGCCTGAAGCCGTTCCGCCTCGCCCCGCGCGACAGCCTGGCCTCGATTTCGACCAATGCCGTGGGCTATGCCGCCGCCGCCAATGCCATTCGCGACGCGGCCAAGACGGTGCGCGTCATGCTCGCCACCGGGCTGACAACGGCGGGAGCGCTCGGCGCGTCGCGTGACCCCTGGAAGGCGGTGGCCCATGTTGGCACCGAGCGCGAGGCCGGCATTGGCGCCTGGCTCTATTTCAATGCCATGGGCTGGGACTGGCCCAACGCCACCCACATTCAGGACCCTCTCAGCCTGCGCATGATGAGCCAGGTGTTTGCCAC
The DNA here is from genome assembly GCF_039938915.1 of Devosia alba. Classification (NCBI taxonomy): domain Bacteria; kingdom Pseudomonadati; phylum Pseudomonadota; class Alphaproteobacteria; order Hyphomicrobiales; family Devosiaceae; genus Devosia; species Devosia alba. The sequence goes on along the minus strand of NZ_JBDUUI010000004.1, from coordinate 256,490 downwards.
CGGGTTTGAAACCCTGGTCGCTGCCGGCAAGACCTTGCTCGCCGCTACCGGACGCACCGATGATAACCCGGTGGTCGCCGGCGGGCAGGTGCTGACCTCGGGTGGGTCGCTGCCGCTCGACGTCACCGTGTTCCTGCAGACTGCCCAACTGGGTTTGGCCCATATGGCACGCAATTCGTTCAATCGCTGTGTCCTGCTCGGCAATGGCGGGCGGCGCGACCTGCCGGTCAATCTGGTGGCGCCGGGCGCTATTGCCACCGGTTTTGGCCCGATCATCAAGCTGGCCGGCGAGCTGTTTGCCCGCGTTCTCAGCATGACCAACCCGATCTCGGCCAATTCCATGGTGGTCGCGGGCGGGCTCGAAGACGAGGCCGCTTTTCTGCCCCTGGTGGTGGAGCGGTTTGAACGGCAGGTGCTGGCACTCAACCGTCTGGCGGCGCTCGAAGCCATTCTGGCAGCGCAGGCCATGGACATTTCGGGCGACCGGCCAGGCAATGTCCCCGGTATCGTCTATGATCTCGTGCGCCAGCATGCCGCCTACTACACGCTTGATCGGCCCCTCTCGGCCGAAGTGGAGGCCGTCGAGATCGCCCTGGGCTCTGACGCTTTTATGAACGAACTAATTGGCCACTCGGCGATTATGGAATTGGACGAGTTTTTCGCCTTGGGCCCCATCAATTAGCATTTGAGACCTAGCCCAGCTCTGCCAAGTCGATACGTTAGGGAAAACCGGGTTCTGGGCCCGGAGAAAACGGAGAAACCAATGCGCCTCACATCCAAGCTTCTGAGCGCCGTCGCCGCGCTCGCCATTTCTGTCACGGCCGCGAATGCACAGGTTGTTGTTTCATCCAAGATTGACACCGAGGGTGGTGTTTTGGGCAACATCATCAAGCAGGTGCTCGAGGCCAATGATATTGCCGTCGAAGACCGCATTCAGCTCGGCGGCACGCCGATCGTTCGGCAGGCCATTACCGCCGGCGAAATCGACATCTATCCTGAGTACACCGGCAATGCCGCGTTCTTCTTCGAGAAGGCCGATGACCCGCTGTGGAATGACGCGGCGCTGGCCTATGCAGAGGCCGCCAAGCTCGACTACGAGGCCAACAAGATCGTCTGGCTGACGCCATCGCCTGCCAACAATACCTGGGCAGTCGCCATCCGCACCGATGTCGCCGAAGCCAATAATCTGAACACCTTCAGCGAATTTGGCGCCTGGGTCGCCGGCGGTGGCGAGGTCAAGCTGGCCGCCTCGGCCGAGTTCGTCAACTCGCCCGCTGCCCTGCCGAAATTCCAGGAAGTCTATGGTTTTGCCCTGACCCCTGATCAGCTCATCACCCTGTCGGGTGGCGATACGGCGGCGACAATTGCCGCTGCTGCCCAGCAGACCAATGGCGTTAACGCCGCCATGGTCTATGGCACCGATGGCGGCATCGCCCCATCCGGACTCAAGGTGCTTGAGGATGACAAGGGCGTGCAGCCGGTCTACCAGCCCGCCCCGATCATCCGGGAGGACGTGCTCACCGAATATCCGCAGATCGAAGAGCTGCTCAAGCCGGTTTTCGCCGGTCTGACCCTTGAAGTGCTGCAGGACCTCAATGGCCGGGTCCAGGTGGGTGGCGAGGCTTCCGCCGCCGTGGCGACCGACTATCTGACGACTGGCGGTTTCCTCGACTAGCGGCAAACCGGGGTGAGGGCCATGCGCTCACCCCATCCCCGGCTCTCCTCGAGCCGGGCCATCTTCGGGCGACGCATCTACTGACCATTCCGGAGCCAGCATGAGCATAGCCGACACCACCACTGCGACCGGCGCCCGACCGACCTGGTTGGCACTAGACAAGCTTGGCGTGCTGATCGCGCTGATTGCTGCGGCAGGTGCCGCGCTGCCCTTCGCCCTGTTCCGTGCCAACCGCATCGTGCTGGGCCAAACCCAGAGCCTGGCCGAGGCTCTGCCGGGCCAGTTGGGCCTGTTGCTTGCCGCGGTGCTGCTGACCGGGTTTGTCGTCGCGCTGCTGCGCTTTTCCGCCCTCGCCAAACTGCTTGTCGGCTTTTTCGTGCTGGCGGTGCTGTTCGTGCTGATGGGGCAGTCGGCCGCCTATCTGACGCCGGCGGGCAACAGCTTTGCCCGGGTTTCGCCGGGTGCGGGGTTCTGGCTGCTGGTCTTTGCCTTTGCCCTGCTGGTGACCGATGCGCTGACCCGCCTGCGCTTCAGTCCGTTCATCCGGATTGCCCTGCTGCTGGTGGTGGCGGCAGCCATGGCGCTGCTGCTGTGGAGCGGCGGCTGGGACCAGCTTTCCATGCTCAAGGAATACGCCAATCGCGCGCCCGCCTTCTGGGCCGAGGCGCGCACCCATCTGGTGCTGGCCTTTGGTTCGGTGGCCATCGCCACGCTGGTCGGCCTGCCACTGGGCATCCTCTGCTACAAGGTCAAACCCTTGCGGGCAGGGGTGCTCAACGTGCTCAATATCGTCCAGACCATTCCCTCCATCGCCCTGTTCGGCCTGCTGATTGCGCCGCTGGCCTGGATCGCCGCCAATGTGCCGGGCGCCTCGGCCATCGGCATTTCCGGCATTGGCACCGCGCCGGCACTGGTGGCCCTGTTCGCCTATTCGCTGCTGCCCATTGTCTCCAATACCGTGGTGGGGCTGGACAATGTCTCGCCCGCCGCCATCGATGCGGCCAAGGGCATGGGCATGACCGGCCGGCAACGCCTGGTTGATATCGAACTGCCGCTGGGCTTTCCGGTGATCCTGACCGGCATCCGCATCGTGCTGGTGCAGAATATCGGCCTGACCACCATCGCCGCATTGATCGGCGGCGGCGGCTTCGGGGTCTTCGTGTTTCAGGGCATTGGCCAGACCGCCATGGATCTGGTGCTGCTCGGTGCCGTGCCGACCGTGGCCCTGGCCTTCGCCGCCGCCGTCGTGCTCGACGCGCTGGTGGAACTGACATCGCGCGGGGGGCAGCAGGCATGATCGAGATCGACGACCTGAGCAAGGTCTATGGTGGCCAGGCCGTAGTGGACCACGTGACGCTGACCATCCAGCCGCACACCATCTGCGTCATCGTCGGCACCTCAGGCTCGGGCAAGACGACCTTGCTGCGCATGATCAACAAGCTGGTGACGCCGACCTCGGGCACGTTGCGCATCGATGGTCAGGATATTGCCGGCATCCCCGCCTATGAACTGCGCCGCCGCATCGGCTACGCCATTCAGGGCCATGGGCTGTTTCCGCACCGCACCGTGGGGCAGAACATTGCCACCGTGCCAAAGCTGCTCAATTGGGACAAGCCGCGGATCGCCAGCCGGGTCGATGAACTGATGGCGCTGTTTCAGCTCGACCCGGCCGAATTCCGTGATCGTCTGCCCCATGAACTCAGCGGTGGCCAGCAGCAGCGCGTCGGCGTGGCGCGGGCGCTGGCTGCCGAACCCAATGTCCTGCTGATGGACGAGCCTTATGGCGCGCTCGATCCGGTGATCCGCGCCAAGGCGCAGCAGGATCTGCTCAACATCCAGCGCCGGTTTGGCACCACCATTGTGCTGGTGACCCATGACATGGAGGAAGCCATCCATCTCGGCCACACCATCGCGGTGATGGATCAGGGCAAATTGCTGCAATGCGCCAGCCCGGCCGAGATCATTGCCCATCCGGCGACGCCCTTTGTCGCCGAACTGATCGGCACCAGCGAGCGGCCCTTCCGGCTGCTCTCGCTGTCCAGGGTTGCCGACCACATCGAGGCCGGCGAGGCATCCGGCGCTCCGGTCCCGGCAGAGGCCTCGTTGCGCGATGCCTATGCCGAACTATTGTGGTCGGGGCGGCCCGCCCTGCCGGTGCAACGCGACGGCCAGATTGTTGGTCGGGTGACGCTGGCCGCGCTGTCGCGTCTGGCGGCGCAGCCGCAATGACGGCGGGCAATCTCATTCGGCTCCTGGCCCTGGTCTTGCTCGGCCTGTTGCTGGTCAGGCCGGATCTGTTCTCGGGCTTTTTCGGCCTGTTCACCAAATCCAGCCAACCCGCCATCTACAATCAGGGCAACCTGTTCGACATCACCCTCAATCACCTGGCCATTGTCGCTGCCGCAACCGCTGCCGCAACATTCATCGCCGTGGGCCTCGCCATTATCGTCACCCGTCCCTTTGGCGCCGAATTCCTGCCCCTCTCGCGCAGCCTTGCCAATATCGGCCAGACCTTTCCACCTGTCGCCGTGCTGGCGCTGGCGGTGCCCATGCTCGGCTTTGGTACGGCGCCCACCCTGGTGGCGCTGTTTCTCTATGGCCTGCTGCCCATTTTCGAGAACACCCTGACCGGGTTGACCAATCTGCCACCGGCCGTCACCGACGCGGCCAAGGGCATGGGCATGACCGGCTGGCAGCGCCTGCTCAAGGTCGAACTGCCGCTGGCGCTGCCGGTCATCCTGGCCGGCATCCGCCTTTCAGTGGTCATCTCGCTGGCCACCGCCACCATCGGCTCCACCGTCGCCGCGCGCACATTGGGCGAGGTCATCATTGCCGGCCTGCTCTCGGACAATACCGCCTTTGTGCTGCAGGGCGGGCTGATCGTCGGCGTGCTCGCCGTGCTGATCTATGACGCTCTGTCGGCGCTGGAGCGTTTCTTGATGATGCGCACCGGCCAATCGGGGAGGGCGGCGGCGTGACCGGGGATCGGGCCGTACAGTCGCCTCCCTCCCCCTCGTGGGGAGGGATCAAGGGTGGGGCTATGCAACAAACGCCGCGCTTTGCCCCCACCCTCACGCTCTCCCGGCAAGGGGGAGCCAGGTCCACCCCCAGCCCTTGGAGGCAGTGACATGTCCGATTTCGATCTCACGCTGGCCGGCACCGTCGTGCTCCCCGATCTCATCATCGAGAATGGCTATGTGGCGGTGCGCCAGGGCAAGATCGTCCATGTTGGCGAGGGCAGGGCGCCCTCGGCCCATGAGCGTCACGAGCTGGGCAACGCGCTGATCCTGCCCGGCGCCATCGATGCGCAGGTGCATTCGCTCAGCCAGAAAGACCAGGAGGATTTCGTCTGGTCGACCCGCTCGGCCGCCGCCGGTGGGGTCACTACCATCGTCGATATGCCCTATGACGAGGGCAATCTGGTCTGCTCGGCTGATGCGGTGCGCCGCAAGATAGCCCATGCCACCCCCCAGGCGCGGGTGGATTTCGCGCTCTATGGCACCATCGACCCGCAGGACGGCGCCAGCCGCATCGCCGAGCAGGCCGCCGCCGGCGTTGCCGCATTCAAATTCTCCACCTTCGGCACTGACCCGATCCGCTTCCCGCGCATCCCGCCTGCCTTGCTTGAGGAATGCTTCACGGCCGTCGCCAGAACCGGCCTCACCGCCGGCGTCCATAACGAAGACGATGAAATGGTCCGCGCCGCCATGGCCACGGTCCAGGCCGCCGGGATCACCGACTACCGCGCCCACGGCCTCAGCCGTCCGCCGCTCGCCGAACTGCTGGCCAGTCTGCAGATTTACGAAACCGGCGCCGCCACTGCCTGCCCGGCCCATGTGGTGCACTGCTCGCTCGGGCGCGGCTACGATATTGCGCGCACCTATCGCGAGCAGGGCTTCGCCGCCACCATCGAGTGCTGCATCCATTATCTGACGCTCGACGAGGAAAACGATGTTTCCCGGCTCGGCGGCAAGGCCAAGATCAACCCGCCGATCCGCCCCCACGCCGAGGTCGAAAAGCTGTGGCAGCATGTCCGCGCCGGCAATGTCACACTGGTGTCGACCGATCACGTGAGCTGGTCGGAAGGCCGCAAGACCAATGCCGATATGCTGGCCAATGCTTCGGGCGTGCCCGGAATCGAAGTCATGGTGCCGCTTTTCGTCAAAGGCGCGCTCGAACGCGATATCCCGCTGACCTGGGCCGCCCGGTTGATGGCGGAAAACCCGGCCAGACACTTTCGGATCGACCACGCCAAGGGAGCCCTGAGGTCTGGCAAGGACGCCGATATCACGGTGCTGTTCCCGCGTCCCGGGCGCTATGATGCTGCAGCGAGCGGGCACAATGTGGTGGGATGGTCACCCTATAACGGCATCGAACTGCCCTGGACGGTCGGGTTGACCTATCTGCGCGGCCAGCAGGTGTTCGACGGCACCGAGGTCGGCGCACCGGGCTTTGGACAGTTCGTGCGGCCGGAGCTGGGCGCGTGAACGGCACCCTCACCCTCACTCCCTCCCCACAAGGGGGAGGCAAGCTCGCCCTGCGCCAAACCAGTCTTCTGCCTCTGAACGCGCACCCATCGTCTCCCTCCCCCTTGTGGGGAGGGATCAAGGGTGGGGGTCGGGGAACCGCCGGACGCGAGGAGACCCGCCCATGATCGCCAATACCCCCATCCGATCCGAGCGCATTGCTGCCGATATCGAGGCGCTGGCCGCCATCACCGAGCCCGGCCGTCCCTGGACCCGTCGTGCCTTCACTCCAAGATTTCTCGAAGGCCGGGCCTGGCTGGAACAGGCCATGCAGGCCGTCGGCGCTGTCACCCAGATCGATGCCGCCGGCAATCTGATCGGCACCATCCCGGGCAGTCGCCCCGAGCTGGGCACCATCATGCTCGGCTCGCACTCCGACACTGTCCCCGATGGTGGCCGCTTTGACGGTATTGCCGGGGTGATCGCCGCCCTCGAAGTGGCGCGGGCGCTGCGCGATCAGGGCAGGGTGCTCGAGCATACCCTCGAAGTGGTGGATTTTCTGGCCGAGGAGGTCTCGATCTTCGGGGTCTCCTGCATCGGCAGCAGGGGCATGAGCGACACGCGCCCGCTGGATTGGTTGACCCGGGAGAGTGACGGCACAACGCTGGAAAAGGCCATTGCGGCTGTCGGGGGCAACCCGCATCGCTCGGCCTGGCGTGATGACATCAAGGCCTTTCTCGAATTGCACATCGAGCAGGGGCCGGTGCTGCAGAATGAGGAAACCGACATTGGTGTGGTCACCGCGATTGCCGGGATCACCCGGATCGAAATCATCGTCGAAGGCCGCGCTGACCATGCCGGCACCACCCCTATGGGGTCGCGCAAGGACGCCCTGAGCACGGCCGCCTGGATTGCCCTGGGGGTCGAGGAACTGGCCAGGGCGCTGGCCGGCGGCGCCGCCCATTTTGCCGCGACCGTTGGCGAGTTCGAAATGAGCCCCAACGCCGCCAATGTGGTCCCCGCCCGTGTGCGCATGCTGATTGATGCCCGGGCCGAACTGCGCCAGGATATGGAGCGTTTCATCGATGAACTGGACCAGGGCGTGGTGGCGATTGCCGACAAGACCGGCGTCACCGTCTCGGTGCCGCGCCTCGTCTCGGACAATTCGCCCACGCCCTGTGATCCCGGCCTGCTCGATATTCTCGATGCCGCCTGCGAAACGGCCGGCGCCAGCCATCGCCGCATGGCGTCGGGCGCCGGGCATGACACGGCCTGGATGGCACGCATCACCAGGGCCGCGATGATCTTTGTGCCCTGCCGCGATGGGCGCAGCCATGCCCCCGATGAACATGCCGCCACCGAGGATATCGCGCTGGGTGCGGCGGTGCTGCTGCAGGCCGTGCTGGCGCTTGATGCCAAACTGCAGGAGGATAGCTGATGGGCCGAATTCTGACCGAAAAGGACGTCGAAGCGGCGGTGCGCGGCGGCTCGGTATATGCCGCCGGCGGCGGTGGCTGGGCCGATCATGGCCGCATGCTGGGCATGGCTGCGGTCAATGCCGGCCAGCCTGAACTGGTCAGCATCGAAGAACTCGACGAGAACGATTGGGTTGCTACCGCTGCCGCCATTGGCGCCCCGGCGTCGACCACGCCCTGGGAAATGCAGGGCGTCGACTACATCAAGGCCGTGCAATTGCTGCAGGACGCATTGGGCGAAAAGCTCAGCGGCCTGATGGTCGGCCAGAACGGCAAGTCATCGACGCTGAACGGCTGGCTGCCCTCGGCCATTCTCGGCACCAAGGTGGTCGACGCCGTTGGCGATATCCGGGCCCATCCCACTGGCGACATGGGCTCGATCGGCATGGCCGGTTCAGCTGAACAGATGATCCAGACCGCCGTCGGCGGCAATCGCAGCGAGAACCGCTATATCGAGCTGGTGACGCGCGGCGCCACGGCGAAAGTCTCGCCGATCCTGCGCACCGCCGCCGACATGTCGGGCGGTTTCATCGCCTCCTGCCGCAATCCGCTACGCGCCAGCTATGTGCAACGGCACGCCGCGCTGGGCGGTATTTCGCTGGCGCTCAAGCTGGGCGAGGCCATTCTGGCCGCCCAGGGCAAGGGCGGCACGGCCATCATCGACACCATCGCGAAAACCACGGGCGGTACCATTCTGTGCGAGGGGCGGATCACCGACAAATCGGTGCTCTACACCAGGGAAGCCTTCGATATCGGCACGGTAACGCTCGCGTCGGGCGACATGCTGCACGTGATGAACGAATACATGGCGGTGGACGACAAGGGCGGCGCCCGGCTGGCAACCTTCCCCGATGTCATCACCACTCTCTCGGTGGATGGCGAGCCGCTCAGCGTCGGGCAGCTGGAGGTCGGCATGCAGATCTTTGTCCTGCACGTGCCCAAAACCGTCATTCCACTCAGCTCATCGGTCCTCGACCCCACGGTCTATCCTTTCGTTGAGGAACGCATGGGGATCGAGCTGGCCAAATATGCGCTGGATCTGGGTCGGCAGGCGAGTGATGCCGACCCCAGCAACACACGCGGAGTAACACCTCCCCCTTGACGGGGGAGGTTGGGAGGGGGTGGGGTTTGGCCCGGATATCGGGGCCAACCGCCCCCCACTCTTGATCCCTCCCCGCAAGGGGGGTGTCGACTGATAGATGCCGACCGCAATTGTCGCTCTTCCTGCGGGAAGAGAGGAGAGCCAGACATGCCCACACCCAACCCGCGTCACCCGAATTTCCCCATTCCCGGCGGCCCGGAGCTGCGCGCCAGGGGCTGGCGGCAGGAGGCGCTGCTGCGGCTGCTGGAAAATGTGCTCAGCGTCGGCGAAAATCCCGAAGAGCTGATCATTTACGCGGCGCTGGGCAAGGCGGCGCGCAACTGGGCCAGCCACAGGGCCATCGTCAAAACCTTGCTGGAAATGGACGAGGACCAGACGCTGATCATCCAGTCGGGCAAGCCCATCGGCCTGCTCAAGACCCACGCCAGGGCGCCGCTGGTCATCATGGCCAATTGCAACATTGTCGGGCAATGGGCCAGGGCCGAGGTGTTCTATGAACTCGAGAAGAAGGGCCTGATCTGCTGGGGCGGGCTGACCGCTGGTGCCTGGCAGTATATCGGCAGCCAGGGCGTGATCCAGGGCACCTATGAGATTTTCATGCGCATCGCCGAAAACCGCTTTGGCGGCAGCCTTGCGGGTCGCTTCATTCTCACCGCCGGTCTCGGCGGCATGGGTGGCGCGCAGCCGCTGGCCGGGCGCATGGCGGGGGCAGCCATCCTCTGCGTCGATGTCGATGCCGAGAGGGCGGCCAAGCGCCAAGAGATCGGCTATCTCGAAGCCATCGCCCCCGACCTCGATACGGCGCTGGCGATGATCGACAGGGCCGTGGCCGAGAAACGGGCGACCTCGATCGGGTTGGTCGGCAATGCCGCCGACATCTATCCCGAGATCGCCCGCCGCGGCATCGTGCCCGATATCGTCACCGACCAGACCAGCGCCCACGACCTGGTCTATGGCTATGTGCCCAAGGGCATGAGCATGGCCGAAGTAAAGCGCCTGCGGGTGGAAGGGCCGGGCCAGTTGATGGCGGCCAGCCAGGCCTCCATCGTCGACCATGTCCGCGCCATGCTGGCCTTCCAGCAGGCCGGCAGCGAGGTGTTCGACAATGGCAATCTGATCCGCACCCACGCCAGGGCGGGCGGGGTGGAAAATGCCTTCGATATCAAGATTTTCACCGAGGCCTATCTGCGACCGCTCTTCGCCCGCGCCATCGGCCCGTTCCGCTGGATGGTCCTGTCGGGCGACCCGGAGGACATTCGCAAGATCGACGACACGCTGCTGGCGATGTTCCCCGACAACACAATCGTCACCAACTGGATTGGCTTGGCGCGTCGGCATGTGCCGTTCGAGGGGCTGCCGGCGCGGATCGCCTGGCTCGGGCATGGCGAGCGCACCGCACTGGCCCGGGCCGTCAACACCATGGTCGCGGACGGCACACTTGCCGGGCCGGTCGCCTTCAGCCGCGATCATCTCGACGCCGGCGCCATGGCGCACCCCAATATCATGACCGAGAACATGCAGGACGGCTCGGACGCCATCGCCGATTGGCCCATTCTCGACGCCATGCTGCTCTGCTCGTCCATGGCCGACCTCGTCGTGGTCCATTCCGGCGGTGGCGGCTATGCCGGCTACATGACCTCGGCCGGGGTCACGGTAATCGCCGATGGGACAGAACAGGCTACAGAACGGCTAACACATGCTTTGACCAATGATACCGCCCTCGGCGTGATGCGCTATGCCGACGCGGGATATGCCGAAAGCCTGGACGAGATTGCCCTGAAGGGCATCGGACATATCAGGGTGGGGTAGCGCCCCACCCACAGGTCATTTGCACCCTCGCCAGGTGGCACTATTGCTAACATATTGCTAGGCGCTCGCCACCAGAGCAAGACGCCCGGAATCTGCCCGTTTCAGCGCATCACCCACGGCAAAGATGGTCGGCGCCGACAGCGGGAATGCGGTCACGGCAGCGACCGCTTCGCCCACTGTGCCGCGCCAGACCTGCTCATCAGCCCGGCCGACATTGCCGGCGATAACCGCTGGTGTTTCAAGGCTCATCCCCTGCGCCCCAAGGCGGCTGACGATTTCGGGCAGGGTGCGGCGGCTCATATAGTAGACGCTGGTGGTCGCCGGGTCCGAAAGCGCCTGCCAGTTCAGCGTTTCCGGCAGCCCGCCCCGGCGCGAATGGCCGGTAACAAAGCGCACCGATTGGGCGTGGTCACGATGGGTCAGCGACAGATTGAGCCGGCTGGCCAGCGCCAAAGCCGCAGTAACGCCGGGCACTACCGCCACCGCAATACCATGGCGCTCCAGCATGTCGATCTCTTCGCCAGCCCGGCCAAAGATCATCGGGTCACCCGATTTGAGGCGAACCACGTGCTTGCCCTGCCGCGCCAGGTTCAGCATCATGGCGTTGATATCTTCCTGCTTGCAGCTCTCGCGCGCCGCGCGCTTGCCCACCAGCAGGCGCTTGGCCTCGCGGCGGGCCAGTTCCAGCACTTCGGCCGACACCAGGTCGTCGAACAGGATCACATCGGCCGATTGCAGCGCGCGCACCGCCTTGATGGTCAGCAGATCGGCATCGCCAGGCCCCGCGCCCACCAGCGTCACCCGTCCAGGGGCCGGGGTCTTGCCAGCGCCGGTAATTCTCGCGTCGGCAGCGGTCGGGCCAGCATCACCAAAGGCCCGCTCGGCGAGCTTTTCCCAGAACGCCCGGCGCTGCGGACCTGCGTCGAGCTGCGCCATGACGGCGCCGCGCACGTCCTGCGCCAGCCTGGCCCAGGCGCTCAGCGTGTGCGGCAGCAATGTTTCGATCCGCCGGCGCACCGCTTGCCCCAGAATGGGCGCCGCGCCCGCCGTGGAAACCCCGATCACCACCGGTGAGCGATTGACGATGGCGCCAAACTGGAACTGGCAAAAGGCCGGGCGGTCGATGACATTGCAGGGTACGCCTTCATGCCGCGCGGCGTCGACAAAGGCGGCCGCCTCGTCGTCATCTTCGATGTCGGCAACGGCAAGCGCAGCGCCGGAAAGGTCCGAGGGCGCCCAGTGGCAGTCAACCAGGCTGATGCTGCCGGCGGCGGTGCCGCTTTCGGCCAGCGCGATAAGCTCCTGGCACCATGTCTCGACGGGGGCCAGCACCTGCACATGCGCGCCGGCAGCGGCCAGCAGCTCGATTTTCCAGGTGGCGGGCTCCGAGCCGCCAATGGCAATCACCCGCTTGTCGATCAGATCGAAGAACACCGGCAGAACAGCCAGTGGCGCAATGCGTGCTTTATTCGGCTGCGGCGAGACAATGCGCATCGATAATCCCCCTGATTTCTGCGCGGCAGGAGCCGCAATTGGTGCCGGCCCTGGTGCAGGCGCCGACGGCTTCGACGGTGACGCAGCCCTGGTCGGTCACGGCGGCGGCAATGGTGTTGGCGCCCACCGAGAAGCAGGAGCAGACAATGGCGCCAACGTCGGGCATGTCGGCGCCTGGTCGGCCAGCCAGCACGGTTGAGGCGGTGAGCGCGTCGGCACTGAGCAGGCTGACCGCCCATTGCCGTGACACCAGCACCGGATCGGGCGCGGCATAGAGGGCCACGACAAGGCGACCCTCCTGCAGCACGGCAAAACTGCTGCGGCCAGAGCGGGCGTCGCTCATGGTTTCGATCTGGGCGTCGTCCGGCAGCGCAAAGGCGCTGCGCAGCCAGGCGCCCCAGTCCGACGGTTGCTCCCGCCAGGCCACTTCGCCGCGCAGGCCGCCAATGGCCGCTGCGACCGCCCAGTATTCCATGTCGAGAATTGGCCGATGGGTAGCGACGAAGAAGCCATAGAGCGTGGTGTGCAGGGGTTCGGCATGCACTTCGGCCATCTTGAGCGCCGGTTGCCCGGAGACCGGATCGACCTTGGCAGCAACCAACGCATCAATGCGGCCATTGGAGGCGAACTGGTCGGTCCAGTGCATCGGCACAAACAGATGCCCACGCCGTTGCCGATCGGTGACCAGAGCGCGGACAATTGCACTGCCGTGTCGGTTGGAGAGCCGTACCAAGGTGGCCCGATGAATATTGAGCCGCGCCGCGTCAGTCGGGTGAACCTCAACGAACGGCTCGGCATAGTGGGCCGACAGGCGTGCGGTTTTGCCCGTGCGGGTCATGGTGTGCCAATGGTCGCGCACCCGCCCGGTATTGAGGATGAAACGGCCCGGCGGCGGCGCAAAGGGCGGCGGTGGCAGCACCGGGACAAAGCGCGCCTTCCCGTCGGGGGTAAAGAACTGGCCATCGCCAAACATCCGGGCGCGCGGCTTGCGCCGCACTGGCCATTGGGTCGGTGGCAGGCTGGCGTAATCGGCGTCGAGCAGACCGGACAGGTCGAGGTCGCGACTGCCGTCGTTTTCAAAGGCCGTCAGCGCGGCGTGTTCGGCAAAGATTTCGCCTGGGTTGGCGTAGCTGAAGGCATCGACGAAACCCATGCGCTGGGCGACTTCCTTGATGAGCCACCAGTCAGGACGCGCTTGGCCGGGGAGCGTCAGAAACGGCCGCTGGCGCGAAATGCGGCGTTCCGAATTGGTGACTGTCCCATCCTTCTCGCCCCATCCGGCCGCCGGCAGGCGGACATGGGCGGTGACGCCGGTATCGGTGCTCCCGGTCATGTCCGAGACCACCACAAAGGGGCAGACGGCGAGGGCGGCCCGCACCATATCGGCCTCAGGCATGGAATCGACCGGATTGGTCGCCATGATCCACACCGCCTTGATCTCGCCCCGACCCATGGCGGCAAACAGGTCAACGGCCTTCAGGCCCGGCTCGGTCGCGATACTGTCACTGCCCCAAAACCGCCCGACCCGCTCAATGGCGTCCGGGGTAAAATCCATATGGGCCGCCAGCGTATTGGCCAGCCCGCCCACTTCACGCCCACCCATGGCATTGGGCTGGCCGGTAACCGAGAACGGCCCCATGCCGGGCCGTCCGATCCGGCCCGTCAGCAAATGGCAGTTGATGATGGCATTGACCTTGTCGGTACCGGATGCCGATTGATTGACGCCCTGCGAATAGACGGTGACCGCTTTTTCGGTACGCGCGAACCAGTCGTAGAACAGGGCAATGGCTTTCTCGGCCAGGCCGGTGACGGCGGCCACGCGCGCCAGGTCCCAGTCTTCGGCAATCAGCAACGCGGCGTCCACGCCGCTGGTGTGATCGATAACAAAGTCGGGGGCCGCGATGCCGGCATTGGCCAGATGGGCCAGGAGGCCGACAAACAGCGCGCTGTCACCGTCGGACTGCACGGCCAGGTGCAAATCGGCGATGTCGGCGCTGACCGTGCGGCGCGGATCGATCAGTACGACCCGCATGTCGGGCCGCTCCGCCTTGGCCTTGACGATGCGCTGATACAGCACCGGATGGCACCAGCCCAGATTGGAGCCCACCAGCACGACCAGATCGGCCAGCTCAAGATCTTCGTAATTGCCCGGCACGGTATCAGAACCAAAAGCCCGCTTGTGGCCGGCCACCGAAGAGGCCATGCAGAGCCGTGAATTGGTGTCCATATTGCCCGAGCCGATGAACCCCTTCATCAGCTTGTTGGCCACGTAATAATCCTCTGTCAGCAGCTGGCCGGAGCCATAAAACGCCACTGAATTGGGTCCAAACGCGTTGATTGTCCGCTTGAAGGTGTTGGCAACGCGCTCGAGCGCGACGTCCCAAGTGACTCTGACACCATCACTTTCCGGGTAGAGCAGCCGCCCCTCCAGCCCCAGCGTCTCACCCAGCGCCGACCCTTTGGAACACAACCGGCCAAGATTGGCCGGATGCTCGGGGTCGCCGGCAATCGCCACACTGCCATCGGGCTGCGGTGTCGCCAGCACCCCACAACCGACCCCGCAATAGGGGCAGGTGGTGCGCGTCGTGATGTTGGCAACCGGAAGGGTCATTGCTATGCCGCCGAACTGGGCAGTTGGCCCACGGCGCTGCGCTGCGCCCGCTTGTTGCGAATGCGATCAAGGCTTGCCTGATCGGGGTTGGCGCCACCTTCATAGGCCTCCAGGAAGCCCAACAGCTCTTCGCGATAGGCGTAGTAATCCTGGTGGGCGAGCAGAGCCTTACGGGAACGGGGACGGGGCAGGTCCACCTCCATCACATTGCCGATGCGGGCATTGGGGCCGTTGGACATCATTACCACGCGGTCCGCGAGCAGGATGGCCTCGTCGACGTCATGGGTGACGCAGATGGCGGTGACCTTGGTCTTGGCCCAGACCTCCATCAAGACATCCTGCAGCTCCCAGCGGGTGATGCTGTCGAGCATGCCAAAGGGTTCATCGAGCAGCAGTAGCTTGGGCGACAGCGCAAAGGCGCGGGCAATACCGACCCGCTGCTTCATACCATTGGACAGCTCGCTCGCCTGCCGATGCATGGCGTTGCCCAGCCCGACCCGGTTGAGATAGTACTCCACCACATCACGCCGCTCGGCGCTGCTGGCATTGGGATAGACCCGGTCGACACCCAGCGCCACATTCTCCCGCGCCGTCAGCCACGGCATCAGCGAGGGGGCCTGAAACACCACCGCTCGGTCCGGGCCAGCGCCAACCACTTCGCAATTGTCCAGCACGATGCCGCCCGAGGAGATCGGGTTGAGACCTGCGACCATGGACAGCACCGTGGATTTGCCACAGCCCGAATGGCCGATCAGGGTAACGAACTCACCCTTCTTCATCTTGAAGTCGAAACCATCGACCACTGTCAGGGGGCCTTTGGGCGTTGGATAGACCTTGGATACCCGGGAGAACTCGACATAGCCGGCTGCCGTCGGTGAAGCGGCGGCCTTTGCATAGGCGGCAGGGAGCTTCTGCGACTTGTCGCGACTGATCGGCACCACATTGGGCAGGGCGACGTCGCGCTCACCCATCGCATTGCGTCCGGCACCAACATCCATCAGATACTCGGTGATCTTGCGTCGCAACGCGATGAAGCGGTCGTCGCCGTTCAGTGCGGCCCGTTCGCGCGGTCGCTCGATGCCGACCACGAATTCGGGTCCCAGTGTCGCTCCCGGCCCCGGCGTCAGCGGGATCACCCGGTCGGCCAGCAGGATCGCCTCATCCACATCATTGGTGATCAGAATGATGGTTTTCTTCTCGGCTTCCGAGATCAGCGCGAACTCGTCCTGCAGTTTGGAGCGGGTCAAGGCGTCAAGCGCCGATAGCGGCTCGTCCAGCAACAGGATTTCCGGCCGCATCGCCAGGGCCCGCGCCACGGCAACCCGCTGGCGCATTCCCCCCGACAATTCGGCTGGCCGGCGATCAACGGCGTGGGCCAGGCCAACCATGCCGATATAGTGGGTACGTAGCGCGAGCCGCTCGGCCCGGCTCATCGACTTGTGCACCGCATTGATGGCCAGATCGACATTGCCGCCGACCGTCAGCCAGGGCATCAGCGAATAGGACTGGAACACCACGCCGCGTTCCGGCCCCGGGCCGCTGATCTCCCGATTGCGGAGAATGATCCCCCCGCGATCGGGCTCGACCAGCCCCGCCAGCAGGGAAATCAACGTGGTCTTACCGGCACCCGAAAAGCCAAGAATGGCGACAAACTCGCCTTCTTCAACGCTCAGATTTATGCCCGAGAGGACGTCTGCGCGCTTGGCGCCGTCGCCGTAATGCTTGCAGACATCGGACAGTTGGAGAATGACGGACATTGGCGCCTCCTAGCGGTTGGACGAGAAGGTGAAGGCGGTTTGCAGGGTGAACATCACCCGATCAAGCATGAAGCCGATAATGCCGATGGTGAGCACGGCCACGATGATGCGGGCCAGCGAGTTGGACGAACCGTTCTGGAATTCGTCCCAGACGAATTTCCCCAGGCCGGGGTTCTGCGCCAGCATCTCTGCGGCAATCAACACCATCCAGCCCACCCCCAGCGACAGGCGCAATCCGGTGAAGATCAGCGGCATGGCCGAGGGCAGCACCAGCTTGGAGATGGTGGTAAAGGTCGATAGCTGCAGCACCTTGCCGACATTGACCAGATCCTTGTCGATCGAGGCGACACCCAATGCGGTGTTGATCAGGGTTGGCCAAAGTGAGCACAGTGTGACGGTGACCGCCGAGATGATCAGCGCCTTGGGGAAGGCCCCGTTGGCGTCCACATAAACCGCCGAAACGATCATGGTGACGATGGGCAGCCAGGCCAGTGGCGACACTGGTTTGAACAACTGCACCAGCGGGTTGAGTGCGCCATTGAACGCTCGACTGAGCCCCGACGCAATGCCCAACGGCACAGCGATAATCGTGGCGATCACGAAACCCAGACCTACGGTTTTCAAGGATGTAACAATCTGGTCGATATAGGTCGGCTTGCCGGTGAAGCTGCGTGATTTGACATCGTCGGATTTGCCGTCGGTCACCAGCTTGGCGTTGCGCGCATCCTGTCGCTCGTAAAAGGCAGTTTCCTTCGCCCGTTCGTCGACATGGTCCTGCCACAGCGCGCCCGCCTGCTCCCACACCTGCACCGGGCCGGGAATGGCGCCCAGTGAGGTCTGCACCTGCGGCGCAAGTGCCGCCCACGCCATGCCGAAGATCACCAGACCCATCAGCGGAAACACCAGGCTGTCGCGCAGTTCTCCCAGCTGTTCGCGGGGATTGTCGCCCGCCGCGATCTTCAGCAACGGTGTCAGCCAACCCAGCCCGAGCGCGCTGAGCCAGGCTCCGGCCCGGTTGATGCCGGCAAACAGCTTCTGGCGGCGTTCGGCCGAACCTGCCTTGAGGGAAACGTCACTGGCGATACTCATGAGTGTGATCCTGTTTTCGACGCGATGCGGGGGTCGGACCGCAGGGCCCGACCGTGCTTCTCGGGACTACTTCGACGCCGCCGTCTCGCCGGTCTTCAGACCGATCGGCAGGCTGTCGATATAGGCGTTGGGGGTGCGGCCATCGTAGGCAATGCCGTCGATAAATTCGGCCGTGGCAGCGCGATAGCCATCGCTGTCCCAGGGGATGTCGCTCTCGGCGATCATGCCTTCGTCAACCAGCATGCGGGCGGCCTGCAGATAGATGTCAGGGCGATAGACGGACGTGGCGACCTCGGCATACCAGCCGTCAGGTTTGTCTTCAGCGATCTGGCCCCAACGCCGCATCTGCGTCAGGTACCAGACGGCATCCGAATAATAGGGATAGGTCGCAAAATAGCGGTAGAACACGTTGAAGTCGGGCACGTCGCGCTTGTCGCCGGCCTCATATTCGAACGTGCCGGTCATCGAATTGGCGATGACTTCGGCATCGGCGCCGACATATTCCGAGCGCGACAGGATATCGACCGCTTCCAGACGATTGGCGTTGTCGTTCTCGTCCAGCCACTGTGCCGCCCGGATCAGCGCCTTGGTGATGGCCAGCGTGGTATTGGGGTTGGCCTCGACAAACTCGGCCGTCAGCCCGAAAACTTTCTCGGGATTGTTTTTCCAGATTTCATAGTCGGTGATGACCGGAACGCCGA
Source organism: Devosia alba (assembly GCF_039938915.1). Lineage (NCBI taxonomy): Bacteria > Pseudomonadati > Pseudomonadota > Alphaproteobacteria > Hyphomicrobiales > Devosiaceae > Devosia > Devosia alba. The sequence goes on along the minus strand of NZ_JBDUUI010000004.1, from coordinate 238,311 downwards.
TCTGCTTGAACACCGCAGCCTGGTTCCACGGCTCGCCCACGGCATAGCCATCAATGGTACCGGCCTCCATGGTGGAGGGCATTTGGGGCGGCGGCGTCACCGACAGATAGGCCTTGGCGCCGATCTGCCCGGATACATCGTCAGGCGAATAAAAGCCCGGATTGATGCCACCGGCGGCGAGCCAGTAGCGCAGCTCGTAATTGTGGGTGGAGACCGGGAACACCATGCCCATATTGAAGGGGCGGCCCTCATCGGCGAAGCTGTCAATGACCGGCAGCAGCGCCGCTGCGCTGATTGGATGCTGCGGCCGGCCATCGGCATCCATCGCCAGATTGGGCTTCATCATCTCCCACACGACATTGGATACCGTAATGGCATTGCCATTGAGATCCATCGAGAAGGGCGTGACGATATGGGCTTTGGTGCCGTAGCCAATGGTTGCGGCCAGCGGCTGACCTGCCAGCATGTGGGCGCCGTCCAGCGATCCGGTGATGACGCCGTCCAGCAGGACCTTCCAATTGGCCTGGGGCTCAAGGGTTACATAGAGTCCTTCATCCTCGAAATAGCCCTTCTCATAGGCTATCGCCAAAGGAGCCATGTCGGTCAGTTTGATGAAGCCGAATTTCAGCTCATCTTTTTCCACGTCGAGCATTTCCGCATGCACGCTCACTGGCAAAATCAGCCATGCCACAAGCATTCCTGTAGCAAGACTGCGGAAGGCTGGCAGCCTGCAGCGTGAGAAAAGCGGTCTGGTCGTTGTCGTCGTCATTGAATTCTCCATCTGCACCGACCGGAAAACAAAAAAGCTGCCAACTGGATGACGCGAGGGTCGGAGGACCACATGCGAAAACCGGTTGGCAGCTTTGCCTGGTGACGCCCAGCTCTGGACGTCGATCAAAGGAGCGTCTTGGGAGGAGCGCCTTGTGCAGACTTCATTGCAGGAAGTGTGCCAAGTTCAATTGGCGCTATTTTGTCGTTTTCTGTCAGTGCTTTGAGCCGCAAGTCTGAATCTCTTCCGAAAAATCAGAAAGCCCGGTGTGGCTCAAAACAACGCCACTTTGAGCAATTTTTGATCAGACGAAGTATGTGCCTAATTCTTGTTAGATCAGTTTGGGGTTTGATCGGTGATGTAGCGTTCAAGCGCTGCCGGGTCGAAGCTCTGACCGTCGAAAAATCGGTCTGCTCCCATAACCAGCGGACCGGCCGTGCCCGCGATCTCGTAGGCAGTGGCATGCGTGCCGTCGGTTTTGCTGTCCAGGATCGGCACATTCGCGCCCAGCGGCGCCAACGCTGCGCGATAGAGGTCGGGTCGGAAACAGGCCGCAGCGATCGCCGCATCGCTGGCGCCATAGGCCACCTCGCCCCAACGCACCATCTGCGAATAATACCACAACGCATGGCTCTTCCATGGAAAGTTGGCAGCGCTGGCGTGGGCAATGAAAAAATCGGGCACGTGCTGGATTTCACCGGCGCCGATATCAAACTGACCGCTAAGTGCGCGCGCCACAATTTCCGGGCTGGCGTCCAGATATGCTGCCCCCGCCATGATCTGTGCTGTCTCGACAAGATTGGCCGGGTCCGCACACCACTGCCCGGTGCGATAAATAGCGCGGATGATCGACGCCACCAGCTCGGGGTTTTGTTCGGCCCAGCTTGCTCGCATGCCAATCACCTTGTCGGGACTGGCTTGCCAGATGGCGGCCTTGGTGGTCACCATATGCGCGCCCTTGCTGGCTACGCCGATACTGTTCCACGGCTCGCCCACACAATAGCCGTCAAGGCCTCCACCGCCCAGCGCATCGGGCAGCAGGGAAGGCGGCAGCACCACAATCTCGATGTCACGGTCGGGCCGAATGCCGCTCGCCGCTAGCCAGTAGCGCAATTCGTAATTGTGCGACGACGTCTGGTGCACCACGCCAAAACGTAGCTTCCGCTGGGAAGACGCCACAACCCTGGCAAGGGCCGCGCCGGATGGGCCGGCCGCCAGATCCTGCGGCGCGCCATGTTCGGCCATCGCCGTCCAAAGTTCCGTGCTCACCGTGATAGCGTTGTTTCCCAGTCCGCACACCACCGGTGCGATCATCTCGGTAGCAAGCGGCGTCAGGTTCAGGCTGGCTGCCAGCGGCATCGGAGCGAGCATTTGCGCAACATCGAAGTGCCCCAATGCCGCTCGATCGCGGATATTTGCCCAACTGGTTTCGCGCACCAGGGTCAAGTCCAGCCCTTCGGCCTCGGCGAAGCCTTTTTCCCGGGCCAGCACCAGCAGCACGCTATCGAGCAAGGGCAGAAAACCAGCGGTCAAATGGGTCGTGGACATGTGCATTCCTATGGGCCGAGCAGATCAGCGGCGGTGACAAGACTTTGGGCGATGTCGACCATCCTTCGGTTCTGGTTCATGGCAGTTGAGCGGAGCAGGGTGTAAGCGTCGGCCTCGCTCAGGCCGCGCGTTTTGATCAGAATCGCCTTGGCCTGGTCGATGATCTTGCGGTCTTCCAACTCGCTGCGCGCCTGCGCCAGTTCTCGCGTTAGCGTGGCAAAGGCATGAAAACGCGAAATCGCCACGTCAAGAATGGGTTTGATGCGCTCTTTTTTCAGGCCGTCCACGACATAGGCCGAGACCCCGGCCGCGACGGCCTTGTCAATCATGGTGCCATCAGAGCGGTCCACGAACATCACGATGGGGCGCTGAACAGCCCGTGATAGCGAAAAGAAATGCTCCAGCGTGTCGCGCTTGGGATTTTCCAGATCAATGACGATGACATCGGGCGACATGTTCGTGATGGTCCGCGCCACGTCGTTGACATCGTGCATGACTGCTACGCGGCCATGTCCAGCCTCACGCAAACCATCCTCGATGATCGAGGCGCGAAGGTGGTTTTCATCGATGATCAGGATGGAGAGGTCGGGATTGGGCATCGGCAACAGTTACGTCGATGCCCATTAAAACTACAAGTGCAGTTTGTGCACATTTACTATGCAAATATGGATTCAGTTGGTCGCGATCAGTCTCGCGCCATAAATATTGTCGCGATTGGACCAGGATGAACGGATACTGAACGGCCGTCTCAGGGCCGGTTCAAGGCCGGCGGCGCATTCTCTCTCAAGCTAGGCAACGGCTCTTGAGGGAGAGACTGACATGAACAAGCAGCAGGAAAAAGTCGTCATCGCCGCCCTGTGCGGTCTGGTCATCACTGCCGCTGGCGCTTTGGCCGTTCAGCCGGCCATGGCTGCCGGCTACCGCGTGGACCATCTGGCCGCCGTCACTGGCGTTGCCGAGTGGGACCAGCTCAATGTCCGCAAATGGCCTGCCAGCTACTCCCGGAAAACCGGCGCCGTCGCACCCGGCACTGCAGTCTGGGTCGAGCGCTGCATCAGTTTTGAGGCTGGATCGGATTGGTGCCTGGTGGAGCGCTCTGTCACCAGAGGCTGGGTCAATTCGAAGTTTCTGACCCTGATTTACGACACCGATATCTAGGCGCCGGACGCCATTCCATGTCGTGCCGACCTCCACGCCTTCCCATGCAATATTGACTTTTCCGGTCCCGCGCTGTTCTGAAGGCAGCCTGGACCGGAGTTTTTTGATGGATGCCAACCCAATTCTCGCCGAAACCACGCGTGGCAACTGGGTCGAGAACCGGCATCGTGGCGCCTATGTGGTAATCGATGCGGATGGGCGGATCATTGCCTCGGCTGGCGATATCGAGCGGCCGGTATTTCCGCGTTCCGCCATCAAGTCGATACAGGCCCTGGCCATCTTCGCCCGCCACGCCGACGAGCAGTTTCACCATAGTGCTGAAGAGCTGGCGCTGGCCTGCGCCTCGCACACTGGCGAAGACCGCCATGTGAGCGTGGCGTCGGGACTATTGAGCCGCCTTGGCCTGTCTGAAGCCGATCTCGAATGCGGCGCCCATCAGCCAATTGACGCTGCGGCGCGCGCCACGCTGCGGGCGCAGGGCGCCAAGCCGTCCAATCTGCACAATGCCTGTTCGGGCAAGCATGCGGGCATGCTCAGCGTTGCCCGGGCAATGGGGGTGCCGACGGCAGGTTATGCGGGGCGCGAGCATGCGGTGCAGCAACAGGTGCGGGCGGTGATCGAGGCTGTCATCGGTGAGCCCGTGAATGAAGCCAAATGCGGCACTGATGGCTGTTCCATTCCCACCTATGCCGCCCCGCTCCGTGCCTTTGCCCAGGGATTTGCTCGCATGGCTACCGGGCACGGCCTGTCTGCCGAATTGGCTACCGCCGCCACGCGCTTATTCGATGCTGCCACAACTCATCCCCATCTGGTGGCCGGCACGGGCCGTCCCGATAACCTGATCATGGCGGCCTTCAACGGTCGGGTGATGCAGAAATATGGGGCCGATGGCGTGCAATGTGGTGCCATCCGCGACAAGGGCTGGGGCTACGCCCTGAAATGCGACGATGGCAGCATCCCCGCGTCACTGGCCATGATAGCCAGCCTGCTGCTTGAGATCGCAGAACCCGATGCCGGCCAGCGCACCGTGCTGGAGGGTTTTGCTCACCAACCCATCAAAAGCGTGCGCGGCGATCGCGTGGGTGAAATGCGGGCAGTGGTTCGCTAGTGAGCGTCAACTGAGGTTGGCAAGCGTCAGCCTGTTCGAGCGGGGAACTGCTGGGCCGTTGTCTGCTCCGGACCAGGATCGCTCGCCAGGACGTCGACGCGGCAAGAGCGGCGCCACGCCGCCATGGTCATTGGAAAACCGAGTTACGAGTTGTCCCATGCGCGTACGGACGGCTATAAGAACCCAACTTTCAAGGATGGTTGCCAATGCTCGTTGACGACAAGATCTTTCTGGGCACCAGCACGCAGCCGGAATACCTTGCCCTGAAATATGGCAACCGGCACGGCCTGGTCACCGGCGCAACCGGCACCGGCAAGACCGTGACGCTGCAGGTGATGGCCGAGGGATTTTCTGCCGCTGGCGTGCCGGTCTTTGCCGCCGATATCAAGGGTGACCTGTCGGGCGTCGCGAAGATGGGCAAGGCACAGGGTTGGCAGACCCAGCGCGCCCAGGAAATCGGCTTTACCGACTTCAAGGACGACATCTTCCCGGTGATGTTCTGGGACCTGTTCGGGCGGCAGGGCCATCCGATCCGTACCACCATTTCGGAAATGGGCGCTTTGCTGCTCAGCCGTATGCTCGAGCTCAACGACACCCAGGAAGGCGTGCTCAATATCGCTTTCAAGCTGGCCGATGACGAAGGTCTTTTGCTACTTGATCTCAAGGACTTGCGGGCCCTTTTGATCAATGTTCAGGAGCGCGCCAAGGAGATCTCGACCCATTACGGCAATGTCTCGACCGCCTCGATTGGCGCCATCCAGCGCGCGCTGCTGGTGCTCGAGCAGCAGGGTGGCGAGAGCTTTTTTGGCGAGCGGGCGCTGGCTATCGCAGATATGCTGCGGACCGACCGCGACGGGCGCGGCTTTATTTCCATTCTGGCCGCCGACGAGCTGATGCGTTCGCCGCGGCTCTACTCCACCTTCCTGCTCTGGATGCTGAGCGAGTTGTTCGAGGAACTGCCCGAAATCGGCGATGTCGACAAACCCAAGCTGGTGTTCTTTTTCGATGAAGCCCATCTGCTGTTTGACGATGCGCCCAAGGTACTGATCGACAAGGTCGAGCAGGTGGTGCGGCTGGTACGTTCCAAGGGCGTCGGCGTCTACTTCGTTACCCAGAACCCGGTCGACATTCCTGATTCGGTACTGGCCCAGTTGGCCAATCGGGTGCAGCATGCGCTGCGCGCCTATACCCCGCGCGAGCAGAAGGCGGTGCGCGTCGCTGCCGAGACCTTCCGCCCCAACCCAGCCTTTTCCACGGAAGATGTCATCACCCAGCTGGGAATTGGTGAGGCGCTGGTCTCAGTGCTGGAGTCCAAGGGCGTGCCCTCAATGGTTGGCCGCACCATGATCCGACCGCCCTCGGCCCAGGTCGGGCCCATCCTGCCGCAAGAGCGGGCGGCCCTCATGGCGGCTTCGCCGGTGGTGGGATTGTACGATACGGCTATCGATCGCGACTCGGCCTTTGAGGTGCTGGCCCGCTCGGCCCGCGACAAGCAATTGGCCGAAGAGCGCCAGCAGCTGGAAGAGCAGGAACGCAAGAGCGCCGAGCGCACCTATCAGGAGGCGCGACCCGCACGGCGCTCCACCCGCCAGACGCCGGCCGAAGCCGCGATGAATTCGCTGGCCCGCACGGTCGCCAACCGACTGGGGAACGCGCTGGTTCGCGGTATCCTCGGCGGCTTGAAGCGCGGACGGTGACCAGTATGGAGCCCACCAAAAACGGACCTATCCTCGCAGTTTTCGCGTCCAGCAAGGGACCGGGCGACCCCGAGCGTGCCTCGTTGATGAGCCAGACCGGCACCTATTTCGCCAAACGCGGGGCGCAACTGGTCTGCCTGGTAGAAGGCAACAGCATCCCAATTCCGTTGATTACCGCAGCACGGGCGGCCGGCGGGTCCGTGCGGATCGTGGCCGATACCAGTTTCGTGTTGCCGCCAGCGCTGCAGGGCGTGACCGTGGAAGCGTTGGAGGACCAGGCGGCCCGCTTCGAGCGGGTCTCTGCCCTGGCTGACGGACTGGTGGCGCTGCCCGGCTCGCTCTGGTCGGCCACCGAATTGTTCGGGGTCTGGTCGACCGGCAAGACCAAGGGGCGGAACCTGCCCGTGGTCATGCTCAATCGCCACCGTGCCTTTGAAGTCATGCGCGGCTATGCGGCGGACGTGCTGTCGCCGGGATTGCCGGGCCATGAGCGGGCGATCCAGTTTGCCGACAATATAGAAGATCTATGGAGCCGGATCAGCCGGTTGGTCAGCGAAGCCCGCTAGGGAGGCCCAACGCTACAGCCCGGGATGCAGCGGCTTGCGGCGGTCGGGAAATAGCGACACCACATTGTCGGTCACGCGGCGCGACGGCGCCGGCGTCGGGATCGGGGCGAAGATGCGATTGCGCCGCTCGGGCCCGCGATAGCCGCCCAGGGTTCCCACCACGCTGCGGGTGCGAAGCCGGATCTGGATACGCTGCAGCAAGTAGCGCGGCGACATCGGCTTGATCAGCACCTCATCAATGCCCGCGCTGATCGCCTGGGCACGCATGGGTGGCGTGATATTGCGGGTGAGGGCAATCACCGGCACATCCTGGCTGAGCAGTTCGCCATTGAGCCTGATGCTCTCGACCATCTCATGGGCGGGGCGCTCTTCACGGTCGAAATCGCACACCAGCATATCGATGGGAGCGAGGCGCATATAGGCGATGAGTTCGAGTTCGGTCTCGAAAATGCGGACCTTGAGACGGGAGTCACCAGCAACCACCATCGCCAACAAGGACGATAGCGCCGGGCTTGCCGCGATAATGGCAACGACCTTGGCGGATTGTGTCACAAGACCCCCTCAAATAGTAAACAAAGCGTTACCACGCTCTGCCGGGCGGTTGAAGGGGGGCGCAGCACATTGCTGTAAATCGACGGGGAAAAACTCGGACCAAGGCAGCAAAAAACCCGCCAGCGCGCGGCGCTGACGGGTTTGGCATACGGTGGAAAACCGGGGCCTGCGGGTCTTATCGGGCTTCGTCAAACATCAGTTCGACATGTTCCCAGTTTACCAGATTGTCGAACCAGGCTTCCAGGTATTTCGGACGGGCATTGCGGTAGTCGATGTAATAGGAGTGCTCCCAAACATCGACGCCCAGAATTGGGTGGGCGCCGTGGATCAGCGGGGACACGCCATTGGGTGTCTTGGAGACTTCCAGCTTGCCGTTCTTGAGCGAGAGCCAGGCCCAGCCCGAACCGAACTGGGTGGTGCCGGCAGCGATGAAATCGGCGCGGAACTTGTCAAACCCGCCCAGGTCGGCATCGATGGCCGCCTGCAGCTTGGCCGGGAGCTTGTTGCCACCGCCATTGGGCTTCATCCAGTTCCAGAAGTGCACGTGGTTGTAATGCTGGCCGGCATTGTTGAACAGGCCGGCATTCTTGCCGTGTGATTCCTTGACGATGTCTTCAAGCGGCAGGATTTCCAGGCCCGAACCTTCGAGCAGCTTCTCACCATTGGTCACATAGGCTTGGTGGTGCTTGTCGTGATGATACTCAAGCGTTTCGGCCGACATGTAGGGGCCCAGCGCGTCATAGGCGTAGGGCAGGGGTGGTAGGGTGAACTTGGTCGTCATAATGGCCTCCATTTGGCAAAGACGCTGCGGGAAGTAGGGGTGGTATAGGGCGTTTTGATAGCGGCAACAATTAGTTGGAAGTGAATGATCCTTCCAAACCAACCGCATTCAGCGCAAAGGCGTAACACATCGCCGTTTCCTTGAGCCGATCAAAGCGCCCCGAGGCGCCGCCATGGCCGGCGCCCATATTGGTCTTGAGGTATAATGGCGCAGCACCACTCTTGGTTGCGCGCAGCTTGGCCACCCATTTGGCCGGCTCCCAATAGGTGACGCGCGGATCGGTGAGGCCCGCCAGGGCAAAGATCGGCGGATAATCCTGGGCCACGACCTGTTCATAAGGAGCATAGGCAGCGATGCGGGCGTAGTCATCGGACGAGGCCAGCGGATTACCCCATTCGGGCCATTCCGGCGGGGTGAGTGGCAAGGTTTCGTCCAGCATGGTGTTAAGCACGTCGACAAACGGCACCTGGGCCAGAATGCCCCCCCACAGTTCAGGCGCCAGATTGGCAATGGCGCCCATCAGCATGCCGCCTGCCGATCCGCCCTGCGCCACAATGCGGCCCTTGGACGTGTGGCCGGTATCGATCAGCATTTCCGCAGCGGCAATGAAATCGGTGAAGGTGGTGCTCTTGAGCTCGCGTCGCCCCTGCACATACCAGCGATAGCCCTTTTCCATGCCGCCGCGGACATGGGCGATGGCATAGACAAAGCCGCGATCGACCAGCGACAGCGCCGAGATCGAGAAACTTGCCGGCATCGACATGCCATAGGCGCCATAGCCATAGAGCAGTGCCGGGGCCGAGCCATCGAGCACAGTGCCCTTGCGATAGAGCACGGTGACCGGGACCTGCTCGCCATCGGGCGCGGTGGCAAACAGCCGCCGGGTTTCATAATCGTCCGGATTGTGGCCCGAGGGCACCTCCTGTTCCTTGAGCAGGGTGCGGCTGCCGCTGTCGAGATCGACGTCGAAGGTGCGTGACGGCGTGGTGGGAGAGGAATAGGTCAGGCGGAACGTCGCCGTGTCGAATTCGTAGCCCACCGACATGCCCAGCGCGTAGGCCTCCTCGTCGAATTTGACGGTCTCTTCCTTGTTGGTGCGCAGATCGCGCACCACAATGCGGGGCAGGCCATCAAACCGCGCCAGCCGCAGCATGTGGTTGGCGATCAGCACGGTATCGAGGATCAATACGCCCTGCTGGTGCGGCACCAGATCGGTCCAGTTGTCGGCGCCAGGATTGTCGATCGGCGCGGTGACGATCTTGTAGTCCTCCGCGCCGTCCGCATTGGTGCGGATGTAGAGCAGGCCGCCCCGCTCATCGACATCATATTCGCGGTCGGTGACGCGGGGCGCCACGAGGCGCGGCGCGCCGCCCGTGGCAGCGTCGATCAGCCAGATTTCCGAGGTCTGGTGGTCATGCGCATCGATGACGATGAACTTGTCGCTCAGCGTGCGACCGACGCCGACGAAGAAGCCGGGGTCCTTTTCCTCGAAGATGATCGGATCGGTCGCCTGGTCGGTGCCGATGGTGTGCAGGCGCACCCGGTAAGGCCGGTGATTGTCGTCATACTCGGTGTAGTAGATGGCTTGGCTGTCATTGCTCCAGACATAGGAACCAGCGGTATTGGCGATCACCTCCGCACTGTCGCTGCCGGTGGCGAGATCGCGGATGACGATGTCATAGTATTCCGAGCCGGCGCGGTCGGCGGCCCAGGCGAGGAATTTGTGCGCGCGGTCATGTTCGGCGCCGGCAAAGCCGAAATAGCCATCGCCCGCCTCGATATTGCAGTCGAGCAGTACCGCCTCGGCGCCACCATCCCGGGCGGTGCGCACGATCTGGGGATATTGCTTGCCCTCGAGCATGCGCGAATTGTAGGCGAAGGGACCATCAGGCGTCGGGATGCCGCTATCGTCCTCTTTGATGCGCCCGCGGATTTCCTTGTAGATGGTGTCCTGCAATGCTGCCGTCTTGCTGCCGAACTCGGCCTCATAGAAGGCGTTCTCGGCGTCGAGATAGGCGCGGATTTCCGGGTCCAGCGTCTCGGGCTGCTGCATCACCTCCTGCCAATTGGGCGCGCGCAACCAGTGATACGGGTCGTCGCGCTCGATGCCGTGAAAACGGGCGATGTGGGATTTGCGGGCGGCAACAGGTGGCGTGGTCTTGATCATTACAGGTCCGGGCTGGTGGCGCATGGTCGAGCCATGGCTGGCTCTCGCACCGAAAAGTGGTGTGTGCCAGACATAGGGCGGGCGGGGTCCGAATGCCAGAGCGAGGATTTCCCCAACTGATGCCGCCACTTCGTCGCACCCGGACCGTTTTGCCTTGTTCGAGAGCGCTCAATCAGTAAGGTCATCCCACATCAAAACGGCCGCAAGGCCCAACAGCGTATGGAGTTTCACTCTTGGGGCCAGACATTGACGCGAGCATCGCACTGGTGGCGATTGCGCCATTTGTTGCAGCCGCGCTGGCGCCGCTGATCCACCGCTTTACGAAGCCGCTATCGGGCTGGGTGCTGGCGCTGGTTCCGGCCGCCATTTTTGTTTTCCTGGTGACGCTGATTGAGCCAGTGCTGGCCACCGGCGCCATTTCGGCGCGCATTGGCTGGGTGCCAGCCTATGGGCTGGACCTGTCGTTTTTCATCGATGGGCTGAGCCTGACCTTTGCGCTGACCATTTCGGGCATCGGCACGCTGATCGTCATCTATTCGGGCGCCTATCTGGCCGGCCATCCGCATCTGGGGCGTTTCCTGGCCTTCCTGCTCGCCTTTATGGGCGCCATGCTCGGCCTGGTACTGGCCGACAACATGCTGGGCCTGTTCGTGTTCTGGGAGCTGACTGCGATCACTTCCTTCCTGCTGATCGGCTTTGATGCGGTGCGGGCCGCTGCCCGGCGCGGCGCCATTCAGGCGCTGGTGATTACCAATATAGGCGGGATGGCCCTGCTGGCGGGCGTTATTCTGGTGCAGCAACTGACCGGCACCTGGGAATTGAGCGAGCTGCGCGGCATGGAAGATGCCGTGCGCGAGCACGGGCTGTATGGCCTGGTGCTGGCCTGTTTCATCATCGCCGCCTTCACCAAATCGGCACAGTTTCCGCTGCATTTCTGGCTACCCAATGCCATGGAAGCACCGACGCCCGTTTCAGCCTTCCTGCATTCCGCCACTATGGTGCAGGCCGGGGTGTATCTGCTGGCGCGCGCCACGCCCTGGCTGGGCGGTACGGTGGCCTGGACTACAATTCTGGTGTGCTTTGGCGGTGTCACCTTGATCTGGGGCGCGCTGGGGTCGCTGCGGCAAACCGATCTCAAGCAGATGCTGGCGCAGTCCACCATTGCCTCGCTTGGACTGCTCGTGCTGTTGGTCGGGCTGGGTACACAAACCGCCATTGCCGGCATGGTGATCTATTTCGTCGCCCATGCGCTCTACAAGGCCGGCCTGTTCATGGTCGTCGGCGCCATCGACCATGAAGCGGGCACCCGCGAAATTACCGCGCTGGGAGGCCTATCCGGCAAAATGCCGATCACCTTTGCGGCGGCCATTCTGGCCGGACTTTCAATGTTCGGGCTGCCGCCCGCCATCGCGTTTTTTGCCAAAGAAGAGATGTATCTCAACCTGCTCTCGCCGCACTGGCAGGACCTCAGCGTGCTCGCCGTGCTGATCGCGGGCAATGCCCTGCTGGCCGCAGTCGGTGCCCTGGTGGTGATCAAGCCTTTCCTGGGTCCGGTAATGCCAACGCCGAAATCGGCCCATGAAGCGTCGTCCGGCCTGCTCGCCGGCCCGGTCATTCTGGGCCTTGCCGGTATCGCCACCGCGCTGCTGGTCGGCTGGTTTGGCCACACCGTGCTGGAGCCGGCGGCAACCGCCATTCTCAACGAACCGGTCGAGAGCCATCTCACCTGGGCGATCGATTTCACCAAGCCCGTGGTCTGGCTGTCAGTGGCCACCTGGGTGCTGGCCGGGCTGGTCTATCGCTATGCCACGACCATCCGCACCCTGTTGCGGCGCTTCGAGACCCGCCTGGGCTGGACCGCCGACACGGTGTTTGACGCGGTCATGTTCGGCCTGATCCGCTTTTCCGGCAGCGTGACGCGCGTGCTGCATCATGGTCGCCTTGAGCTCTATCTGGTCACGGTGTTCTCTCTGATGGCGCTGGCGCTGATGGTGCCGTTGTTTGCGCTGGGCGGAATCAACGCCTTGCTGCCCACGGCTGAACTGGGCAATTGGGCGGCCCAGCTGCGCTGGCCCCATCTGGCTCCCTATGAGTGGGGGGTGATCATTTTGGCGCTGGCCGGCCTTGGCGCCATCGTCGCCGCGCCAAACCGGCTCTATTCCATCCTGGCGCTGGGTGTGCAGGGTACCGCCGTGGCGCTGATCTTCCTGCTGTTCGGTGCGCCCGATCTGGCCTTCACCCAGCTCATGGTGGAAATCCTCTCGGTGGTGATCCTGGCGCTGGTGATGACCCGGCTCAACCTCGACGAGCGCGACCACCGGCCCTTCGAAGACTGGGCGCGCGACGGCACGCTGGCGCTGGTCTGTGGCGCTGGCGTCAGCCTGCTGCTGATGGTCGTGCTGTCGGGAACGCTTGATACCAGGCTGTCCGATTTCTTCATCGCCACCAGCGTGCCGATCGCCCATGGCGCCAATATCGTCAATGTCATCCTGGTTGATTTCCGTGGTTTTGATACGCTGGGTGAGATCTCGGTGCTGATGGCCGCCGGCATTTCGATCATGGTGCTGCTGCGCAGTCGCAGGGCGCCGGTGGCGGTTGGCTCGCCGGTGCCACCCGCGCCAATTGCACCCAAAATCAAACCCGAGCCGACACAGTCAGCCTGCGCCGCCGCAGCGCCGAGTGCCAAATCAACTGTCAAAGGCGGGGCAAAACCGGCGCCCAAGAGGCCGGCGCCCAAGAAACCCGCAAACAAGAAACCGGCAAGCGAGAATCCGGCGCCCAAGTCGCCATCCTCTGTTGCCAAGCCGGTCACAACCCCACGCCGCAAGAGGGCTGCGCCATGAACACGGTCATCTTCCGTACTATCGCGCCGTTGATCGTTTCCACCATGCTGGTGTTTTCAGTCTATGTCTGTCTGCGCGGTCACAATGAGCCCGGTGGTGGCTTTATCGGCGGACTGATCGCTGCCTCGGCCATTGCCGTGCTGGGCATGGCCTCGAGTGCAGCCGAGGTGCGGCGCGCCCTGCGCTTTGATCCGCTCGGCATCGCTGGCGTCGGCGTTTTGCTGGCTGGCAGTTCCGGCATGCTCTCCATCTTCAACGGCAACCCATTCATGACCAGCATCTGGCTTTATCTCGATATCGCCGGCTCAGTGGTGCCGTTGTCCACCCCGATGCTGTTCGATATCGGCGTCTACCTCGTGGTATTTGGCACCTTGGCTTCAGTGGTCCTGGCTCTCGAAAGCGAAGACGGGGAGAACCTCTGATGGATTATGTAATTGCCGCTCTGGTTGGATGCTTCGTCGCGCTGGGCATCTACATGCTGCTGTCGCGCTCGCTGATCCGCATGCTGCTGGGTATCATGGTGCTGGGCAATGGCGTCAATCTGCTGATCTTCACCGCTGGTCGTCTGACCCGGGAAATTGCGCCGATTGTCCCAAGGGGGCTCGATACTCCCGCCGGGGCGATTGCCAATCCACTGCCGCAGGCGCTGATCCTGACCGCCATTGTCATTGGCTTCGCCATGTTCTGTTTCCTGCTGGTTCTGGCCTATCGCACCTATCAGGCTCTTGACGCCGACAATACCGACACCATGCGCGTTGCTGAGCCCGAGCACGCGCCCAACCCGCCATTGAGTTACTGAGATGGCCGCAGAAAATCTGCCAACAGCCATGATTGAGACCGTTACCCGGGTGGCCGACTGGGTCATCGTGCTGCCCTTGGCGCTGGCCCTGATGGGCGCGGCGCTGCTGCTTATCGTCCGCAAATCCGCCGGGCTCGGCTTCGTACTGGCGCTGCTGGTGGTAACGGGCATTATTGCCTGCGAGACCAGCTTGCTGATGCGGGTGGCCGAATTCGGCCCGCAGAGCATGACCATGGGCAAATGGCTGCCGCCCTTCGGTATCAGTTTTACCGCCGATCTGTTTGGGGCCAGTTTCGCGCTGGCCGCGTCGGTGGTGACGCTGATTGTGCTGGTCTATGCTGAAGCCGATCGGCCCCCCGAAGCAGCCGGTGATGGTTTTTACGCCCTGGTCTTGCTGTTGCTGGCCGGCGTGACCGGCTCATTCCTGACCGGCGATCTATTCAATCTTTATGTCTGGTTCGAGGTGATGCTGATCTCCTCGTTTGGACTGATGGTGATTGGCGGCACGCCGATGCAGCTTGATGCCGCGGTCAAATACGGCTTCCTGAACTTCCTGGCTACCACCATCTTCCTGTTGTCACTCGGCCTGCTGTATGGCCTGCTGGGTACGCTGAACATGGCCGATATCCTGCGGGTTGCGCCGCTGGCCAACCCCGCCGCCATGGTCGGCGTCGCCGCTCTGATGCTGCTGGCGTTTGGCATGAAGGCGGCGGCATTTCCAGTCAATACCTGGCTGCCCGCTTCCTATCACGCGCCACCGGCAGCAATCTCCGCCCTGATGGCGGGGTTGCTGACCAAGGTGGGCATTTACGCGCTGTTGCGAACGCTGGTGGTTGTGCTGCCCGCAACGCGCGATGTGCTCGAACCGGTTCTGGTGCTGGTGGCCGTTGCCACCCTGGTGCTGGCCCCTCTTGGCGCGATTGCCGAAACTAATCTGCGGCGGGCCATGGGCTTTGTGGTGATTGGCGGCATTGGCGCCGTGCTGGCCGGAATCGCCATACCATCATTGGGCGGCGTTGGTGGGGCTGGGATGTATATTTTCCACGCCATGCTGACCATGACCGCGCTCTATCTGGTTGCCGGGATGATCGAAAAGCAGACCGGGGAGACCGATAGTCGCCGCATGGGTGGGCTCTACGGCACCAGTGCTCCCCTTTCGATACTATTCCTGGTGTTCATGTTCGGCGCCGCTGGCGTACCGCCGCTGCTGGGCTTCTGGCCCAAGCTGCTGCTGATCGAGGCCGGGCTGGATCAGGGCGATGCCGTGGGTGGCCTGCTGGTGGTGGCACTACTGGTCAATGCGGTGCTCACAATCATTGCCGGGTCGCGCCTGTGGGCCCATATCTTCTGGCGGGCTGATTTCACTCCAGAGGCCCCACCGGCCGCGCCGCCCGGTCGTCTCCACTATTTGGCGATCGGTGTGCTGGCCGTGCTGATCGTGGCTGCCGGGCTGTGGCCCAATCCGCTGTTCGAAGTCGTGCGCGTCGGGGCAGGGGACATGATCGACAGCGCCCGTTATACGGATGCCTTTGGTCTAGCGGAGGTCACGCCATGAACCTGGCTCTGATGATTGTTGGTCTGGCGCTGGTCTGGGCGGCCATTACCGGCAATTTCACCGCGCTCAACCTGTTGCTCGGCGCCGGTATCGGTGCCCTGACGGCGCTGTTGCTGCGAAACTGGTTTGCGTCCCCCCAATTGTTGCGCCGTATCAGGCGCATCAACTCGCTGTTCCTGCTATTCATGTGGGAACTGATGGTCAGCGCCGTGCGCGTAGCCATCATCGTGATAACCCCCAACATCCGTGCCGCCCTGCGCCCCGGCATTATCGCCTTTCCCCTCACGGTCAAATCGGATTTTGAGATCACGTTGCTGGCCAATATGATTACGCTGACTCCCGGCACCCTCAGCGTTGATGTCGCCGAGGATCGGAGCGTGCTCTATGTGCACGCACTGCAACTGGATGATCGCGAGGCGCTGATCGCGGAGATCGCCGGGGGGTTTGAACGCAAGATCCAGGAGGCCTTCATATGAACGCGGCCGACATCGTGTCCATCAGCACCCTGATCGCCTTGATCATGTTGTTTATTGCGATGCTGATCGCGGTGGTGCGCGTGATCATCGGCCCCAGTTTGGCTGACCGCGTTCTGGCCCTCGATCTGCTGACGGTACTGGCCATGGGCTTTGTCGGGGCTATCGCCATTCGCACCGGGCTGACTCTGTATCTCGATATCGCCATCAGCCTGGCCCTGCTCGGCTTCATGGCAACGGTGGCCTTTGCCCGCTACATGTTGTCGCGCCTGGATGGCGAGGAGGCCCAGCGATGATCGCCGATCTGATCACCTACCTCGGTTGTGTGTTGCTGCTGATCGGGTCGGCCTTTACTTTGCTGGCCGCTATCGGCGTCTTGCGGCTGCCCGATCTTTACACCCGCATGCACGCGGCCTCCAAGGCCGGCGCGGTGGGCGGGGGCCTGATATTGCTGGCTGTTGCCTTGACCAGCCTTGACGGCAGTGTGGCCCTGCGCGCCATTTTGGGCACTGCCTTCCTGTTGTTAACAACCCCCGTTTCTGCGCATTTGTTGGCGCGCGTCAGCCATCGGGGTCAAGATCACCTCCAAGTGAGCATGGTGATTGATGAACTCACCTTGAAAACACGACAAGATTCTCCAGATGAACTTACCAGTAAGTAGCATGTTAACGCTGGTTTGTCGGGTTGCAGACATCAGTGAACAGCCCTATTGGTATGATTTGGAAGCGACTTAGAGTCCGCTACCCAATAAAAAAATCTGGAAGGTTGAATTATGTCTGATACTACCGGCGCTGCGACCGGATACGAGCAAGATCTGATCGAGCTCAGTACCGAAATTGTCTCGGCCTATGTGAGCCACAATGCACTGAGCCCCAACGATCTGCCCAAGCTGATTTCGGATGTTCATGGCGCACTGCGTACGCTCTCGAACAATGAAACTCCACAGCCAGTTGAAGAGCTCAAGCCGGCTATCGCGGTCCGCAAGTCGGTCACCAACGACTATATTATCTGCCTCGAAGACGGCAAGAAGTTCAAGTCGTTGAAACGCCATCTGCGGACTCACTATAATCTCTCGCCCGAGGAATACCGCGAGAAGTGGGGCCTTCCTGCCGACTACCCAATGGTTGCGCCGAGCTATTCGGCCACCCGTTCCAAGCTGGCCAAGGACAATGGTCTGGGCCGCAAGGCCGCCTGACGCACTTCTTCATTACCCCGCAAGGGCGAAATCCCGCCAGCTCAGCCGCAATCCCCAAGTTGCAGTCAGACCTCGGCGAGAACGACCCTTTAAAAGGCCGCCTCTATGGGCGGCCTTTTTGATTCTCAGGTTCGCTTATCCCACTTATCCCCGGCCGCTTGCCAACCCGCAGTATATAGGAATAAATTCCTTTATATTGACGAGGCGAGCCCATGTTTCAGTCTTTTGCACCAGTCGACTTTGCCCGAGCTGTGGGCGCCCAGCCTGCTGCGGCCGGTGCTTGTGATGCCGTCATCGCGCTGATTGCGCACGAAAAACGCATCCCGATCCGCCTGTTGATTCACCCCTCGCGCTGTCGGTTGGGTACCGCCCGGGCCCGCCAATTGGCAATGTATCTGTCGCACGTCATTCTGGGACGCAGCCTGACTGAGATCGGCGATGCCTTTGGCCGGGATCGGACCACAGTCTCTCATGCCTGTGCGGTGATCGAAGATCTGCGCGACGACCCTGATTTCGATGCAGAGGTCAGCGGATTCGAACGCAGCCTTGAAGCGTGGCGTGATGGGGAGAACGGCAATGCCCATTGATGACGGCACCACTGGCCGCCTGGCCGCCAGCCGTGACAGTGACGGTCAGCCGTTTCTGTTGCCGCACCATCTGCTCGCTGCCAGCCGGCTGGAACGGCTGATTCAGCGGGCCCAGCTAACGCCGCGCCTCACCATGTCCTACGATTCCGCCCGCATGCCGCACCGGGCCGGCAGCGCCGGGGCTGCTGACCTGGCCGCCAGCGCCAGCGAAGCGCGGCACCATTTGCATCGGCTGGCACAGTCGCTGCCCGTCGATTGCTGGAATGTGGTGTTCGACGTCTGCGGGCTGGGCAAGGGCCTCCAGACCATCGAAACCGAGCGGCGCTGGCCCCGTCGCAGCGCCAAGCTGGTGCTGCGCATCGGGCTGAGCCAGTTGGCCGCCCATTGGGGCCTCGAACCAGTGGCGGCTGGACCAGATCAGGCGCGCGGGCAGGTCTGGCACAGCGAAATTCTGCCCATTATAGCTGACAGCAGAATTTAACTACGTCAGCATCGGTAATGTTCGGCCGGACGAATTGCATGATATCGAAAACGCATGCGGCACCAGTTTTTCTCGATCCAATATTTGCGGGGTTTTGCGGCGGTTCTCGTGCTGGCGTCGCATGCCCTGCTTTATCCCTTGGTCGAGCACAATCTGGGCTTCGGCCGACTCGGCTGGCTGGGCGTCATCCTGTTCTTTGTCATTTCCGGCTTCATTATGGTCGTGGTGACGGGGGAGGGACAGTTTTCGGCGGCCGGCTTTCTGCGCCGCCGCTTCATTCGTGTCGTACCCATGTACTGGATCGCCACGCTATTGGCAGCAGCACTGGCGCTGCTGGTGCCCCAGATCTTCAAGACAACGGTCTATGACAGCACCCAGCTGCTGTTGTCCCTGCTGTTCATTCCATTCCATAATCCGGTGAGCGGGGGCATCCATCCGCTCTACAAACTCGGCTGGACCCTGAACTATGAGGTGTTCTTCTATATCTGCTTCGCCCTGCTGGCCTTTCTGGACGCACGCGCCAGGGTCGTCTGGCTCAGCATCGCCTTTGGCGCGCTGGCCGTGCTGGGGCTGATATTGCAGCCTGAGGCCGCCATTCCGCAGTTTTACACCAACTACATGCCGCTGGCCTTTTGCGCCGGAGCCTGGCTGGGTCTGGCGACCTTGCGCGGCCAGGTCGGACGCCTGTCAAAGGGGGCAATCTATGCGCTCATGCTGCTCGGCATGGGCGCGATGGTGCAGGGCTTGGCCTGGGGTGTTGAGGTGGTTGAAGATGGCATCGCCTTCGTCGGCCTTCTGTTTTTCGCATCAGCGCTGGTATTGCTGCTGGTACGCCTGGAACCCCGCCTGCCGCGCATAGCGCTGCTCGAACGCATAGGCGACGCGTCCTATTCCATCTATCTGGTGCATATCTATGAGGTGGCGATCCTGTCTGGCCTCGCCTTCAAATGGCTCGACCCGAGCGATCTGTTCGCGGATTATCTGGTTGCTGCGGTTTCGGTCGCCGGCGGCACCACGGCTGGCTGGATGCTCTATGTCTGGGTCGAACTGCCCCTGCTACGCTTCGTCAACAGCCGGTTTGCCAAGCCACGCCAGTCCACAGCGGAACCGGCATCTTCAGCAACTGCCTAGCGCAGCGCTTCGCCTTCTGACCGCATGCGATTAACCATGGCCACCAGGCCATTGGAGCGCTGGGCGGTCAGATGCTCGCGCAATCCCAACTCATCAAAGATGGCGATGGCGTCGGTGTCGGCGATTTCGTGCGCGGGGCGGCCCGAATAAAGCGCCAGCAGGATGGCCACCAGGCCCTGCACGATCATCGCGTCGCTTTCGCCGCGATAGGTCAGAATGGTCAATCCATCGCGTTTGGAGGCTTCGGCCGACAGCCAGGCCTGCGACACGCAGCCACGCACGCGATTGGCTTCCGATTTTTCGGCCTCATCCAGCTTGGGAAGGGCTTGGCCCAATTCGATCAGATACCGATACCGATCCTCCCAATCATCCAGAAAGGAGAGATTGTCGGCAATGTCCTGGAACGTGGCTGGCTCGGTCATGCAGCCTATCTAGGGTGCTGCGGCCAAGCTCGCAAGCCGCAAGCGCGTACCGAGGCGGGTTTTCGGACAAAGAAAAACCCCAAGCACAGGGCAGCGTGCTTGGGGCAGGGCCAGGGTCGCGGGGTGCGTCGCTTGGGCAAGCGACACGAACCCTGGAGTCGCTTATGGGCGCCGGCCGGCGCCCGCTAACCCGCCCAGTCCGGCCGCGGCCGGGGGATGGGGGCCAGACTGTTGTTCGGCATCTCATGCATGGGAAGGCCGACCGACGGGGAAGACTGGAGTGCTGCGGCAATGACCATCTTGCTACCCGCGCACTGCAAATTGGCGCATTCGATCTGGTTGATCTGCTCGCTCACCACCTGTGAACCGGCCGCCATGGCCTGCGCTGCCATGGCGTTGGCATCTGGCAGATCAACGCCGGGGCGGATCACCATATAGGCGACGGTAAGCCAGAAAACCGAACGAACAACGACAAACATTGAATAACCCATGATTTTCGCAGGCTTTCGTCGACCTGCAAAACCTACCCTATGCCCCCTCGATTAAGCCGTGCTGGGTCAATTCGATAAAATTTGATGCAATTGCAAACTCGCTTGGTAGCAAGTGCAACACCTTGTTTACGCTAACGCTAGAAACACGGCCGTCGGAAGGCCGACAAGCCGCTGGTGACCCGAGATTTAAGCTCGCCTTAGCTCTTGCCCGCCAGTGTGACGACAACAGGACCCAAAGTTCATTTGGGCCGGGCAGGGCGGATGACGTCAGGCTCTCGGTGCCTGGGCACCACCACCACTGGCGTCGTGATAGTGAGTATTGTGTACATGCGTAGCCTCTTCTCTTTCGGCGCAAGCAAAGAGATACCCCTGGCCGTCGCTGGCTCTGGCCATCGGCCGGAGATGCTGCGTCGCAAGACGCTCGCCAACAATTCCAGACTGACCATTGCCGCAAGCGCCCTGGTGACGCCGCTGGCAGTGTACGGGCTGGTGACGGGCACCGTGCTGCCATTTGCTCTGACCGCCCTCGCCTTGACCAGCGGGTTGACCACGCTGGCGCTGCATCAGCGCCGGCGCTACGAACAGGCTGCGGCAGGCCAAGTTTATACTCTGCTCGGTCTGGGCCTCCTGCTGACCCTGGCCGATGGCCGGGCAAGCGATATGGGGATGGCCGTGGCGTTGCTGGGCCCCGTGCTGGCCTCGCTGCTGGGCGGCTCCACTCTGCGCCGGCATAGCTGGATGATGGTTGTTGCGGTGATCATCCTGGGCACCATTGCCGCCGCTATCGGTGTGCCCGGCGCGCTCATGGCTTCGAACACTCTGGCCTTCGCTGCAGCTGCCACCTTCCTGGTCGGCGTTGGGCTGGTGATCCACACTGCCAACCGCATCAACACCGCCTATGAGGTGTACGACAAATCTCAGATGACCGCCTATCGCCACCTGATCGAACATGTCCAGGATGCCGTCATCCGCTTTTCCAGCAATGGCGAAGTGCTGCTCGCGTCGCGCTCCTCGGAAGCTCTGTTTGGTTGCCGGCGTTACGAGTTGACGGGTAGCGGGCTGGGCGCGCGCCTGCACGTGGCGGATCGCCCGACCTTCCTGACCGCCTTTGCCGATGCCAATCAGGGGGGCGAGACGCGCAACATCGAAGTCCGCATGCGCCAGGATGATGCGCACGCAGCCAGCTCGATTCCGCAATTCGTCTGGGTTGAAATCAGGCTGACCCCGGTTCTCGATGCTGAGACAGCCGGCATGCGGCATGAGGTGGTAGCGCTGTTTCGCGACATTACCGCGCGCAAGGACAATGAAGCTGCAATCATCGAGGCCCACCGGGCCGCCGAAGAGGCCCTGAGCGCCAAGTCGCGCTTTCTGGCAACCATGGGGCACGAGCTGCGCACGCCGCTCAATGCCATTGTCGGCTTCTCGGAAATGATGACCACGGGCATTGGCGGCGAGCTGTCGCCGACCCATAGCGAATATGCCGGGCTGATCCATCAGAGCGGCAAGCACCTGCTGGAAGTCGTCCGCATGCTGCTCGATATGTCACGGATTGAGGCCGGCAAGTTCGAACTGCAGAACGAGCCGTTCCAGTTCTGCGATATCCTGGAGCCATGCTTTGCCATGGTCGATCCAATGGCCCGGGAGCGCGACGTGCGTCTGATGAGCACGATCGAAGACAATCTACCCTTGCTGCACGCCGATGAGCGGGCCTGCCGCCAGATACTGCTTAATCTGGTGTCGAACGCCATCAAGTTCAGCTATCCGGGCAGCACGGTCAGCGTCACCATGCGTCGGCAAGGCCAGAGTTTGAACCTTTCGGTCATTGACCAAGGCGTGGGCATGGCGCCAGAATCGCTGGCGCGCGTTGGCGAACCGTTCTTTCAGGCGCAAAGTGGCCTGTCCCGCCCCTATGAGGGCACCGGACTGGGGCTGTCGATCGTCAAGGGTCTGGTCGATCTGCATGACGGCACGCTGCGCGCCATGTCCGAAATTGGAGCGGGGACAACCGTGACAGTCTTGCTTCCCATAAACGGTCCAGCAATAAAGACCGAAGAGACTGCTACCATCACCCCATTCCGCAGAGAACCGATCGCCGAACGCAATACCTCATGGCTAGACGAAAAAAGAAAAGCGCAATGACAGCAAGCACTCTCTCTCACCTGCCCCTGGCGGCAGGCAGCGCTGTCGCGGCCTCTCTGGGTCGCGCCGGTCTTTGGGCCCTATCGCGCTATATGCGGGCGCCGCTCGCTTCTACGGCTCTGCTTGCCCTGGTCAGTCTGACCGCATTGGCGGGCAGCAATGCCCTGTATTTCCAGACCAGCAGCCATCCAGCGCCATTCTTCGCGGCCGGCCAAAGCGCTGCCGTGGCGAATGTGACCCCCGTCGCAGCGCCCGCACTTCCCCCACTCCCTGGCGAGCGTACCGCCGTTCTGGCGCCCGTGAATGCTGACACCACGGGCAGCGTCAGCGCCCCGGCCACCGAGATGCCTGCGGCGCCGGTGGGTAATCGCGACGCCTTTGCCGTGCAGAAAAAGCTGACCGAACTCGGCTTGTTCAGCGGCACGGTGGATGGCTTTTATGGCCCCATGACCGCCAATGCGATCCGCGCCTTTGAAGAGCGTAACGGCTTTGAGCCTACTGGTGCACTGACCCCTGCCATTGTCGATGCCATTCTGCGGGCTGATACCGCCAGCGTCGCCCCGGCAACCCAGCAATCGGCTGAACTGGCGCCGCGCCCGGCGCCGATCGCCGTGCGGCCGGCGCCCGTCCAGCGCGCAGTGGCCCAGCCGGTGCAGCAAGCAGCCGTACAGCCCCCTGAGCGGGTTCAGGTGATTGCTCGCGTGTCGTCTCTCAGCCCCGTCGACAATGCCGTCGATGCCGTAGGCAGCGCGGCGGCCGAGACCATTGATTCCATTTTGGCCGCCGTCACCGCGACACCAGCCGCTGAACGGCCTGTGCCCCGTCCAGCCGTGGCGCTGGGTAGTGCAGGGCAGGCCATGCCCAAGCCGGTGCAGGTGGCATCCCTTGAGCCCATGCAGGCACCGATGGTGGCGCCGGAGGTTAAGCCCGTCCCACAACAGGCTGCAACGCCCAGCAATCTGGCGCCCGCCAATGACACAGCGCTGGTCACCCAGATCCAGCGCGGTCTGGCCAGCCTCGGCTTTTACCATGGCTCCATCGATGGCCGCCCCGGCGATTCCACGGCCCGCGCCATTCGCGAGTTCGAGAATTTCCATAGCTATAAATTGACCGGTCAGGTCAAGCCCGATCTGGTCAGTCTGCTGCGCAACGCCGGCGCATCAATCTAGTGAGCCTGCTGCGCAGCGATATCTGGTGTGGGGTGTTCGTGCGGCGCCACAACGATCTGGGCCATATGTGCGTGGTCTCCCGGCGCGGTGATCCGATTGCCGGACAGGTGTTTATCGAGGTCGATCACCTCGATGGCACCGTCTCGCTCTATACCCCGGCACCCATGGTCAGCCGCACCGACAACGGCGCCGGATTGGCGTTTCAGCAACGCTTCCACCGTGTCGAGCCGGTGCAGGTGCGTGAGCGCATTGCCCGCGAGGTCGATTTCGACCCCGATTTGTGGGTGTTGAGCCTGGATCTGCGCGAAGACGATATCGGTGTCGACATCGTCAAGTGACGTTGAGGTCGGGTGACCTGGCTTAGCTGGCGCGCTTGATGCCGATGCGGGCCAGGGCCTCGATGGCCTGTTCCACCACAGGATTATGCGCCGGCGTCAGGCTTGACGGCGTGCGGCGGCTGGTCTCGGTGAACGGCTTGTATTCCGGCTTGGCCAGTTCGAGCAGGTTCACTTCGCCTCGCCATGCGCTCATCAGGTAAGCCATTGAATCCGCTGTGACATTGCCAAACATGGTGGCAAAATCGGCCAGGGCGCGCGAGCGGTCGGCATCGTGGCTGGTGGCGTGGATCAGCACCTTGAGCCCGTCATAGGCGCTGCAGCCAAAGGCGCGCAGGATGACGAACAGCGCTGATCCCGTGACGTCGTGGGCAATCTGTCCGCAGCGCACTTCGTCCAGCCCGGTGATCTGGCTGAGCAGCTTGGTAACTTCGGGCCGCCGGTTCTCCGAATAGAGCTTCATCAGGGCACGGGTCAGTTCGGCATTGGCGACGGTCAACTGCTCGATGGTCTTCTTGATCGGCGCGACGGGCGTTTCGCGGTGGGCGAAGGCCTGAATGACCTTGAGTCGATCAGTGTCGGAGAGGTCAAAGAACGCCGGCGCCAGCAGGGCGGCATCGAAATCGCTGCGCTTGGCCAGCGACTCGGCGACCATGTGATCCATCTGGGCTGAGCGGGCCAAAGCGCTGAGATAGGCGCCGCGTGGCACGATCTGGGTATTGGCGGCCAGGGCCCGGTATACCTTGCGTGAATTCATCTGGAACAGCTTGGCCAGCACCGCATTGGACAGGTCGGGGCGAGCGGCGATGGTGGCGGCACCCGGCACATCATAGCGTGCCACAATCGACAGCATGGTCGCTTCGGACAACTCCTTGGCAAAGCTCAGGAACGTATTGAGATCCTCGCCGATATTGTCGACCACCAGACGCTCCAGCGCCGGCGACAGCACCTCGGCGCGGCCCAGGATCGCGGCGCCCTTGGCTTTGGCCTGTGGCCCAGCGATCGGGAACAGCCGGCTAGCCAGCGCTTCAAACTGTTCCATTTCGGGAGCAGTTGCCTTGCCGCGCCTTGTGTAGGCGTCGCAGGCGGCGATCAACAGCGTATTCGTCCGGTCGATACCGCCGGTTTCGATCAGCAGTTGAAACGTCTCGTAGGGCTGGAAACCAAGCATTTGTCAGAACCGTCAATTCGGAATCGCATCACATTCGATGTGTCACCACCTTTGCCGCCAATTCGTTAGCAGACTGTTAACCTTGACGATCTCTTAATGGGGATAAGGAGCACAAGGGGCGTTGTGCAGTCCTTTTTACCAACGCGAGACGCTGTCCCCAGGGAAGGGGGAGCGAGAACAGATGGAGGCCAGCTTGGGAAAGCTCGTCAAATTGGATGACCGACGCAAGTCGATCGTCGTTGGGAAGCAAAACCCCGTCGACGCCCAGATCGTGATGTTTACCGGGGTGCGTTATGAACGCGGGACGCCGACTTTGCCGAAAGATTCTGTTGACCCGCGGCCCAAGCGAAAGCGTGGTTGAGCACCGCCGTCACTATTTGCGCCTGATTGTCATTGTCGCGCTGAGCGGCCTGCTTACTGCTTGCGTCGCGCGGCCGGTGGGCGATTTCGGTCGTGCCAGCCCGGGCTTTACCCATGACACGGCCATGCCCGCCATCGGCAAGGTCAGCGCCAGCATGCGCAAGGAGCCGGTTTCGGGCTTCAACAAGACCGATCAGGAAGACGAGATGCACAACCGCGTCTGGCGTTTTCTCATTGCGCCGCACGCCAAGGATTGGGCGTTTGACACCTCGGTGGAACTGCAGCGCACCCGGATCATACCGCCCAAGGACAGCTATTACCGCACTGACCGCTATTATGCCTGGCTGAAAAGAACTGCGTACCAGTCATCGCGCACCCGCTACAGCACCGTCGGCGCCCATGTAACGACTGATATCGACACCCTGCCTACCACCTTTGCCGCGATCTGCGCGGTGATAGCGGTTGATCGGCAGCGCGCCCTGGCGCTCTTGGGTCTGCGCAATGACCTGCCCGCCAGTGCCGCCAGCGATGTCGCCGCCCGCAAATATGAGAACGACGCCTTTATCGCCTGGTTCGTGCGGGCGCTGAACTATCGCCATGACAGCTATCGCTTTGCGCTCGACAGCCTGGTGGTGGAAACCCCGCACGAGCAGTCGCTGGCCGTCGATGGCGCGCTGCAGCGCCTGTCGGCTTTTGTGACGCGCGCCAACCGGCACGATTTCTGCGGCGATGGCGGCACGGCGCGGGGGCGGGGCGATGTCGTGATCCCGTCACGCTTCCAGCATAAGGGCGACGCCGAGATCGTGCTGCAGAAATAGCGCCAGCCAGGGGAGCCCGTTCTGGACCATCCATCGACCCGCCATGCCGGATCGCCTGGCGAAGTGTTTGTCGCCTTTCTCAAGCTCGGCCTGACCTCGTTTGGCGGGCCGATCGCCCATCTCGGCTATTTCCGCGACGAACTGGTCCTGCGCCGCCGCTGGCTTGATGACGCCGCCTATGCCGAACTGGTCGCCCTGTGCCAATTCCTGCCCGGCCCGGCCTCCAGCCAGGTCGGCTTCGCGCTCGGCCTGTGGCGCGCCGGCCCGCTGGGTGCGCTCGCCGCCTGGGCCGCCTTCACCCTGCCATCGGCGATTGCGCTGGTGCTGTTCGCCATGGCGGCCGGGGCGCTGGAAGGCCCGGTGGCGCAGGGCGTGCTGCAGGGGCTCAAACTGGTCGCCGTCGTCGTGGTGGCGCAGGCGGTGTGGGGCATGGCCAGATCGCTGACCCCCGACCGGCAGCGCGCCAGCATCGCCGTGCTCGCTATCGCCGCCATTGTGCTGCTGCCTGGCGCCATTGGCCAAATACTGGCCATCGGGCTGGGCGTTGTCGCCGGGCTGCTGCTGTGCCGCGACCTGCCACTGCCGCCAGCGGCAGTCGTGCATTTTCCGGTCAGCCGCCGCATGGGCGTCATCGCGCTGGGCCTGTTCACCCTGTTGCTGGTGGGCCTGCCGCTGCTGGCCAGCGCCGGCGATAGCCATGGCCTGGAGCTGTTTGCCGGGTTTTTCCGCGCCGGGGCGCTGGTGTTTGGCGGCGGGCATGTGGTGTTGCCGCTGCTGGAAGCCGAAACCGTGGCCACGGGCTGGCTCAGCCCCGAGGTGTTCATCGCCGGCTATGGTGCGACCCAGGCCGTGCCCGGACCCCTCTTCACCTTTGCCGCCTATCTCGGCGCCGCCGGCACACCCAGCCCCAATGGCCTGCTGGGCGCCGCTATCGCGCTGCTCGCCATCTTCCTGCCCGGCCTGCTGCTGCTGATCGGCACGCTGCCCTTCTGGAACAGTCTGCGAAGCCGACCGCTGGCCCAGGCCGGCATGCGCGGCGCCAATGCCGCCGTGGTGGGGATTTTGGGCGCGGCGCTGTACAATCCCGTCTTCACCAGCGCCGTACTCAGTTCTCTTGATTTTGCCCTGGCCGTCGGCGGCTTCGTGCTGCTGGTGGTCTGGAAGGCCCCGCCCTGGGTCGTGGTGGTGATGCTGGCGACAACCGGCGGCATACTGGGCATGCTGGGCGGCTAGCGCGCCTCGTCTTGCCCAAATCTCCAGCGCAGTACAATCTTAGCGACCGGAGATACGCGCGGGGATCGCAGCATGACAGATCAGGTAGTCCATCATGGCGCGTGCTTGTGCGGAGCGGTGCGGTTTACAGTGCAGGGTAATTTGCCCGCGGCATCGGCCTGTCACTGTACGATGTGCCGCAAGCACACAGGTCACTATGAGGCAGGGGTCGATGTGCCGCGCGCGGCAGTGGCCATGACCGGCGCGGACCAGCTCACCTGGTATCAGTCTTCGGCCAAGGTACGGCGTGGGTTCTGTTCGGTGTGCGGCTCGTCAATGTTCTTTGATCCGCTGGAACGCGACTGGATCGGCATCAATATGGGCGCGTTTGATGGCGCCACCCACACAAGACTGGCCTTGCACATCTTCGTGGCCGACAAGGGTGACTATTACGACATCACCGACGGACTGCCGCAAAACCAGCAATAGCAGAAGGGGCATTGTTTCCGACCCAACTCGGATCGGCCCGCAGTTTGAGCGCGGATTGCCCGCCGCCTATGACGCGGCCATCGCCTCGCGCAGGCGGCAAAGCCCGAGGCCGGTGCAATGCCCAACCTGCAACATGGTTTCCGTGGTCGGAAACTGTTGGGCGCGCCTCGTGATTGTACTATCCTTGCCGGACCGGCCCCACTGCGTCGAGGAGACCCACCATGTACACTTTTGACAAAACTCTGACCGACACGACATTCGAGGCGGCGATCGCCCACACCAAGCAGGCATTGGCGGCCAAGGGCTTTGGCATTCTGACCGAAATTGACGTGCAGAAAACCATGAAGACCAAGCTGGACGAAACCATGCCCGGCTATGCCATTCTGGGGGCCTGCAACCCAAAGATGGCCTTTGAGGCGCTCAAGCTGGAGCCGCGGGTGGGCGCCATGCTGCCCTGCAACGTGATTGTGCGGGAACTGGCTGATGGATCGGTCGAGGTCAGTGCTATTGATCCGGTGGCCTCGATGAGCGCCATCGAGAACGCCGAACTGCATGGCGTTGCCGGTCAGGTGCGTCAGATGCTGTCTGACGTCATGGCGTCGCTATAGCCTCGGCTGGGTTGCACTGACTTCACGGTCAAACAGGGTGATGGTAGCGAGCAGCAAATTGCCTGCCACTGCCGCCTTGTCTTAGCCGCGATTGCCGCAGCGGGATTCGGCAAGCTTGTTGGCAAAGCGGGTGCGCATCGCCTGATGCGGCGGGATCAGCCGGACCAGGGTGAACAACTGGTTGCTGGCCGATTCCACCACCAGAACGCCCTCGGCAACATCGAGTTGCTGTTGGGCCAGCAGCCGGGTCTGCGCCGCGTTGAAGATGCCCAGATCCAGCGTCTGGCCGATGCCATCGCGATTGGTGGTCGAGTAGATGATCACACCCGCCGCATTGAAAATGGCCACCGACCAGGGCGCGTCCGGCAACACGCCGCTGAGATAGCCGGGGCCCTGGGCCAGATCGAGACGACACACCCCGTAGATCAGCACCGGGTCCAGTCCGAGCGGATTGGGCTCCCCGGGCGCGAGTTCGGGCAGCACCACCATCTTGTTGTCGGCGTCGAGCGCGGCGATCCGGGTCCAGACCGTGTCGTCATCAAGCAGGGGCAGGGTGAGGATGACCATGATGTGGATGATGCCACCCAGCACCACGCCGCCGATCAGCCAGAGCAGAAACCGGGTCATGAACAATTGCCCCGACTGATGGTGGGCATGGATTCGTCGCTGGAGAAGCCCGAGAACACTGCCGTGTCATAAAGGCTGAGCACCAGGGTGAATGGCCCGTCGCCAGTCAGTTCGAGCCAATTGCCCGGCATCAGCCCGGTGCCCACCGCGATGTCGATGGCGCCACTATTGGGTCGCGCCAGGCCGCTCGATCGCATGGCCGGTTCGGCGTCGGGCGCCGCAACATTGCGGCCATCGGCATCGAGCGCCACCAGGGTCCAGCCGGTCGCCAGCGGCGTCTTGCCCCGGATGCGATAGCTGCAGTCGCGGCTCAGCGGGCGGTCATCGGCATCGACGCTGGCAGTAAAGCGGAGCCCTTCGGCCTGGCCAAGCTGCAAGCTGGCCTCGCGCGACAAGAGGCTGCGGGTATAGGGATTGGGGGCAGCCGCGCCGACATCGGGCCAGGCGATCCATGGTCCGACCTGCACGGCGCCGAAAAGCCGGCCATCGGTGAGCGCATAATAGCTCAGCCCGAACCCCACGCTCAACGCCACCGCGATCATCATCAGCAGGTAGAGGACAAACCGCACGGTCTAGCAGCTCTGGTTGAAAATCGGCATGGGCGGCAAAGACCTGCGCGGAGGGGGTGGTCTAGCCTATAGCAAGGGGGTGCCGCGGGCGGAAGGGCGGATCAGAAGATCACGCCAGATCATCCCTGCCGAAGCGCAGCGCTTCTGCCAGTTTGCGCAACTGCACGCGATTGCCGTCCGACGCCGCCTGGGTCAGGTCGCGATAGACGCGGACCGGGGTTTTTCGCGCCGGCAGCCGATCAGAGGCCCAAGGGATCAACCCTTCATCCCCATGCCTATAATTCCTCGATAGCCGGCGGCAGGGGCGCGCTGGCTTGGGTGGTGACGCTTCCTTCATCCTGGCCGGCTTTGAACAGATCGGTCAGGATAACCAACTTGCGCGCGGCTTCGGGCGTCAGGCTGGGCGGGCGTTCCGGCACAGTCTCCTCGACGCCATCGGCCTCGGCCAGCATGGGTGGCTCGGGCACGAAATCGACCCCGAATACCGGCCTGATCGCGATATTGGTGTGCGCATAGGCCATGAATTTCTGAAAGGCAATGGCCGGCAGAGTGCCGCCGGTCAGGGTGTTGGTGGGGTGATAGTCGTCATTGCCGAACCAGACTGCGGCGACGTAATTGCCGGTGAAGCCGCAGAACCAGGCGTCGCGATACGATGAGGTAGTGCCCGACTTGCCCAGAACCGGCACGCCCGGCACATCGGCGCGCCGCCCGGTGCCGCCGGTCACCACGCCGCGCAGCATCGAGTTCATATTGGCCACGGTGGTCTGGCTCAACACACGCTCGCGGGCGGCATTGGGGTCAAGCTCATAGACAGGCTCGCCATCCAGAGTGGACATGCGGGTAATGCCGAAGGCCGGCGTCTTGAGGCCGTCATTGGCCATCACAGCGTAGGAGGAGGCCATGTCCAGCACAGAAACCGAGGCGACGCCCAGCGCCAGCGAGCGGGTGACAGGATAATCGGCCTGCAGGCCCATGCGGTGGCTGAGCGCCGCCACCGGCTCGCGGCCGGTCTTGATCGACAGCGTCACCGCCACGGTATTGAGCGACTGCGCAAAGGCGCTGGCCAGCGTGACACTGCCCTTGTAATTGCGGCCATAGTTCTGCGGGCACCAATCGCCAATACACACCGGGCGGTCGGTGATGGGGTCACTCGGCGTCAGCCCCAGTTGCTCCATCGCCTCGGCATAGACAAAAACCTTGTACGCGGAGCCGGGCTGCCGGTTTGACACGATGGCGCGGTTGAACTGGCTCTTGCCGTAGTCGACACCCCCCACCATGGCGCGAATGGCGCCACTGGTATCGGTGACCACCATGGCTGCCTGCTCGACATCATAGCGTTCGGTGCCCTCGCGCACGGTCGAGATTACGGCTTCTTCGGCGTATTTTTGCAGCGTGGTGTCGATGGTGGTGCGGACCACAAAATTGTTGGTGCTGTGATCATGGCTTTCGATCAGCGTCTTGGCTTCAACAAAGGCCCAATCGAGGAAATAGTTTGGCGAATTGGCGTCGGCCACCCGATCAATCGGGGTGGCAGGGTGGCGTCGGGCCGCAGTGACCTGGCCTTCGGTAAGAAAGCTCGCCGCCACCATATTGCTCAGCACCAGGTTGGCGCGGCCACGGGCGGCGGCCAGATCGACATGGGGGGCATAACGCGTCGGGGCCTTGAACAGGCCCGACAGCATGGCCGCTTCCGCCAGGCTGATATCCTGCACCTTCTTGCCAAAATAGTAGTCCGATGCGGCCACCACGCCAAAATTGCCGCCGCCCATATAGGCGTTGTCAAAATAGAGCTTGAGGATATCGTCCTTGGAATAGTGCCACTCCAGCCAGACCGCCAGAAATGCCTCGATGATCTTGCGCTCCAGGGTGCGTTCCGAGCTCAAAAACAGGTTCTTGGCCAGTTGCTGGGTGATCGAGGAGCCGCCCTGGGTGCCGCTATCGCCGCCGGCATTGCTGACCAGGGCGCGCAGCGTGCCCACCACATCGATGCCGAAATGGTCATAAAAGCGCCGGTCTTCGGTCGCCAGCGTCGCCTTGATCAGATAGTCGGGCATGTCGGCCAGCGGTACTGAATCGTCCGAGCGAATGCCGCGGCGGCCGATCTCGGTGCCGAAGCGATCAAGAAACACCACCGAATAGTCTTCGGCCTTGTTGAACTCGCCGGTGGCGGTGGCGTCAAAGGCGGGCAGGGCCAGCGCTACCATCAGCACGCAGCCAATGGCCAGAAACGACAGCCCATCCGACACGATCTCGACCATCAGCCGCCTGAAGCCGCTGACATGGAAGATCGACATGAAATCCTGAAACCGCGTCCAGCCCCGGCCCAACGACTGGCCGGAATCGTAGAGCGAGGAATCCAGCCACGCATCGGCCGCCAGCATGCCGGAAGACTTCTTGCGCTTTTCCTTGGTAAAGAACGGGTCCTGCACCAGAATTCCTCAAATGGCGGTCACGCAGTGTTGTCCACGCCACCATGCCGCGGCAAGTTGGTTGCTGGAATATGATTGCGCATGCTTGTAGACAAGCGCAAACCGATCTCCTGCTTATCACGACCGGATTAAAATGGCCTTCTGGGAAGAAAAAACCCTCGATCAAATGACCGAGACCGAGTGGGAAGCGCTGTGCGACGGCTGCGGCCGCTGCTGCCTGCTCAAACTCGAGGACGAAGACAGCGGGCTGATCATCACCTCCGATGTGCGGTGCGAATTGCTTGACGGCGATAGCTGTGTCTGCACCGACTATCCCAATCGGCAGTCCAAGGTGCCCGACTGCATCAAGCTGACCTTGCAGAACGTCACCGAGATCGAGTGGATTCCCAAAACCTGCGCCTATCGCCGCATCGCCGAGGGCAAGGGTCTGGCCTGGTGGCACCCGCTGGTTTCGGGCGACCCGCAAACCGTCATCGATGTTGGCGTTTCGGTGTCTGGCCGCACCATGCTGGAATCCGACGTTGACCCCGACACCTGGGAAGAGCACGCCGTCGAATGGCCCGAATGGGAGCCGCCCGAGGCGCTTTAGGACGTTGCAAATGCCAGCAGTGTTGCGCGGCGGTGAGCAAGGCATGCGACTCTGGGACTGGCGGGTTTGTTTACAGCCCGTTAACCATCTTGTGAATTGATGTCAGCGTGCACGAGACCTGCAAAGCCTAGGACGGGCGCCGATATGATTGACACAGTGATCGACAAGAATCCGGCAGAACCATTCTGGTCGCGCGTCCGTACCGCGCTCGGCGCCTTGCGCCCGACAACCAGGGACGCGCAGCCCGATTCGAGCCAGCCGGTGATTGCCCGCGCCATGGGCATGCGGCCCAAGCTGGCGGCGCCGATCGAGGCTGCACTCGTCGGGGGCTGGACCAGTGCTGCCGCCGGGCATGTTTCGCTGTCGCTGCTGGTGATCGAAATCGACCGCATGCACGATTATCTCGGCGCCTATGGCAAGCCGGCGGCTGACGACTGCGTTGGCAGCGTGATGCGCGCCATCGCGCAGAACCTGCCCCGTCCCGGCGATATCTGCCTGCTTTGGGGCACAGCCACTTTCGTTATCGTGCTGCCCGATCTGCCCGTGTTGATGGCCCGCGCCAGCGCTGCCAAGATTCACGATGCCATTCGCCATCTCGGCCTGGCGCACAAGGAAAGCCATGTCGGCGGTGTCACGGTGAGCATGGGCCTGGCGGTTAGCAATCCGCGCGGCAATTACGACAGGAAATTCTTCCAGACCGGGCTGGACGCGCTGAAAAAGGCGCAGCGCAAGGGTCTTGGTCGCGTCGAGACCATCGACCTGCGCCCCGCCCAGGAGCGCAAGCGCAAAAAAGAGCGCCTGACCCCGGCTTGCACCGCCCGTCCTGAGCCCTTATGACGGCCATCCCCCGGCGCCCGCGCCGGCTTTCCCGTGGATGACCGGCAATGACCCAAGCTTGCGGCCTCGACTTTGGCACGTCCAACTCCACCATGGGGCAGGTGGGCGCCGATGGTGTGCCGCACCTGCTGGCGCTCGAAGACGGCAAGCCCACCATTCCCAGCGTGCTGTTCTTCGGCTTTGAGGATGACAGCATCCATATCGGCCGCCAGGCCGTTGCTGAATATGTCTCCGGCGCCGATGGACGGCTGATGCGCTCGCTCAAAAGCGTGCTCGGCACCGCGCTGATGGGCGACAGCACGCGCGTCAAGGCCACCAGCTATGGCTTTATCGAGATCCTGGGTCTGTTCATCGCCCGGCTCAAGGCGCGGGCCGAGACCGAACTGGGCGCAAGGCTCGACAGCGTGGTCTGCGGCCGCCCGGTGCATTTCATCGATGATGACCCGGTGGCCGACGCCGCCGCGCAGGCCCAGCTGGAGCAGGCGGTGCGGGCGCAGGGGTTCAAGCATGTCGCGTTCCAGTTTGAGCCGATTGCCGCCGCGCTCGACTATGAGCGGCAGGTGCGCAATGAAAAACTGGCGCTGATCGCCGATCTGGGCGGCGGCACCGCTGATTTTTCGCTGGGCCGGGTCTCACCGCAACGCGCCCGTGCCAGCGATCGCAGCGGCGATATTCTGGCGACGGCGGGCGTGCATGTCGGCGGCACCGATTTTGACCGGCTGCTGGCGATGGCCAAGATCATGCCGGAACTGGGGCTGGGCACGCGGACCCGGGATGGCAAGCGGCATTTGCCAGTGGCGCCCTATCACGACCTGTCCACCTGGCACCGCATCAACCGGCTCTATACCGCCCAGGCGCTGCGCGATCTGCGCAGTACGCGGCGCGAGGCGCAGGCCAGCGAGCGCGTCGCGACCATGATCGCGCTGATCGAGGACCGGCTCGGGCACCGGCTGATTGGCGCCGTGGAGGCCGCCAAGATCGAGCTCTCCGATGCCAATAGCACTCTGCTAACATTTGCCGTGCGCGACCAGCTGCTGACAGCGGCCATTTCAATTGACGATTTCAACCAGGCGCTGGCCGGTTCGGTTCAGCGCATCGAAAACACCATTGCCGAAACGCTGCTGCGGGCCGGGATCACCGCCGATCAGGTCGACAGCCTGATCCTGACCGGCGGCTCGACCCAGGTGCCCGCCATTGCCCGGCGCCTCGCCGCGCTGTTTCCGGCCGCTGAACTGGTGCGCACCGATGTGCTGGGCAGCGTCGGGTTGGGGCTGGCCCTGGAGGCCGCGCGCCAGTTCGGACCGCGCAGCTGATCGTTCGGCGCGCGGCAGGGCAGACGATTTTCGAACCCTTTGCCCGCGCCTGCGTTATACCGGTTTGGGGGTTCTCGATGAGTCAGATCACATTCCAGTTACGCCAGCTTGTCCAGCGCATGTGGTTCCTGCCGGCGGCGTTTTCGCTGATCGCGGTGCTCAGCATCGCCATTGCCTGGTTTCTGGCGCGCTTTGCCCCCGAAACCCTGCCTTTCACCATGCCCTCCAATGGCGTGATGTCGATTCTGACCATTCTGGCGTCCAGCCTGCTGACAGTGGCGGTCTTTGCCCTCTCGACCATGGTCAGCGCGCTGTCGAGCGCCTCGGCCTCGACCTCGCCGCGCGCCATGCCGCTGATTACCGGCGACCGCAGCGCCCAGACCTCGATTTCGGTCTTTATCGGCGCCTTCCTGTTTTCCATCGTCGGCATTATCGGGCTGTCAGCCGGGCTCTATAGCGAGGCCGGCCGGCTGTTTCTGTTTGTGGTGACGCTGGGCGTGGTGGTGCTGGTGGTGACGGCGCTGATCCGCTGGATCGGCCAGATCTCGGCAATCGGCCGGGTCGGCCAGACCATTGACCGGGTGGAGAAGGCGACGTGCGATGCCCTGGCCATGGTCACCGACCCGCCCAATTTCGATTGCCAGCTGCAGCTCGTGGCGCCGCAGGGCAGCCCGCTATTTGCCGATAGCGTGGGCTATGTGCAGCATGTCGACGCCAGCGAACTGCAGCGCCTCGCCCAGGAAAACCAGCTGACCATCGCCATCACGGCGCGGCCGGGCGCCTATGTCGCCCCCAACCGGCCGCTGATGCGGATCGAGGGCGTGGTGCCCGAAAAGCTGGTCGAGGAACTGGTGGGGGCCTTTGTGGTGGGCGACAGCCGCACCTTTTACAGCGATCCGCGCTTTGGCCTGGTGGTGCTGAGCGAAATTGCCAGCAAGGCGCTGTCGCCCGGCATCAATGATGCCGGCACTGCCATTGATGTGATCGGCACGCTGGTACGGGTACTGGTGGACCGCCAGCCCATCGAGCCGCCCGCGGCGTCGCGCCATGCCCTGGTATCGGCACCGCCGCTCGACCCGCGCGATCTGATCGAGGACGCCTTCCGCCCGATTGCCCGCGACGGCGCCGCCAGTATTGAAGTGGTGCTGCGGCTATTGGCAGGACTGAACACGCTGGCTTTTGCCAGCCCGGCGCTCAAGCAGCCCGCCCTGGCCATGGCGCGCGACGCCGCGGCGCGGGCGCGCCAGGCGCTGACGGCAGAGAGTGACCTCAAGACGCTGGAGGCCGCGGCGGCGTTTGCCGAGGAGGGGTAGGGGCCGTTTGCTTCCAGCCATGCCTGCCTGAACACCGTAATCCACCCAGAAATTTCCCTTGTCGGCAAGCTTGAGTTTTATATCAGACTTGGTATATAAGCGGACATGGCAAGGGGCCCTGAGAACGCAGAAGCGCCGGTGCACTGGGTTGGCTCTGCAAAGGCCGACCTGCTGGCGTTTCCGGACGAGGTGATCGACGATATTGGCTATGCGCTCAGTGTGGCCCAACTCGGCGGCAAACACCCCGACGCCAAACCCTGGAAAGGCGAGGGAGCCGGGGTTCTCGAACTTGTCGAGAGACATGACGGCAACGCCTATCGCGCGGTCTATACCGTCCGATTCGCGGGCGCGATCTATGTGCTGCATGCGTTCCAGAAGAAATCGCCGGCCGGCATCAAAACCGACAGGCGCGATGTTGAACTGGTGGCCGAGCGCTTGAAAAAGGCCCAGGCCGACTACCAAGAGATGACGAAACAGACAGCCTCCGAGAAGAGGAAACCAAAGTGACCGATACCATCACCCGCGGCACCAGCAATGTGCTCGCAGACCTCGGGCGCCCTGATGCCGGCGAACGCCAGACCAAGACGCGGCTGGCCATGGCGGTCA
The DNA here is from genome assembly GCF_039938915.1 of Devosia alba. Taxonomy (NCBI): domain Bacteria; kingdom Pseudomonadati; phylum Pseudomonadota; class Alphaproteobacteria; order Hyphomicrobiales; family Devosiaceae; genus Devosia; species Devosia alba. The sequence goes on along the minus strand of NZ_JBDUUI010000004.1, from coordinate 201,404 downwards.
ATAAAATCATCAGTGACCGCAAGCTCAGGCAGACCGATGCCGCCCATGTGCTGGGTATTCCCCAGCCCCGCGTTTCTGCGCTGAGAAATTACAAGCTCAATGAGTTTTCCGTCGAAAAGCTGATGGAGTTCCTGACCGCGCTCGACCAGGACGTGGAAATCATGATCCGGCCGCGCCTGCGTGACGGGGCGGGGGCTGTGTCCGTCTCGACGGTGCGCTAATGGCCGCCACGCGCGGGCGTGACCACTGCGGCGACTGACACGCGGCCAGACTTGCGCCCGGACGCAGGACCTTGGCCCCTTGCCAGCGCGGCGGCGAAGGGGCGCGGCACTGGCATAGAGCAGGAGGGAGGGGCCATGCCCCACCCCCCTGAGCAATCAGTGGATGCTTCAGAACCGGTAGTTGAGGCCCAGTTTGACCATGTGCGCGTGTGACTTGATATCGCTCGCACCGAGATTGGCGATGGTATTGATCGGTGCCTGGACGGTGGCGAAGTCGTAATAGGCATACTCGGCCTTGACGCTCACCGCATCGGTGACGGCAAGCTCGGCACCGCCGCCAAGGGTCCAGCCCCATACGGTTGAAGAGAATGAGCCGCTAGAGGCAGGGGCAGCGGGGTTGGTTGACGCCGTGATGCCGCCCACCGCCAGGCCTGCCGTGCCGAACACCAGCATGCGGTCGAGCGCAATACCGCCCCGCAGCTTGGCCGAACCGGCCCAGTCCAGCGTACCGTGGCACTCATAAGCAGGCGCGCCAGCGCAGGTGGCGCTGCCCTTCACGCCGCTCCAGGCGAGATCACCCTCGGCCCCGACGACAAAATTGTCGAACTGTGTATTGACCCCGACAGTGCCGCCCAGCAGGGCGCCCTCCACGTCGACGGGAGAGACCGACCCGGTGGCCACACCGGTGCTGGTGGCGCGCCCGGCGCCATAGCCGGCATAGACGCCGGCATAGAACCCGCTCCACGAAAACGGGGCGGAGGGGATGTCAATAATGGGGGGATACATGGTGCCGAAATCGGCGGCGCTGGCGCTGGAGACGCCCGCCGTCGCGGCCACCATAGAAATAATCAATCTGCAAACTGTCTTCACTAAAGCCTCCATCATGGTGAAGACAATGTGCATCATCTTGGTTAAGCAAGGATTTAGTGACGCAAATGGGCAACATGCCCAGCAACACCCCGGCCATCGCATGGTGCGATATTGATGGCGCGGGGGTTGGGGCGCGGGCGGTCGCGGGGTGCGGCGCTGGGGCCCAGCCGGTGCTCAGGACGGACCTTGCGGATGGCGGGCGCGCGCCCGGTGCCGACGGGGCAGTGGCCCAAAGAGGCTGGAGACAGCGGCGGCGTTTGCGGAGGAGGGGTGGAGTACGAATAGGGGGAAGCGATAGCGAACGGGCGGCGCCGACGGTCATAGGGTGCATCTCACTCACGTGCAGCGCAGCCGCTGCCGACCCATTGCGGACGTTGGCGTACCCCATCTCGGTTGCCTAAAGCTGCCGTCTGATGTGCTTGACCGGGAAAAAATGCAAATTTACCGCGGCATCACAACTAACTCGGCGATATCCGCCAGCGACCCAAGAGCAAGGACAACCGGCTCGTTCGATAACTGTTCCTCCGGGGGAAATATGCAAGTCCGCCACTCTCTCTGATAAGCAAATGAGAAGTGCTTTATCGTTTCGGGTCTTCGCTTCAAGTGTACGTGGGAGCATGGGTCATAGTACCCTACAGCGCCGGACCAAATCTTTGATTTTGGCCAGATGCTGCGGACAACGTCGCTGAGCCTTTGGACAAAAGCACTAACGTTTCGAATTATCAACGCGGCGTCGGCATCAAAATCCTCAGGCAGCCGTCGATCAATATCTTGGCAGGCACACCACAACATGTAGTCTGGACATCCGACAACCAGCTTAACGAAGCCATCGACTACCTGACCGTTTATGCCTTTGATGCTGATGGTAGATTTTCCTTCCAGAACTTCATTAAGGCCGGCAAATGAAATTCACGCTGCGTCTCAAGGTCTTGCATCGCCTTTAGAAGGCTGCCTTGGGAATAGAAACCTGAAGGTGTTATCCGCAATTCACCCTTGGTGAGCATATTCTCCATATGTTTGCGCTTGCCGAACTTCACAACCACGTTGTCAAGCGTTTCTGGATAGTCCTTAAACAAGATAGCGCCTCTTGGGGGGCGAACGTGAAAGTACCTATCCAGTTCGTTACGAGCTTTCACGATTGCGTCTGTCGGTGTTCCGCCCCTCGCTTCATATTCAAGCCACAAATGTGAAAACAGAGGTGCAAATAGACCATCGTCCTCCGCAAAATCCATTCTGGGAGCTATCTGCCCGGATGCTGTCAGGCGGACGTTGTTATGAAATTGATCTATAAGGCGACGCTCAAGATATTCGCCTGACGCAAATGTCAGGTAAGGCGCATCGCAATATTCATGATACCAGCTATCGGTTCTTTTGTATTTTCCGCCATTGGCCTTGGCTTTCTCGACATACTGCCCAGCCTTCTTTTTCCAGAAGATGAGCCTTTCTTTGGGATCGCCAGGTAGCACCGCAAGTTCTCCTTGAAGTCGCATTATCCGACCTTAGCAAGGAAGCGAACAGCGGCCTATCTGCAAGAAACGAGAAATTGGCTAGGGTTGGAAGTATGCCTTTCAGGATATTCCATTAGTGAATTGAGTTGAGGCGGCTTTGGCCCCGCGGGCACGAAAAGCCGCCTGGCCGCTACCCACCCCAATTTTGACATTCCGGTCACTGAAGCGGATCGGCAGCTCCTGGGACGTAAATGGAACCGCGCCAACCGCAGAAAATGGGGTCAAAGCGCCGAGTAGCGGATGGCCAGGCTCAACACCTTGCTGATGGTATGCAGTGGTAGCGGGCTCTGCTGGCCTAACCCATCTTCGACGTCTTACACCTTCGACCTGCGCCAGCCGGCAGCACGTGCCTCTGCTTCGGAACAGAACCAGCGTTCTCCATGGGAGGCGCTGATGCGGGTCTGGCTGTAATATCTCTGGCCCGGAACATGATAGATCCGTTCGCCTCTGGTGCTGACATTGCCCTTGATGTTGCAGGCGTCGGTCTCTCCTGACGAGGTTGAGGCGGTGCCCATGACCAGCAGACTGCCAGAAATCAGCGCCGCCACGACGAATGCAAATCTAGTCATCCAGGTCCTCCAGGCGGCACAACAACACGCGATGCCCGTAGCCGCAAGTCTGGCGGCGGCCTGCAGCGTCTGCTGGATGCCAATACGCGGCCCGGTGGCTTTTGGGAGGGTCAATGGGGGCCGTTCAACCAACCGGCATTGGCGGCAAAGTTCGCGCCGCACATACCCCCATTTATCCCTCTAATCCCCGCGTCACGCTGGTCTGCTATGGTTATGGCACAGTCGGAAAATTGGGTCACAAGGACCCGCCGATGTTTTTTCATTTTTCAGCGAGACCGTCATGACCAAGGACGCAGCGGTGGTGGCTGTGGCTCGGACCGACCCGGTCAATTGGCCCCTCATTCGCCAGGAGTATGAGGGCCGGCTCTTCCAGCCGGCCATGATCTGCAAGCGGCATGGGATTACCCCGTTTCAATTGCGCTACCGGCGGCAGAGTGAGGGCTGGCTGAGTTGCCGCGCCCGTATCGTCACCAAGGCCGATCTGGTGGCGCGCATGCTCAAGGTCTTCGACAAGCAGATCAGAAAATTGGAGGCGGCGGTGAACGAACCGATCGACAAGCAGGCCAATGTGCTGGCCACCATGACCAAGACGCTCGACAAGCTGATCGAGATGGGCGCCGCCGAACGCAATCTCGAGCCGCCGACACGCAAGGACATGGCAGACCTACGCGATAAGCTGGCAAAGCGCATTGACCAGTTCAAACAGCGCTGAGTCAGACGCCGAAGTTGCCGCCAAGACCGACGATGAGGTCGAGGCGCAGTTTTACGATTGGGACAGGTGGGCACTGCCGAGGCAACGCCCGCCGCAAGGGGACTGGACCACCTGGCTGCTGATGGGTGGGCGCGGCGCTGGCAAGACGAGGGCGGGGGCCGAATGGGTGCGGGGATTGGCCCGACAGCGGATCGGGCCGATTGCGTTGGTGGGAGAAACGATCACCGAAGCTGTCGCCATCATGGTCAGGGGCGAAAGCGGATTGCTGAACGTGCATCCTGAGCGCGAGCGCCCCGTGCTCAGGGGACAGTCGCTCATCTGGCCCAACGGGGTTGAGGCAACGCTGCTCTCGGCGTCCGATCCGGACCGGTTTCGCGGCCCTCAATTCGCGGCCGCCTGGTGTGATGAGATTGCAAAATGGCCCCACGCCGAAGAGGCTTGGGACATGCTGCAATTTGGCCTGCGGCTCGGCAACCGACCCCAGCAAATGGCAACCACGACGCCGCGTCCGACGCGCCTGCTCAAGCGCCTTGTGACCGATCAGCAGACCGTGGTGACGCGCATGGCCACGATTGAAAATCAGGCGCAGCTCGCACCACAATTTCTCAATGCTGTCGTCGCCCGCTATCGCGGCACGGTGCTCGGGCGACAGGAGCTGGATGGCGAACTGATCGAGGATCTGCCCGATGCGCTGTGGCAGCGGGCAATGTTTCACCCGCCCGAAAGCGGCGAGATGGAACGGATTGTGGTGGCGGTGGACCCGCCGGTGACCGGGCATGCGCGATCGGATGCCTGCGGCATCATCGTTGCCGGGCGGCAGGGGGAAGGGGCGGTGGTGCTGGAGGATTGTACCCTCGGCGCCGCCGCGCCGCTGACCTGGGCCCGCCGGGCGGTGGCGGCGTATCAGGCCCATGCGGCCGACGCCATGGTGGTGGAGGTCAATCAGGGCGGCGATCTGGTCGCCTCGGTTATCGCCCAGATCGACCCCAGCGTGCCGGTGCGGCCGGTGCGCGCCAATCGCGGCAAATGGCTGCGCGCCGAACCGGTCGCCGCGCTCTATGGGCGCGGGCTGGTGGCCCATGTGGCCGGGCTGAGTGCGCTGGAAGACGAAATGTGCAGCTTTGGCCGCGATGGCAAGAGCAACGGCCACTCGCCCGACCGCGTCGATGCGCTGGTCTGGGCGGTGACCGACCTGCTGCTCAACGAGGGCCGACCGCGGGTGCGGGGGCTTTAGAGTTCAAGGAACCAAAACATGCCGAACTGGATCAACCGCCTGCTGGGCGGGCGCCTGAACACGCCGGGTGAACGCAAGGATTTTGCCGGGCACAGCCTGCTCAGCCTCAATCAATTGGGGGCGGCCAACTGGAGCCAGCGCGGCTTTGCCAGCCTGGTGCAGCAGGGATTTGCCAGGAATCCGGTGGTCTATCGCTGCGTGCGGCTGATCGCCGAAACCGCCAATCGCGTGCCGCTGCGGGTCAGCGAGAATGGCCAACTGGTGGATGACCACCCGCTGCTGGCTTTGCTGGCACGACCCAATGGGCGGCAATCGGGCGGCGAACTGCTCGAGGCGATCTATGCCTATCTGCAGACGGCGGGGAACGCCTATCTGCAGGCCGGCGTGGTCGATGGCGCGGTGCACGGGCTGTTTTGCCTGCGGCCCGACCGCGTCAAGGTGGTGGCCGGCGCCGATGGCTGGCCGATGGCCTATGACTATAGCGTGGGCGGGCGGACGCTGCGGCTGGGGCAGGAGACACTGCCGCTGCCCAGCGTGCTGCACCTGGCGCTGTTCCATCCGCTCGACGATCACTACGGCATGGCGCCGCTCGACGCGGCACAGACCAGTCTCGATATCCACAACGCCGCCGGGCAATGGAACAAGGCGCTGCTCGACAATGCGGCGCGGCCCAGCGGCGCGCTGGTCTATTCCATGGCCGGCGGCAGCCTGACCGAGGCGCAGTTCACCCGGCTCAAGGAGGAGCTGGAAACCAATTTCGCCGGGGCGGGCAATGCCGGCCGGCCCATGGTGCTCGAAGGCGGACTGGACTGGAAGACCATCGCGCTATCGCCGCGCGACATGGATTTCATCGAGGCCAAGCACGCCGCGGCGCGCGATATCGCGCTGGCCTTTGGCGTGCCGCCCATGCTGCTCGGCGTTCCGGGCGACAACACCTACGCCAATCTGGCCGAAGCCAACCGCGCGCTGTGGCGGCACACGCTGATCCCGCTGGTGCTGCGGGTGGCCGGGGACCTCAGCAACTGGCTGGCCCCGGCCTTTGGCGGCGCCACCATCACCCCCGATTTCGACGGGGTGGAAGCCCTGGCCGAAGACCGCGCGGCGCTGTGGGCACGGGTGGGGGATGCGGCGTTTCTGAGCGACGCGGAGAAGCGGGCCATGCTGGGGATTTAGAGCATGACCATGTCGCGCTTTCTGCAAACCCGGCTGCGCGCTTTGATCGCTGCCGTCCGATTTGCCACGCTCGAGATGAAGCTTGGCCTCCTGGTCAAGGAGCTTGAGCGACGCTACCGCGCGGATCAGCCGCGAGCACCCCGAGGTACGCCGGAGGGTGGGCAATGGGTTATTGACCGTGTTCACGTAGCGGCAGGGACACGTTGCGATGGGTTCTCCGGTGGCTGCCAATCCGGCGGCACCTTTGGTACAACGGGAGCGATCAGCATCGGCGGCAAGATGCTATGTCTAGATTGCGCAGTGAAGTTGCTGGGGATCCAAGGGTTACCCCACGCGGAACAGATGGAAACCCTTGGTGGATTTGATCCGATCTGGTTGAAGAGGAACTACGGTGTCTTCAAGAGTGCGGGGCGCTAATTTAGTGCAAGTGGGGGACGTAATTTTCGGGATCGCGGCCGGCGGACAGGAAAAGCTGCTCTTCGTCTATGAGGCTGACGAAGACAGTTTCTGGGCACGACACGTCACCTCACAGACAACAGCAAGATTTGGCCGCAATGGCGAAAGCCAGTGGGTGGAAGGTGGTGGGTCCTGCACGATCGTTTCGACGGCGACACTTCCACGCGGCTTGTATGAGACCGCCGTGGGTCTGGATCGCAAATTTGCGGCGAAGCCAGAGTATCCGGACACGATCTTGAGCACGGCCGAAATTCAGCTGGTGTTGACACACGGCGACTTCTTCAAGGCGCGCCTTCTGCCTGGAACAGAGCAGCTTGTGAAGACCGCGGACAAGCTCAACGCGGTCGGAAAAATTCTACAGATGGAATGGGACCCGATCAACGCGCGGTCCAACCCGCCGACGTGGAACGCATACCTGGACGATCTACCGGTCCTCGTGGCGCTGCTGGAGCGGCCCACTTCCGTTGACGAGGTTGCCATTTTTCTCGCCGACATGGCGGCCCGGAAAATGCGAACGCCACAGGTGTCCGGTCGCGGCATGGCTGCAGCGGCCAGCCTGGTGCGCTTGCGACAGGGTTGGACCTGATCGCCATACACCTCCAGCGTCAGCGATTGTAACTGCCCGCGCGGCCCCCTCTTTCGGGGCCGCTTTCATTTTGCAGGAGCACCTCCCATGGACGAACTCACACGTACCGTCATCGAGCGGGGCGATCTGGCCCATCTCGCGCTGTTTCTCTGGGCCAGTGGCGCTTCGGCCCTTCTCGTGTGGAGCCTGCGCGAAATGGCGCGGGTGAATCAACACTTCAACGACTTCGTGCAGGAAATCGCCAGCCTGAATCGCCTTTTCAAGAAGGATGACTAAACCTATGGCAACAAAACAGAATCGCGCCAATGCGCAGCAGACCTTCCGGCAATTTGCCTGGAATCTGGCGGGCACGCTGGCCAGCACCAGACCGGCCGGCAAGGCGAGCGGCAAACCTGCCGGCAAGCGCTGATGGCGGGCAAGACCAGCGCCCTTGCCATCGATGCTGACGGGCGGTTTTCCGGCTATGCCAGCCTGTTCAACCGGCGCGACGCCAGCGGCGATGTGGTGATGGCCGGCGCCTTTGCGCAGAGCCTGGCCAGGCGCCGCGACCGCATCAGGTTGCTGTTTCAGCATGACCCCAAGGAGCCGGTCGGCATCTGGGAGGCCATTGGCGAGGACGCTCTTGGCCTGTTCGTGGCCGGGCGGCTGGTGCCGGGCGTGCCGCGCGCCGATGCGTTGAAACGCCTGATCGAAAATGGCGCCCTCGATGGGCTCTCGATCGGCTTTCGCACCGTGCGGGCGAGCCGCGCCGGCGGGGTGCGCCAGCTCTGGCAGATCGAGCTGTTCGAGATCTCGATCGTCACCTTTCCGATGCTGGAGGACGCGCGCATCGCGCCCACCGGCCTTTCCACCGGCGCCGCCATTGCGGCGGCCACCCACACCATCCGCAACCGATAGGGATTTTTGCATGGATACCACCAGTGACGGGCTTGAAACCAAGGCCGGCGCGCCGAGCGATATTGCCGCGCTGTTCGCCGAGTTTTCCAGCGCCTTCGAGGAATTCAAGACCACCAATGACCAGCGCCTGGGCGCGCTTGAAAAGCGCGGCAGCGCCGATGGCCTGCTCGAGGGCAAGCTGGACCGGCTCAACGCCGTGCTCGACACCAACAAGGCGGCGATGGACCGCGCCCTGGTTGAACGCGCCCGGCCGCAGCTCGACGGCAAGGCCGTGCAGGCAGACGGCGAATACAAGCAGGCCTTTGCCGCCTATGTGAAGCGCGGCGAGGAGAAGGCGCTGTCCGTCGGCGTCAACGCCGATGGCGGCTATGTGGTGCCGCCGGAAACCGAAACCGAAATCACCCGGCTGATGACCTCGGTGTCGCCCATGCGCGCCCTGGCCGGCGTAAGGCAGGTGTCGGGTTCGGTGTATAAACGTCCCATCTCGGTGACCGGGCCGGCGGTGGGCTGGGTCGGCGAAACGGCGGCGCGCCCGATTACCGCCGCGCAGACCCTGGCCGAGCTGAGCTATCCGACCATGGAGCTCTATGCCATGCCGGCGGCGACCGCAGCATTTCTCGACGATGCGGCAGTCGATGTCGGGCAATGGATTGCCGACGAGGTCAACGCGGCCTTTGCGGCCCAGGAAACCACGGCCTTTGTCAACGGCGATGGCGTCAACAAGCCCAAGGGGTTTCTCACCGCGACAGCCGTGGCCGAAGCCAGCTGGAGCTGGGGCAATCTGGGCTATATCGCCACCGGCGCGGCCGGGGCCTTGCCCGCCAGCAATGCCAGCGACGTGCTGATCGACCTGGTCTATGCGCTCAAGGCCGGCTACCGCCAGAACGCCAGCTGGGTGATGAACCGCAAGGTGCAGGGCACGCTGCGCAAGCTCAAGGATGCCGACGGCAATTATCTGTGGCAACCGGCGGCGACGGCGGACGGCAAGGCCCGCTTCATGGGCTTTGAACTGGTCGAGGCCGAGGACATGCCCAATATCGCGGCCAACGCCTTCTCCATCGCCTTTGGCGATTTCCGCCGCGGCTATCTGATCGTCGACCGCCAGGGGGTGAGCGTGCTGCGCGACCCGTTCTCGAGCAAGCCCTATGTGCTGTTCTATACGACCAAAAGGGTCGGTGGCGGCATTGCGGACTACGACGCGATCAAGCTGCTGAAGTTCGCCACCTCGTAAGGACCGTGATCCTGGCCAGCTGGAGCGAAGCGCCTGCGCTTCGGTGCTCACGTACTGCAACGTACGCTGCGCTCCGATGCTCGGCGCTCCACTCCATCTGACTCAGGCTGACGGCCCTCCCTTCGGCGGCGTCGTGCCCACCTGACCGCCAACCTCTCCCTCCCCCTTGTGGGGAGGGATCAAGGGTGGGGGTGTCCAACTCATGGGCTCGCCACACCCTCACCCGACCCCTTCGGGGCCACCCTCCCCACAAGAGCCTGCACTCGGGCGCGCCAGGGCGCGACCCGGGTGGGGAGAGAGCTCGACTGCACCATTTGGTGCCGCAAACCCACCAACAAAAGGCAAAGAACATGACGTCTTATCTTCTGGCGGGACCCGCCGAGGAGCCTGTTTCGCTTGTCCAGGCCAAGGCATTCCTCAAGGTTGATGACAGTGCCGAGGACGGGCTGATCACCACGCTGATTGGCGCGGCGCGGCTGCATCTCGAGGGCGTGACCGGACGGGCGCTACTGGCGCAGAGCTGGCGTGTGGTGCTCGATGCCTGGCCGGACAACCGGATGGTGAAACTGCCGGTGACCCCGTTTATCAGCGTCACCGGGATCACTGCCTATGACAGCGATGGGGCAGGCCACGACGTGCCGCTGGCGCAATTTTCGAGCGCGCCGGACCGGCTGCTGCTGCCCGCCAATGTGGCCGGCATGCCGCTGCTGCGCGAGCGGCAGGGCATTGAAATCGACTATGTTGCCGGCTTTGGCACGGCAGTCGAAGACGTGCCCGCCGATATCGTCCAGGCGCTGCTGGTGCTGGTTGGTTACTGGTTCGAGCATCGCGATGCGGTGATCATGGCCGGCTCGGGCGCGGTGGTGCCATCGGGCTTTGACCGGCTGGTGGCTGCGTACAAGCGGGTGCGGCTATGAGCGAGACCGTTCCGCCCATCGGTTCGCTGACCGATCGGGTGCAGCTCAAGCGGCGCGAGATGAGCAGCGAACCGGGGGGCGGGCACGGTACGCTGTTTGTGCCGCTGACCACTGTGTGGGCCCGGGTACGCTCGCTGCGCGGGCGGCAGGGCACCAGCGCCGATGGCCGCGCGGTGGAAATTTCGCACGCCGTGGTGCTGCGCTTTCGCACCGATCTGAAGCCCGGTGACCGCATCCTCTATCGCGGCCGCAATCTTGATGTGATCAGCGCCGCCGATCTCAATGGCCGTCGGGCCTATCTCAGCTGCGCCTGCAGCGAAACCAGTTTCACGGGGTAGCCCATGCATCCCATTTCCCTGCTGCAGACGGGCCTGGTCGCCGCGCTCAAGGCCGATCCGGCGCTGCTGGCGATCACCGGCGCCGATGGCGTGTTTGACGCCGCGCCAACCGGCCGGGCTCCGCCCTATGTGGTGATCGCCCGGCATGACGTGCTCAACCGCGATGGCGATCTGGCGCCGGGGCAGGAGCATCGCCTGCAGCTGCATTGCTGGGGCGACCAGCCCAGCCGGCAGCGGGCGCTCGACATGGTCGCTCGGGTGGTGGCAGTGGCGCTGGCGCTGGAGGCGCCGGGGCTAACGCTGAGCCATATCGGGCATGTGCGCACCGATAGCGTGATCGATGCCGATACCGGCCTGGCCCGGGCGGCGGTGGCGCTTCGGGTGTTCAGCGAGCTTCTCTTCTCCTCTTGAGGGAGGGTGGCATGGTCGTGTCACCACCACCGCGCGGCACCTCCCCCTTTACGGGGGAGGTTGGGAGGGGGTGTGAGAGCCCCCAAATTGTGGTCAGCCGCCCCCCTCCCTGGCCCTCCCCGCAAGGGGGAGGGTGTCGACTGAGAATTCGTGCCCCATTTCCTGAAAGGCGAAGATCATGGCCGCTCAAAGCGGAAGCAATATGCTGCTCAAGCTCGACCAGACCGGGTCGGGCAGTTTTCTCACCGTGGCGGGGCTGCGTACGCGGGCACTGGCATTCAATGCCGCCAGCGTCGACACCACCGACCAGGAGAGCGCCGGGCGCTGGCGTGAATTGCTGGCGGGGGGCGGGGTCAAGCGCGCTGCGGTGTCGGGCGCCGGGGTGTTCAAGGACACCGCGTCGGACGCGCAGATCCGCGCGCTGTTCTTTGCCGGCACCATTCGCGACTGGCAGCTGATCCTGCCCGATTTCGGCACGGTGACTGGGCCGTTCCAGATCGTGGCGCTGGAGTTTTCCGGCGATCACGCCGGCGAGGTGACGTTTGACCTGGCGCTGGAAAGCGCCGGGGCGATCAGCTTTGCGGCGATCTGAGGATCGGCTGCGCTGCCCTCCGCGCAAGGGAGAGGGCAGGCCGACTGCAACATTGGAGCATTGGATCATGGCCATTACCCAACGGGGTGAAATTGATGCCGTCATTGGCGGCGAGACGGTGACGCTGTGCCTGACACTGGGGGCGCTGGCGGAATTGGAGGCGCGGCTGCAGGCCGGCGATCTGGTGGGGCTGGCCGAGCGGTTTTCCAGCGGCCGGGTATCGGCCAGCGATCTGACCGCCATCCTGGGCGCCGGGCTGCGCGGCGGTGGCAATGCCATCACCGATGATGATCTGGCGCGGCTGAGCATTGAGGGCGGGCTCAAGGGCGCCGCCGAGATCGCCGCCAGGCTGCTCAAGGCGACGTTTGGAGAGACAGCATGACGCCGTTTCCCTGGGATGCGGCAATGGCGTTCGGGCTGGGCGTGCTGCGCCTGCCATCGCGCGATTTCTGGGCGCTGACGCCGCGCGAACTGGCCAGCGCCTGGGGCGCGGTGATGGGTGAGCGCATCGGCCCGCTGGGGCGCAGCGATCTCACCGCCATGATGGAGCGCTTTCCCGATGGCCGATGACCTGTTTGCCGGCAATTTTCGCGACGAGCTGGACGATGTATCGCTGGAGCTCGAACGTATTGGCGATCTGGCCGATGGCGTGGCGCGCTCGCTCAGCACGGCATTTCGCGGCGCGCTGAGCGATGGCAAATCGTTCAGATCGCTGCTCGGCGATATCGCCAGGAGTTTTTCTGACATTGCGCTCAAAGCGGCGATCCGGCCGCTGGGTGATCTGGTCGGCGGGCTGGTGGGCAATCTGTTTGCCGCCACCAATCCGGCGCTGGGCGGCGTCACCCCTTTCGCCAAAGGCGGGGTGATCGCCGCACCAAGCTATTTCCCGCACGGGGCGGGGCTGGGCGTGATGGGCGAGGCGGGGGCCGAGGCGGTGCTGCCGCTGCAACGCGGGTCCGATGGGCGCTTGGGTGTGGCGAGCGGCGGCGGCGGCGCGATCAATGTGACCTTCAATGTGACCGCCAGCGACGCCCGCAGCTTTGCGGCTTCCGAGGCCGAGCTCAGCGCCATGCTGTTGCGCGCGGTGCGGCGCGGATCGCGAGGGACCTAGATCAAGTTTGCGACGCGGCCCCCACCTAGCCTCCCCCTGAAGGGGGAGGGACCGCATCAGGGATGGGGCACTTTCTTACGACAATCACCGGCCGCGCCCCTCCCCCTTCAGGGGGAGGCCGGGTGGGGGTGTGAGAGCCCGGGTATCGGGGCGCCCATCCCCCCTCCCAACCTCCCCGCAAGGGGGAGGGTGACGACTGAACGTTTTGAAGGAAGCAATCATGGCCTTTCATCCGGTCCGTTTTCCCCTAGATGTGGCGCTGGGGGCGCGGGGTGGGCCCGAGCGGCGCACCGATGTGGTGACGCTGGCGGGCGGTGGCGAGCAGCGCAATGGGCGCTGGCAGCATGCGCGGCGGCGCTACAATGCCGGCTATGGCGTGAAATCGCGCGCCGATATGGCGGCGGTGCTGGGGTTTTTCGAGGAGCGCCGCGGCCGGCTGCACGGTTTCTTGTGGCGCGACGGGCTGGATTTCTCCAGCGGTGGCGCTGCGCCGACCCCGCTCGATCAGACCCTTGGCACCGGCGATGGGGTGCGGACGGTGTTTGCGCTGACCAAGCGCTATGGCGCCGATTTTGACCCCTATCTGCGGCCGATCACCCGGCCGGTGGCGGGATCGGTGCGGCTGGCGCTGGATGGGGCGGAACAGCCCGGCGGCTGGGTGGTGGATCTGAACACCGGACTGGTGAGCTTTGATGTACCCCCTGATCCGGGCGCAGCGGTAACCGCCGGGTTTCTGTTCGACGTGCCGGTGCGCTTTGATACCGACCGGCTCGACGTGGAACTGACCAGCTTTGACGGGGCCGAGGCGCCCTCCATTCCGCTGGTCGAGATCCTGCCATGAGAACGCTCGATATCGGCTTTGCCACCCATATTGCGCAGGCTGAAACCACGCTGTGCCAGTGCTGGAAACTGATCCGCGGCGACGGGCTGGAGCTGGGCTTTACCGATCATGACCGCAGGCTGAGCTTTGCCGGCACCGACTATCTGCCGACCCATGGGCTCGATGGCGGCGCGGTGCCGGCGCGGCTGGGCGCGGCGGTACAGACCAGCGAGGTGCTGGGGGTTCTGACCAGCGAGGCCATCACCGAGGACGATATCCTGCTCGGGCGCTATGACGGGGCAGTGGTGGAAAGCTGGCGGGTCAACTGGGCCGATCCGGGCCAGCGCCTGCTGCTGCGCCGCGACACCATTGGCGAGATCGTGCGCGAAGAGGGGGTGTTTCGCGCCGAACTGCGCTCGGCCCAGCAGGGGCTCAATGCCACCCATGGCCGGATCTATCAGCGCCTGTGTGATGCGGAGGTCGGCGACACGCGCTGCGGCGTGGCGCTCGAAACCCCGGTCTTGCAGGGCTTTGCCACGGTGACCGGGATGGACGGTCCCTATCGCGCCGTGGTGACGGGCCTGGAAGGCTTTGCCGAGGGCTGGTTTGGCTTTGGCGTGGCGCGCTGGAGCGAGGGCCGACGGCTGGGCCTGTCAGACGCGGTGATCAGCCATACGCGGCTGGGCGCTGCCGATGTGCTGGGCTTTGCCGCCCGGATTGGCGACTGGGTGGTGGTCGGCGACACGCTCAGCGTCACGGCGGGGTGCGGCCGGCGCTTTGCCAGCTGCCGGGACAAGTTCGCCAATGCCGTCAATTTCCGCGGCTTTCCGCATATTCCGGGCAGCGACTATGTGCTGCGCCATCCGCGCCAGGGCGATGCGCTCGATGGCCAGGCGGTGGTCAAGTGAGGGCCGAGGCGGTGGTGGCGGCGGCACAGGCTTTTCTGGGCACGCCCTATCGGCACCAGGCGGCCACCATCGGCGCCGGCTGCGATTGCCTGGGCCTGCTGCGCGGGGTGTGGCGGACGCTCTATGGCAGCGAGCCGATGGCGGTGCCGCCCTATCGCGCCGATCTGCGCGACCCGCTCAATGCCGGGGCGCTGCGCGCGGCGGCCGAACGCCTGCTGCTGACCGAAACCGGGCCGCTGGCGGCCGGGCAGGTGCTGCTGTTCCAGCTGGCGGGGCACGAGCCCAAGCATTGCGGCATTCTGGTTGCCCCGACCCGCTTCATCCACGCCCAGGAACGGCTCGGCGTGGTGGAAGCCAATCTGAGCGAGGCCTGGGCCCGACGCATCGCGGCGCGGTTTTGCTTTCCCGATCCCATCAGGAGCTGACAGAAAATGGCCACTCTCGCGCTTTCGCTGGCCGGACAGGTGGTTGGCGGCATGGTGGGCGGGCCGATTGGCGCCACCATTGGCCGGGCGCTGGGGGCGCTGGCGGGCAGTGCCGTCGACAATGCACTGTTTGGCGACAAGCCGGCGCCGAGCGGTGGCGCCGACATTCGCCTGCAGGGCTCCAGCGAGGGCGGGGCGGTGCCCCGGCTTTATGGCTGGAGCCGGCTGGCGGGCAATATCATCTGGGCGCGCGAACTCGAATTGCTGCGCCAGGACAATGCCGGGGCCAAGGGCTTTGGCGGGAGCGAACCCGCCGAGGACGAGGTGGGCGCCAGCTTTGCCGTGGCGTTCTGCGAAGGGGCGGTGCAGCATTTGGGGCGCATCTGGGCCGATGGGCAGTTGCTCAACCCCGACGGGCTGACGCTGCGGTTCTATCGCGGCACCGAGGACCAATTGCCCGATGGGCTGATCGAGGCGACGCAGGGCACTGCGCCAGCCTATCGCGGGCTCTGCTATCTGGTGGTGGAGAACCTGCCGCTCAGCCGCTTCGGCAACCGCATTCCCCAGCTCTCGGTGGAACTCTGCCGGGTGGTGGGGGATCTCGAAACCCAGATCCGCGCGGTGACCGTGATCCCCGGCGCCACCGAATTCGGCTATGACCCGACGCCCCGGGTGCGGCTGGTCGGGCCGGGCGAAACGGCGGGGGAAAACACCCATGTGTTCCCCCAGATCAGCGACTGGAGCTGGTCGATCGACGAGCTGACCGCGCTGTGCCCGAATTTGCAGCATGTGGCGCTGGTGGTGGCGTGGTTTGGCGACGACCTGCGCTGCGGCCACTGTGCCATCACCCCGCGTGTCGAGGGTTCCAACCGGCCCATGCTCGACACCGACTGGTCGGTGATGGGGCTGGAGCGCGGTGCGGTGCCGGTGGTGACCAGCCATAGTGGTGGCGCGGCCTATGGCGGCACGCCCTCCGACAGTGCGGTGCTGGCGGCCATTGCCAACCTCAAGGCGCGGGGGCTCTCGGTAACGCTCTATCCGCTGATCATGATGGATATTCCGACCGGCAACGGCCTGCCCAACCCCCATGGCGGAGCCGGGCAGCCAGCCTATCCCTGGCGGGGGCGGATCACCGGCGATCCGGCGCCGGGCCGGCCCGGCTCGCCCGATCAGACTGCGGCAGCGGGGGCGCAGATCGCCAGCTTTGCCGCCGCGCACCGGCAGATGGTGTTGCACTATGCCGGGTTGGCCGTGGCGGCCGGGGGCGTCGACGCGCTGATCATCGGCTCGGAAATGGTCGGCATGAGCACGCTGCGCGGCGCCGGCAACAGCTTTCCCTTTGTCGATGCGCTGGTGGGCCTGGCGGCTGAGGTGCGGGGGGTGGTTGGCGGAAGCACCAGGCTGACCTATGCCGCCGATTGGAGCGAATATTCCGGCTATCAGCCCGAAGGACAGAAGTTCTTCCACCTCGATCCGCTCTGGGCCTCGCCGCATATCGATGCAGTGGGGATCGACAATTACATGCCGCTGGCCGATTGGCGCGAGGGTACCGAGCATGAGGACGCCGGGCTCTGGGGCAGCGGGCATGAGCTCGGCTATCTCAAGAGCAACATTGCCGGGGGCGAGGGCTTCGACTGGTTCTATGCCAGCGCGGCCGACCGGCTGAACCAGATCCGCACGCCGATCACCGATGGCGCCCATGACGAGCCCTGGGTGTGGCGCTTCAAGGATATCGCCAACTGGTGGAGCCAGCCGCACCATAACCGGCCCGGCGGCGTCCGCGATGCAACGCCGACCGCCTGGGTGCCTGGTGGGAAGCCCATCTGGTTCACCGAACTGGGCTGCGGCGCGGTCGACAAGGGCGCCAACCAGCCCAATATCTTTGGCGACGACAAAAGCGCCGAAAGCGGGCGCCCGTATTTTTCCAGCGGGTTGCCCGATCCGCTTATCCAGCGTCAGCTGCTGCGGGCGCAGCAGGCATTCTGGCGCGACAGTGCCCATAACCCGCCCGGCATGGTCGATATCGACCGCCTCTACCACTGGACCTGGGACGCGCGGCCCTGGCCGGCCTTTCCGGCGCTGCGCGATGTCTGGTCCGACGGGGTGAACCATCGCAATGGCCACTGGCTGACCGGACGGCTGGGCGGCATGGCCAGTGACGAGCTGGCACGGGCCCTTGCGGCCGAGCATGGCGTCGGCCTGACGGCGGAACCGGCGCTGCCTTTCATCGCCGGCTACACGTTGAACACCGCCACCACGGGTCGGGCTGCACTGGAACCGCTGATCGCTGCGACAGGGCAGGGGCTACGCAACCCTGCCGGCGGGCTGCATCTGGGCCAGGCGCAGCGGCAGCAGAGCACGCTGCTGCACCTCGAGAGGCTTGCGCAGGGCGATGGTCCGACACTGTCGCGGCGCCGCGGCGATCCGGCCGAGGTGCCGGGGCGGCTGGCGCTGAGCTTTGTCGATCGCGAGCGCGACTATCTGGCGGGCACGGTGACGGCCATGGCGCAGGCCGATGGTCCGCTGGCGGGCGAGACTGTGGCGCTGGTGCTCGATAGCGCCTCAGCCCGGCTGGCCGCCGAGCGCCTGCTGGACGGGCAAGGTGCGCGCCGCGAGACGCTGGAATTTGAGCTGCCGCCAGCCCAATTGGCGCTGCAGCCGGGCGATCTGGTGGCCATTGCCGGACTGGCCGAAGGGCCGTTTGAAATCACCGAAGTCACCGACGGACAGACCCGCCGGGTGACGGCGCAGACGCTGGTGGCCCAGACGGCGGTGGCCGTGGGCGCCGACCAACTGATGCGGGGCGGCAGCGGCACGGCCGTGCGGGCCCTGCCGTTGGTGACGCTGGCGCACCTGCCGCCACTGCCAGCCGAGCCGGCGCGGTCGCGTCTGGTGATGGCAGGCTATGCCCATCCCTGGCCCGGTCCCCTGCAATTGGTGGACGAGGCCACCGGTGCGACCATTGTGCAGCTCAATCGCCGCGGCGTGCTGGGCAGCCTGGCGACGCCGCTGCAGGCCGGTCCGCGGGCGGTGTGGGATCGCGGGGCGGGTGTGGATGTAACGCTCCATGCCGGGCATCTGGCCGCAGCTGAGCCGCTGGCCGTGCTGGCGGGCAGCAATCGCCTGGCGGTGGAGACCGATGCGGGGGACTGGGAAGTCATTGGCTTTGCCAGCGCCACGCTGATCGCCCCGGGGCACTATCGGTTGCAGGACCTGCTGCGCGGGCTCGATGGTACGGGGCCGGCCATCGGCGCGGCGTCACCTGGCCGTCGCGCCGTGCTGCTCGATAGCCGGGCCGGCACGCTGGCCCTCGAGCCCGGCTGGCTCGGCGAGACACGCGACTTCCGGGTCTATGCCGGCAGCAGCGACCTCACCGGGACGGACCTGACCATAGCCCTCGATGCGGCGCCGGCCTTGCCCTTGCCGCCCGTGCATCTGCGCGCGGCACGCGCGGCCAATGGCGATATCGCCATACGCTGGGTGCGGCGCAGCCGGGCCGATGGCGATGGCTGGGGCATTGCCGAGCCACCACTGGAGCATGTTCCGGAACGCTATCGCCTGACCATTCTGGACGGCGCCAACGCCAAGCGGGTCATCGAAACCGATGCGCCCCAGGCCACCTATGCCAACGCCGAGCAGCTTGCCGATTTCGGCAGCCCGCCCGGCGCTTTCAGCTTCACGCTTGCCCAGCTCAGCCCGGTGCTGGGCGCCGGCCATGCGGCAAGAGGAGAGTTCAATGGCTAAAAGCCGGTTCGACATCTGTCTCGATCTGGTGCTGCAGCAGGAGGGCGGCTATGCCGATCACCCCAGCGATCCGGGCGGCGCCACCAATCTGGGCATTACCCGCAAGACGCTGGCCCGCTGGCGCCAGGTCTCGCCCTGGTGGAGCCTCAGCAAGACCGACGTGCAGGGGCTGCAGCGTCCCGAGGCGGCGCGCATCTATCACGAGGGCTACTGGCTTCGGGTTCGGGCTGATCAATTGCCGGCCGGACTGGACCTGGCGCTGTTCGATTTTGCCGTCAATTCCGGGCCGGATCGGGCCATCCGCACCCTGCAGGGCGCGCTGGGCGTGCGCGTCGATGGCGCCATCGGCCCGCTGACGCTGGATGCCATCAAGACACGCATTGCGCTTGAAGGCGCCGCCGGGCTGATCGACGCCCTGTGCGACCGCCGTCTCAGCTTCCTGACCCGGCTGTCCACCTTTGCCGTGTTCGGCAAGGGCTGGTCGGCCCGCGTCAAAACCATCCGCCAGGCCGCGCGTGACGCGGCCGGCGCCGCATCAACCCCACCCAAACGGAGAACCACCATGGACATTCTCAACGGCTACAAGACCTATATCGCCGCCGCCATCATGCTGCTGGCCGGCATCGCGCAGGTCCTCGGCATCGACCTGCCATCACTCGATGGCAGTTCAGCCGGGCATCTGATCATGGAAGCGCTGGCGCTGATCTTTCTGCGCAAGGGGCTGAAGGGCGATATCGGCCGGGCGTGAGGGGCTTGCCAATGACGGGTACGTCACTCATATTCCTGGTACGGAAACAACGGGGAGTGACGCATGATCAAGCGCATGTTCAACGTCACTGCGCATTGGGATGACGAGGCCAAAGTCTTCTACGCCGATAGCGACATCATCGGTCTCCATATCGAGGCCAAGACTATCGATGAATTTGAATCGGTGATGATGGAGGTTGCTCCCGGATTGGTCATCGCCAATCATGTGAGCAAGGCGGAGCTGGAGTCCTCGGCACCGGAAGACATCATTCCGGCCATCCTCTGGCAGCGACCAGTCGGCAAAGCCGCGTGAATGGTCGACGGCTATTATTCGGCCGTCGTCAAAGTGTTGCGAGCCAATGGCTTTCGCTACCTGACCCATGCGAAAGGGTCTCATGAAAAGTGGACGAATGCTCAGGGCATAATCCTGATGGTACCACGCAACCTGATGAGCCGGCACACCGCAAATGCCATTCTCCGGGACTCTGGCAGCAGCACGAAGCTCTAAGGTTTTGGCCGCTTTGCCCCATTCATGTCCCATTCAGCAATCTCCCCCTATGTTGCTGCCATGAAAACCTTGACCTCAAAAATCCTTGCGCCGGTCGCCGTCGCGCTGGCCATTGGGCTGGCCGGCGCCGCTCCGGCCAATGCGCAGGCATGTCTCGATAACCGCCAGATCCAGGAGGCGGTGGCGTCGGGGCAGATCATGTCGCTTGATGCCGTGCTGGCGGCGGCCGGCATAGACGGCAGCGCCAAAATCCTCAATGTTGCGGTGTGTGACGAGGGCGGCCGACTCGTTTATCACATCGGCGTATTGGAGGCCTCGGGCGCGGCGCAGAACCTGGTTCTGCCGGCGCAGTAGACTCAATTCCTGCATGTGGGGGCCAGGCAATGCGCATTCTCGTTGTCGAAGATGACGTCAATCTCAATCGCCAGCTGAAAGAGGCGCTGACCGAAGGCGGCTATGTCGTCGATGTGGCCTTTGATGGCGATGAAGGCCACTTTCTGGGCGATACCGAACCCTATGACGCCATCGTGCTCGATATCGGCCTGCCGCAAATGGACGGCCTGTCGGTGCTGGAAAGCTGGCGTCGCAATGGCAAGACCACGCCGGTGCTGCTGCTGACGGCGCGTGACCGCTGGAGCGACAAGGTGCAGGGCATTGATGCCGGCGCCGACGACTATGTCGCCAAGCCGTTCCACATGGAAGAGGTGCTGGCGCGCATTCGCGCCCTGGTGCGCCGGGCTGCCGGGCTCGCCTCCAATGAAATTGTCTCGGGCGCGGTGCGGCTCGATGCCCGCTCGGGCAAGGTGACGGTCGAGGGCCAGTCGGTCAAGCTGACCAGCCACGAACTGCGCCTGCTCAGCTATCTGATGCATCACAAGGGCAAGGTCATTTCGCGCACCGAACTGACCGAGCACCTCTACGACCAGGATTTTGACCGCGACAGCAACACCATCGAGGTGTTTGTCGGGCGGCTGCGCAAGAAGCTGCCCGAGGACTGCATCCAGACCGTGCGCGGGCTGGGCTACCAGATCGCGGAAGACTGATCACCCTGTCCATGCGCAAGGGCTCGATCGCCGCATCGCTATTCTGGTTATCGGCCGGCTGGCTGATCGTGGCGCTGGTCACCACCGGCTTTCTGCTGACCGACCTGTATTCGCGGGCGCTCGACCGCTCATTGTCGGAAACGCTCAATTTCCACATTGAGAGCCTGGCCGGGGCGCTGCTGGAAACCGGCGATCCGCAAAGCCAGGCCATTGCCCTGACCGATCCCCGCTTCGGCCGCCCGCGTTCGGGCTGGTATTGGGTGATCCGTGATGTTGACGGCACGCTGTATAATCTGTCGCCCTCGGTGGTCGGAATCGAAATGCCCGACATCACCGGGCCGGCCAGCCCGACCGGGCGCGCCAGCACCGTGATGGACGATGCGTTCGGCACCAGCCTGCGCGTGATCGAGCGCACGGTGACGCTGGGGCCGCGCTCCTACGAAATTGCGGTCACCGGCAATCTCAGCGAAATCCTTGAACTGGTCGGCGATTTTCGCGGCCAGGCATTTATCGTGCTGGGGGCCGTGGGGGTCATGCTGGCCATGATGAGCTTTATCGTCGCCCGTTTCGCCATGCGCCCGATTGCCCGGCTGAGTGCGGCCATTGAAAGCGTGCGCGAGGGCGACAGCGCCGCCGTGACCGGCAGCTATCCGCGTGAAATCGCGCCCCTGGCCGAAGAGGTCAACGAATTGCTGCGCTCCAATACCCAGATCATTGAACGCGCCCGCAGTCAGGTCGGCAATCTGGCGCATGGCCTGAAAACCCCGATCGCCGTGCTGCGCAATGAGGCGGCCGCCACCCAGGGTGCACTGGCCAGCGTGGTGCGGGCCGAAAGCGACAAGATGAGCACCATTGTCGGCAGCTATCTGGAGCGGGCCCGGCTGACGGCCCGCACCGCCGTGGTCGGCAAGAAAACCAACGCCGTGGCGATCATCACAAGGCTGATCCGGGTGATGGGCAAGATCCACCCCGAGGTCAGCGTTACCCTGCAGCCTGTCGACCCGGCCCTGCCGTGGTTTCGTGGCGACGAATCCGATCTCGAGGAGATCGCCGGCAATCTGCTCGATAATGCCTGCAAGTGGTCGACGGGGCAGGTGGAGGTGCGGCTGGAGGCCGAACGCGGCGAGGTCGGCAGCAATCTGGTGATCCGGATCGACGACAATGGAGCCGGTCTGAGCGAGCAGGACGCCCACAAAGTGTTGCGTCGCGGTGTCAGACTGGACGAGAAAACGCCCGGCAGCGGCTTGGGGCTCGATATCGTCAAGGAACTGGTAGATGTTTATGGCGGCACGCTGACCCTGCAACGCTCGGCGCTGGGCGGCCTGCTGGTCGAGTTGCGCCTGCCAACAGCGCGCCAGGGCGGTGGCCCACCGGCGGCCGGATGACGCATTTTCGCCGTATTGCCGCAACAAGAGCCTTCCAACCATTCAGAGACCTGACCCCATGAACCGTTTCGCCATCATTGCCACCCCCGTTATCGCCCTGACCCTGGCAGCGTGCGCCAGCACAGGATCGAACCAGGTGGTACAGGCGCCGGTTGCCGCCGCCGCGCCGGTCTTTGCGGCCCCCCTGGTTGCCAGCCCGGCCCAGACCACCCAGCAGGCCCTGGCCACCACCAGCGTCTCGAACGGCTTTGTCGATCCCGCTGCGCTGGCCTTGATGTCGGCTGCCGACTCGGCTGCCGCCAACACCGCCCAGTTCTATGCGCTGCAGTTCGGTCGCCCCGGCGCGCCACGCGCTTGGTCGGGTGACAAGGGCACCACGGGCTCGGTTGCGGTTGGCCCCTATGTCCGGGTCAATAATCTCGATTGCCGCGATTTCACCCACACCGTCAAAGTCGGCGGCCGCGAATTCGTCAAGAAGGGCACGGCCTGCCGCGAACAGAACGGTAATTGGATGGTCGAAAAAGGCGCTGCATAACAGCCAGACTCTCGCCCGGGCGGTACGGATTATTTACTAACGGGCGCTAGGCTTGGGGCAAGATAGTTCCCAACCGACTGCTTCCATGTCCCAAGCTGCCAATCGAACCGACCCGCCAGCTCCGGCTGCCAAATCTGCCACGCGCGCTGCGCGCCCGGCGGTGAAGCCATTTGCCGGGATGCTTGACGCGATCATCGTTGAAGATCCGGTGACGTTTTCGTTTCCGGGGTCGCTGCGTCGCAGCAATGTCGTGGCGGGCTGGACCTGGGTCTGCCGCGACCTATGTGCCGATATCATTTCACCCGAGCAACTGGTTGATGGCAGCCTGACGGCCACCTGGCTCGGGCCGCAAATGCCCGAGATCATGACCCGCATGACAGCCGGGCTGGCGGCAGCCGAAGCCGATCCAGAAGCCAATCGTCGCCTGCGCGCCATGCTGGGCAGCGACGATGCCCGCGCCGCCCTGCCGCAATTGCTCAACGCGCTGCGCAGTCGTCCCCTGTTGGCCAAGGCGACAGCATTTGGCAAAGCCATCAACACCATTGGCGAGGATGCCGCGCTGGGCACCGCGCTGCAATCCATGCCGCTGAACGACCCGCCGCTGGCCGCCCTGCTGTTCCACGCCGCCATGCGCCAGATCGCCAACCCGACCCGCCTCATCACCACCATCATCAAGCTCTCGGGCAGCGCCAACGAAGTCGCCGTCGCGCGCAGCGGCTTCGGGCCGGTGGTTGACGCCATGCTGGCGCACGCGCAAAACCAGATCCACCTGCTGCAACCGGCCGGCGCCTTTGCCGACATTGATCTGATCTGTCGCGGCCTGTACCGGTTTCACCGGCTGGTGCGCGCCCTGACCGGCTATATCGAGTTTGAGCGCGGCAGCCAGTGGGCCGCCAATCTCTCAGCGCTGACCAAACAGGTTTCCGAACGCATCGAGCCGCGCCTGCGCGAAGTGGTGCCCGACCTCAACCAGGCGCTGCGCCGCGGCCGCGATCCCAAGGCCGACCGGCTCGACAATGACAAGATCCTGGCGGCCATCAGCGGGGTCTATCTGCTGGCGACAGTGCGCGAATGCCGCGCCTCCATGGCGCTGAACGCGGTGTTCGACCAGGCCTGGAGCCAGTCGGCCGAGGCGCTCGAAATGCAGTTGCAGCGCAACCTCGATCTGGTGCGGCAACACCCGACCGACCCGGTGATTGCCGCGCGCCTCGATGCCGGCATCAAGATGGCCGAAGTGCGCTTCAACCCCGAATATGCCGAAACACTGCGCCGCGCCCGGGCGTCGGCCGAACGCAGCAGCTAGTTCCCGGCCCTGCGATAGGGCGCCGTCAGTCGCACCGGAATGGCCCGGCCCTGTTCCCGCACCGCAGCAGTGCGTCCGGCCCGGGCGAAAGGCGCCGCAAGCAGCGCAATGCTGCCGTTCTCGACTGCCCGCAACACCACGCCAATTGCGGCCTGCGGATCGGCGCTGTCACTATCACGCTGCAGCAGCGCACCCGGCTCCAGCGCGCGCCGGTCCTCGGGCTCGATCAACCAGAGTTCGACTTCGGGCCCGAACCTGCCGGTCAAAAACCCCGGCACCAGCGGCGCCATATCCGGCGGCGAGCTTGGCTCGCTGCTGCCCGAGCGGGCTGCGATGGTGACCATGGCGACCCGTTCCCGCGCCAACGCGCCGGCGTTGTCGGGGGCAATCAGCCCCAATTGCACGCCTGCGGCGATATCGGACGTCGTCAGCGCCTGCGGCACATCTGCCAAATTCCACGCTGGCGTGCTGGGCACACGTGGCAACCAGCCGGGCCAGCGTGTGGCCGCCGGGCGCGGGCGGGCCAGCGCGCCATGGCCAGCGTCAAGAAAGCTGGGTGCAACAGCCTGCTCGCTCGGCGGCGCGATCGGGCAGGGGGCGTCCGCCGTCTCGTAGATCGGGTCGACGCGCCGTTCCGTGACCGCCACTGCGGGCCGGTCGAGCAGCTGGTTGATGGCCGCGCGCCCGCTCGCCAGACAGGCGCTATGGCCCAGATAGCCTGCCGCATTGCCGGCCAGGGCCATGCCCTGAGGGCCGGAGCCGGGCTCGAGCCGCTGCTGTTGCGCGTTCCAGTGGCTGGTGCCGCCCGCCATGTGCCAGAGTTCCAGATGGGGCTGCCAGCCACCGCACACTACCAGCTGGTCCGCGCTCAGCGTCGGCTCCTCGTGGGCAAAGCCGGCCATGGCCAGATGCGGGCTGACCACCAACCCCGCCCCCTGCGGCGCATGCCGGGTTTCGGCGATTATGGTGCCAGGCGCCATGGTGATGCCGTAGGCCTTGCTGAACTCGATGAAGCGCGATTGCGGCTGCGGCCGCGCATCGATGATGCGGGGCACGGCAATGCGGGCGTCGCGGGCCAGCATGGCCAGCCGATAGGCGGCGCTGCTGGCGGTGGCGAACAGCGCCGACTGGCCACACCACACGCCATAGTTCCTTGCCAGATCATAGGCCTCGCGCAGGCCCACAATGCCCGGCAGCCGATTGCCGGCAAAGACCGGCAGGCGCTCGCTCGCGCCCGTGGCGATAACGATGTAATTGGCGTGCAGATCCACCACCCGCGCCGATGGCATGGTGTCGGCCTTGTCGGTGATGTGAACGCGCACCGCACCCGGCCGCGCCGCATAGACGGCGGCGTGGGTCAGCGCCGTGATGCCGGGAGAACCGGCAATGGCCGCACCCAGCCGCAGCCAGCTCGCCTCGGGCGTTTCCTCGCCGTCCAGGCTGCCAAACAGCCCGCCATAGCCGCCCAGACGCGGCGAGGCTTCAAGCAGGATAACGCTCAACCCGCTATCGGCAGCAGCGACAGCGGCCGACATGCCGGCGACGCCACCCCCCACCACAATAAGGTCGGCCGGGGTCTCGACCGCGCCGATCCCTTCTGTCCAGGGCAGGGCTATGGCGTTGGCCTGGCGCACATCCACCCCCAATGAAGTGCCCGGCGCGAGCAGGTTGCGCAGCCGATGCAGCGCCGCATAGCGCGAACGCGGCGCCAGCGTCCGATATTCGGCGCCCGCGGTGATCGGCGTCCGCTCCATCGCCAGGGCGCGCTGCGGATCACTGGCCTGCGCGGCGGCTATAATGGCGGGCGCAAACCGGCTGGAGAGCGCCAGCGGTCCTTCGGCCCCGCGGCCGACCGTATCGATACCCGCAGCCAGCACGGCGCTGAGCACGCTATCGCCAGCAAACCCCTCGATCGTGCGCCCATCCAGCTTGAACTGCAGCTTCTGGTCGCGATCAATGGCGCTGCCGGCCAGTGGTCCGGCGGTGGCAGCGGCCAGCCTGTTGGGCTGCCCCCTCATCGTGGCGCTCCGATATCGCTGACCCGGCTGTCCGCATGGTTTCGGTCCACCAGGTGCGCGGCAAACCAGTCATTCTCCGACGCGCTGGCCTGGCCGCACAGCCAGCGGGCGATGGCCGGCGCCAGAAACGCCCCGATGGCGCCAAAACCGGCCAGCACATCCGGGCCCGTCCCCCCCAAGCGACCGGCTGCCGGGGCGCCGTCGCGGGTGATCACCCCTGGAAAGCTGGCTTGACCGGCATGCCGGACGACGCCGGTCTGGCCCAGCGCCGTGCCCAGTGCGAGGGACAGCGCGTCGATCGCACCCGGTCCGTGCGCCATGATGCCCCCGCCGGCAAGCTGGTTGAGCATCACCCCGCTATCGAGCTGGCACAGGACTGGCGCCGCCAGTTTCTGGTGCGGGATGGTCAGGATGGTGCTGGCCAATTGCTGCTGCAGCAGCGTCGGCCAGCTTGTGGCCGCCAGATGGGTGACGATGGCGGCATCATCGGCCAGGATGGTTTGGCCAATGGTGGTGGTTTCGTCCGCAAGAACGCATTCTGCCCGGCCGTCCCACTGGATCTGCAGCGGCACCTCGACCGGCAGCCGCTTTACGCCGCTTTGCGCCATCCAGCTGTCGAGGGCGGGTTCCAGCACGGCCCGGCGCAGCAGCACCGCATCGCGCAGCATCACGCCATCGCGGTCCGGCCCGAGAAAGTGCAGCGGCGTCCGCTCGGCCGCCACCCCATAGGCCGCCGCCATGTGGCGGACATGGGCCAGCGCCTGCTTGCCCGGAGCCCCGTCGGCGAACAGGATCGGGTCCATCCGGAGCACTGATGCCCGCTTGCCGATCCGGCTGATCAGCCTCGTGGTCTCGGGGACGGTCTGGGCCAGCAGAGCCCAGCTTTGCGGTCGCGTTATCGCCGCCACCGACAGATCGAGCCCCTGCGGCAGGCGCTGCCCCGCCACGCTCGCGCCCTGGAACAGCACCGACTTGCCATGCACCGTGGCCAGCAGCCCGGCCAGCAGGCGCGCCAGCGGCGTGGCGCCGATAATGGCAAAGTCGACGCGGCTCTGCTTCATGCCGCAATACCGGCCTGTGGCAATGCGTCCCCCGCAATGGTCCGTGTTTTTGTGGTTTTTCGCCGTATTCCGGTTATAGATGGGGCCATATTGCCGTGCGTCGGCGCTAAGTATTCGGGGGCCATGATTTTCTGGTTTATCGCCATCGCTGTTACCGCCATTGCGTGCGCTGCCCTTCTTTACGCAGCGGGCTCGCGCACGGTCAACGCAGCCGGGCCTGAATTGGCTGATGGCAACCGTGATTTTGGCCTTGTGCTGGCCGGGATCGATGCCGATCTCGCCGCCGGCAAGCTGGAAGCCGCCGACGCCGAGGCCGCCAAGGGCGAACTGGCCCGCGAAATCCTGCGCCTCAAGGCGGAAACGCAACAGGTCGCAGCGCGGCGCCCCGAAATGGGTCGTGCACCCCTGCTGGCCGGTCTGGCTGGCATCGCCGCGCTGGCTCTGGTGGTCTATGCGCAACTGGGCAGTCCCGACCTGCCGGCGCAGCCATTGGCTGACCGGGTGCCGGCGAGTGCAACCCAGGAGGTTGACCTGGACCAGGCCATTGTGCGCATCGAAGCCGCGCTGGCTGCCAATCCCGACGATCTGCGCGGCTGGACGGTGATTGCCCCCGCCTACATGCAAATGGGCCGCTTCGGCGATGCCGTGCAGGCCTATCGCCGCATCATCGCGCTGTCAGGCCCGACGCCCGACCTGCAGACCAATCTGGCCGAAGCACTGATGTTCGAGGCGCAGGGCGCGGGCTCGCCCGAGGCGATGGACTTGTTGCGCACCGCTGCCGCCAGCGACCCGCGCCATGTGCTGTCGCGGCTCTATATCGCTGCCGAACTGACACGGCAGGGCGACTATCCGGCCGCCATTGCCGCCTGGAACGACGCCCTGGCGCTGTCGACGGGCGATGAACCCTGGCTGCCCGCCGCCCAGCAGGGTCTCGCCGTGGCCCAGAACGACGGTGCCGAGCCGGTTGACGGTCCGGCCGCCGCGCTTGATGATCAGCAAGCAGAGATGATCGCCGGCATGGTCTCGGGCCTCGCGTCACGATTGGCCGAGCAGGGCGGCACCATTGAGGAGTGGACCCAATTGGTGCGCGCCTATCTGGTGCTGGGCGACACCGCCAAGGCCCAGGCGGCCTTTGACGAGGCCGTTTCGGCCTATCCGCAGGCCTTCGATCGCGGCGAACTCGATACGCTGGCGCTCGGCGCCGGCCTCACCATCAAGGGAGCAAAGCCATGACCATGCCCATCGGCGTTCGCAAGTCGGGTTGGACGCGCAAGCAGAAGCGGCTGGCGGTCATCGCCGGGCTGGCGCTGGTGCTGGCGCTGGCGACCACGCTGGTGCTGGTGGCACTGCGCGACCAGATCGTGTTTTTCCATTCGCCATCCGACATCATGGCCCGCGACATCGCCATCGGTCAGCCGATCCGGCTCGGTGGCCTGGTCAAGGACGCCAGCTGGGTGCGGGACGGGCAGGACAATGTGTTCATCGTCACCGATGGCGCCAATGACGTGACGGCCCGCTATGTCGGCCTGCTGCCCGATCTGTTCCGCGAGGGGCAGGGCGTGGTCGCCGAGGGCAGCATGGGCTCCGATGGTCAGTTCACCGCCACGAATGTGCTGGCCAAGCACGATGAAAACTACCTTCCCAAGGAAGTCGTCGACGCCCTCAAGGCCAGCGGCGAATGGCGTCCGGAGACGGCGCAGTGAGCATTGAACTTGGCCATTTCGCGCTGATCCTGGCCTTTGCCATCGCCACCATGGGCGCGATCGGCGGCTATGCGTTCTGGCGCTCGGGCGCGCGCATCGCGCAGGTGCTCAGCCAGGCCGCCATCCTGCAATTCGTGCTGGTGGCCGTGGCCTTTCTGGCGCTGGTCCAGGCCTTCGTCACCTCGGACTTCTCGCTGCTGCTGGCGGTGAACCATTCCCATTCGCTCAAGCCGCTGATCTTCAAGATCTCCGGCGTCTGGGGCAATCACGAAGGCTCCATGGTGCTGTGGATATTCATCCTGGTCAGTTTCGGCGCCATGGTTGCCGCCTTCGGCCGCCGCCTGCCGCACGACCTGCTGACCCTGGTGCTGGCCACCCAGAGCCTGCTGACGGCCGCGTTTGCCGGCTTCACCATCTTGACCTCCAACCCGTTTGCGCGGGTATTTCCGGCGCCGCTGCAGGGCAATGACCTCAACCCGGTGCTGCAGGATATCGGTCTGGCGATCCATCCGCCCCTGCTCTATGCCGGCTATGTCGGCTTCTCGGTCTGCTTCTCCTTCGCCATTGCCGCGTTGATTTCGGGCCGCATCGATCAGGCCTGGGCCCGCTGGGTACGCCCCTGGGCGATGCTGAGCTGGACTTTCCTGACGCTGGGCATCGCCATGGGCTCCTACTGGGCCTACTACGAGCTTGGCTGGGGTGGCTGGTGGTTCTGGGACCCGGTGGAAAATGCCAGCTTCATGCCCTGGCTGGCCGGCACGGCGCTGCTGCACTCGGCGCTGGTGATGGAAAAGCGCAATGCGCTCAAGATCTGGACGATCTTTCTGTCCATCATCACCTTCTCGCTATCGCTGCTCGGCACGTTCCTGGTGCGCTCGGGCATTCTGACCTCGGTACATACCTTTGCCAGCGATCCGACGCGCGGTCTGGTGATCCTGAGCCTGCTGGCACTGGTCATTGGCGGAGCGTTCTTCCTGTTTGCGCTGCGCGCCGCCGCCCTGCGCCAGGGTGGGCTGTTTGCCCCGGTCAGCCGCGAAGGCGCGCTGATCCTGAACAATCTGTTCCTCGCCACGGCCGTGGGGGCGGTGCTGGTGGGGACGCTCTATCCACTGCTGCTCGATGCCCTGGCGGGCACCTCCATTTCAGTGGGCGCGCCGTTCTTCAACCTCACCTTTGGCGCCCTGATGGCGCCGCTTTTGCTGGTACTGCCCTTTGGTCCGCTGCTGGCCTGGAAGCGCGCCGATGTGGTGGCGGCAGCCCAACGCCTGATCGGCGCGGCTGCGCTGGCGGTATTTTTCACCATCCTGATCTCGGCGCTGGGCGGGGTGTCGATCTCCCTGGCGCCACTGGGCCTGCTGCTCGGCTTCTGGGTCGCCTTTGGCGCCTTTGCCGAACTGGTCGAGCGCGCCAAACTGGGCCGCATTCCGACCCAGGAGAGCTGGCGCCGGCTGGCGGGCCTGCCGCGCTCGATCTGGTCGACCGCGATCGCCCATTTCGGCATCGGCATCACCGTGCTGGGCATTGTCTCGACCAGTGCCTGGGAGAGCGAACTGGTCACCACGCTGAACCCGGGCGAAACCGCTGAGCTGGCCGGCTACAGCATTGCCTTTGACAGCTTTGCACAGGTGCCCGGGCCCAATTATCTGGCCGATGAAGGCCGCTTCACCATTACCGGGCCCAATGGCCAGACGCGCCAGACCATGGCCGACCGCCGCACCTATGTCGCCAGCGGCATGCCTACCACCGAAGCCGCCATCGAAACCTACGGCTTCTCCCAGCTCTATCTGCAATTGGGCGAACCGCTGGAAAATACCCATGTCGTGCGCGTCTGGCACAAGCCCTACATCACGCTGATCTGGCTGGGCACCTTGCTGATGGCGCTGGCCGGCATCATCTCGCTCACCGACCGCAAGGTGCGCGTGGGCGCGCCACGCCGCGCGCGCAGAGCGGCGCCGGAGCCGGCAGAATGATCTGGTTGCGCGCCCTTGCCCTGACCATGGTCCTGCTGCTGAGCGGCGCGGCGCTGGCCGTCAGCCCCGATGAAATGCTCGATGATCCGGTGCTCGAGCAGCGGGCGCGCGATATCTCGGCGGGGCTGCGCTGTCTGGTCTGCCAGAATCAGTCGATTGACGACAGCGATGCCGATCTGGCCAAGGATCTGCGCCTTCTGGTGCGCGAGCGGCTGGTCGCCGGCGATAGTGACGCGGCGGTGCAGCAATATCTGGTCGACCGCTACGGCGAATATGTGCTGCTCAATCCGCGCGTCACTGATCAGACCCTGCTGCTGTGGATCGCCGCTCCCGCCTTGCTGCTCGCCGGCTTGCTGGTGCTGGTGCTGGTGGGGCGTCAGCGGCCCACCACTGTTCAGCCAGGGTTGAGTGCCGAGGAACAGGCTGCGCTCGATAGTCTTGAGCGCCACAGCAGCGACTGATTTACTGCCGCAATCTCGCCCTCAACATTGCCAAACCTTAATGTTGGCGCAACCTCGCAGCAAGCTCAGGTGTTTCATAACCACCCCCTCAAGCTGTTGAGGGCTTGCCCGAAGGAGAACAACCGCAATGCGTCCATCCATCATGAAACGTACCAGTCGCTGGCTCGGGGTTTCTGCCTTGGCGCTGATGATCGGTGTTGGCGGTGTTTCCACCGCCTATGTCATCACCGGCCAGACGGCAAATGCCCAGGTGCAGAACGCTGCCCAGATCGTCGTGCCGCAGGAAATTCAGCCCCATGCCGGCTTTGCCGATCTGGTCGAGGCCGTCAAACCCGCCGTGGTCTCCATTCTTGTCGAGGCCCAGGAAAGCCAGAATAGCCGGGTGCAGCGGGGCGGGCGTCAGTTCGATTTCAATTTCCCCGATTTGCCAGAGGGCCATCCCTTCCGCGATTTCTTTGACCAGTTCGGTCAGCAGGGTCCCGGCAGCGACGCCCCCGTGCCCAAGCCGCGCCAGTACATGGCCGCCGGCTCCGGCTTCGTGATCTCGGCTGATGGCTATATCGTCACCAATAATCACGTCGTTGAAGATGCCACCAAGGTAACGGTGTTGTTCGAGGACGGCACCGAAAAGGTCGCCACCATTGTCGGCACCGACCAGCGCACCGATCTGGCCGTGCTCAAGATCGAGGGCAGCGATCTGCCCTTCGTCAAGTTTGAGACCGAAGCCAGCCGCGTCGGCGACTGGGTGGTGGCCGTGGGCAATCCGTTTGGCCTGGGCGGCACCGTGACCGTCGGCGTCATCTCCGGTTCGGGCCGCAATATCGGCGGCTCCAATTATGGCGATTTCCTGCAGATCGACGCGGCCGTCAACACCGGCAATTCCGGTGGCCCCGCCTTCAATACCGAGGGTGAAGTGATCGGCGTCAACACCGCCATCTACTCGCCCAATGGCGGCAATGTCGGCATCGCCTTTGCGATCCCGGCGGCTACCGTCAAGGGCATCGTCCAGCAGTTGATCGATGATGGCTCGGTGACCCGCGGCTATCTTGGCGTCTCCATTCAGGATGTCACCCGTGACATTGCTGACGGTGTCGGCCTGAGCGACGCCAAGGGCGCCATCGTGCGTGAACCGGCCACTGACGGCCCGGCCGGTGATGCCGGCGTCAAATCTGGCGACATCATCATCGCTGTTGACGGCGACCCGATCGAGGATGCGCTCGACCTTAGCCGCACCATTGCCGGCAAGACCCCCGACTCCACGGTTGAACTGACCATCTGGCGTGATGGCGCCGAGACCAAGCTGTCGGTCAAGCTGCAGACCCTCAATGAGACTGCCGCTGCCACCGAAGAGCCGGTCCAGCCGACCCCGCCGGCCGAGCTGCCCAGCAAGTCCAGTGTCGGCCTGACACTGGTGCCCAATGCCGATGGCGGCGGTGGCCTGCTGATCCAGCAGGTTGACGAGGACTCGCCAGCTGCGGAGAAGGGTCTGGCCGTTGGCGACGCCATTCTTGAGGTCAACAACACGCCGGTAGCCAGCCTCGAAGAGTTCGAAGCGGCGATCGACGCGGTCAAGGCCAAGGGGCTCAATACGGCTTTGGTCAAGGCCAGCCGTGACGGCGAGGCCCGCTTTATCGGCCTGCCGCTGAGCGAATAGCCTTGCATTGTTGTGGCGCTTGTCGCGCCACAATTACCGGACGGCACCTCCCCCTCGACGGGGGAGGTTGGGAGGGAGTGCGGGAGCACCGAAATTTGGGCCAACCCACCCCCTCCCTGACCCTCCCCGTAAGGGGGAGGGTGACGACTGAGATATCTAGCGTCACACACGGAGCGTCGCGGTGAAGATTCTGCTGATCGAAGATGATCGCGAGGCCGCAAGCTATCTGATGCAGGCGCTCGATGAGGCCGGGCACATCACCCATCACGCCGCTGATGGCGAAACCGGCTACGCCATGGCTTCGGGCATGGATTATGACGTTCTCATCGTCGACCGGATGCTGCCGCGCCGCGATGGCCTGTCCATCGTTGAATCGCTGCGCGCCGAGGGCGACAAGACCCCGGTGCTCATTCTGTCCGCGCTGGGGGAAGTCGATGACCGTGTAACCGGCCTGCGGGCGGGCGGCGATGATTACCTGACCAAGCCCTATGCCTTTACCGAACTGCTGGCCCGTGTCGAAGTGCTGGCGCGCCGCTCCAGCCCGTCGGAAGCCGCCACCAGCTATGCCGTGGGTGGCCTGAGCCTTGATCGCCTGTCGCGCAAGGTCGAGCGCGACGGCGAGACCATCCTCCTGCAGCCGCGTGAGTTCCGCCTGCTGGAATATCTGATGAAGAATGCCGGCAAGGTGGTGACCCGCACCATGCTGCTGGAAAATGTCTGGGACTATCACTTTGATCCTCAGACCAATGTCATTGACGTGCACATGTCGCGCCTGCGCTCCAAGATCGACAAGGGCCATGCCAGCCCGTTGCTGCAGACCGTGCGTGGCGCCGGCTACATGATCCGCGAGTAGCTGGTGAGCCAGTTCAGCCATTTCGCCCAGCTCTGGCGCACCTCGACGGTCCGCCTGACGGCCACGTTCATTCTGATCTTCGGGATCTTCTCGATCCTGCTGCTGGGCTTTATCGGCTGGCAGTCCAACGTCTCGATCCAGCGCCAGCAGGCCGATGAAATCGACCGTGAAGTACGCATCCTGCAGCGCATCGATGCCAATCAGGGCGTGCGCGCGCTGGCCTTTGCCGTCGAGCGTATCTCGCGCGCGCCGGGGCCGGGGGTGTATTTTCTCGGTGATGCTTCGGGCCAGTACCTGCTGGGCAATGTCACCGATGTGCCGGTGGATGTGCTGCTGACGCCGGGCACTTACGGCTTTGACTATGAGCGCGCCGACGCGCTGACCGACAACCCCGAACAGCTTGAGGGGCGGGACCCGCAGCCCGCCAAATCGGGCTATGCCGTGGTACGCTCGGTCGAGCTGAGCAATGGCATGCGCCTGGTCGTCGGGCGCGACGTGGTCGAGCGGCGCGGCTTTTCCGCCATCATCATCCAGAGCTTTCTGATCGGCGTGCTCGGCATCATTGCCTTTTCCATCATTGCCGGCGGCATCACCGCGCAACGCGTGCTGCGCCGCATTGATGCAATCCGCGATACCTCCACCAAGATCATGTCGGGCAATCTGTCCGAACGCGTGCCGGTGACCAGGCGCAATGACGAGTTCGATGGTCTCGCCACCAATCTGAACGCCATGCTGGACCGCATCGAGCAATTGCTGCAGGGGCTCAAGGAAGTCACCGACAATGTCGCCCATGATCTCAAGACGCCGCTGACGCGGCTGCGCAATCAGGCCGAGTCGGCCCTGCGCGAGGGCGCCAGCGATGAAACCCGGCAGCAGGCGCTGGAAACCACCATTGCCGAAAGCGACCGCCTGATCCAGACCTTCAACGCCCTGCTGATGATCGCCCGCGCCGAGGCCGGGGCCCCCTCGGGCGCGCTCAAGGACAACGATGTCAGCGCCATCGTTGCCGATGTCGCCGAGCTTTATGGTCCGGTGGCCGAAGATGCCGGCATTGTCGTGGAAACCACCATTACCGAAGGCGTGCACCTGCATGCCAATCGCGAGTTGATTGGCCAGGCCATGGTCAATCTGCTGGAAAACGCAGTCAAATATGCCCGGCCCGAGGGCCAGGGCGAGGGACAAGCGCAGGGGCGGATTACCGTTGGCCTGCGTCGGGCCGGTGACCGCGTGCTGATCGAAGTGGCCGATAACGGCCCCGGCATTCCCGAACCCGATCGCCAGCGCGTCATCGAACGGTTTGTTCGCCTCGAAAAGAGCCGCTCCGAGTCCGGCTCGGGCCTGGGCCTGTCACTGGTCAATGCCGTGGCCCGGCTGCATGGCGGCAGCTTTCGTGTCGAGGACAATGCGCCGGGCGTGCGCGCCGTGATCGACCTGCCGGCCGCCTGACCGATCAGCCGGGGGCCCCGACTTAGTCGCGCGTGGCGCCTTGCCGCCATTGGCCCGCCAAGCTATCCCTTTTGCATGGTCACAAAACTCAATCCGCTCCCCCCGATCCCGACGCCGGTTTTCAGCGCGTGGCTGGGCGAGCAGTCCGACGCCCACCAGGCGGTGCTCGGCCAGGCGGCAACAGCCCTTGGCCCGCTGCTGGAACTGGCGCCCTATCTGCTGGGGCTGGCCCAGGACAATGTGGATTGGCTGGTGGTGGCGCTCAGCGACACGCCCGATGGCAGTTTCATCGACATCATCGATGCGGTTGAAACGGCGGGCAATACCGCGGCTGACGAAGCCGAACTCGGCCCCATTCTGCGCATAGCCAAGGGCCGCACGGCGCTGCTGGCGGCCATTGCCGAAACCGGGGGGGCCTGGACCACGGCGCAGGCCACCGCCGCGCTCTCGGATCTGGCCGACGCTGCCCTTGATGCCGCGCTCAATCTTCTGATGCGTCAGGCCAGCGCGCGCGACCAGCTCACCCTGCCGCCCGACCAGGCCAACGCGGCCAATTCGGGTCTGGCCATCTTTGCGCTGGGCAAGCATGGCGGCCAGGAGCTGAACTACTCCTCCGATATCGACATCGTGGTGTTCTACGACCCGCAAAAGGGCGTGCTGCGCGATCCGCTGGAGGCCACCAGGACCTATTCACGCATGGTGCAGAAGCTGGTCGGGCTGATGGAAGACCGCCAGCCCCATGGCTATGTGTTCCGCACCGATTTGCGCCTGCGCCCCGATCCGGGCTCGACCCCGGTCGCCATTTCGGTTGATGCGGCGCTGTCCTATTACGAGAGCCGCGGCCAGAACTGGGAGCGGGCCGCCTGGATCAAGGCGCGCGCCTGTGCCGGGGACCGCCAGGTGGGGCAGGCCTTCCTCAAGGAGCTGGCGCCCTATATCTGGCGCAAGCATCTCGACTTCGCCACCATCGCCGATATCCAGGCGATGAAGCGCCAGATCAATATCGCCAAGAATGTCGGCTCGATCCGCGTCGAGGGCCACAACGTCAAGCTGGGCCGCGGCGGCATCCGCGAGATCGAGTTTTTCACCCAGACCCAGCAATTGATCGCCGGCGGTCGCGACAAGACCCTGCGCGTCAAGCCGACCGCCCATGCCCTGGCTGCGCTGGCTGACGCCAACTGGATTTCGCCCCGCGCCGCCACTGAGCTGAGCCAGACCTACTGGTATCTGCGCGCCGTCGAGAACCGGCTGCAAATGCTGCGCGATGAGCAGACCCATGTCATGCCAGCCACTGCCGCCGACGTCGCGGTGATCGGGCAACTGATGGGCGAGCCCGATCTGCGCCAGTTCGAGACCGATTATCGCGCCGCCCTCGAACTGGTCACCGCCTATTATTCCGATCTGTTCACCGAGGGTGAAAGCCTGGGGAGCGGCGAAGGCAATCTGGTGTTCACCGGCAGCGATGACGATCCCGGCACGCTCGAAACCCTGACCAATATGGGGTTTGCTGACGCCACCAAGGCCATCGAAATCGTCCGCAAATGGCACTATGGCAGCTACCCAGCAACCCGGGCCTCGGCCGCGCGCGCCCACCTCACCGAATTGCTGCCCGCCTTGCTGGTCACCTTGAGCAATACCGGCAACGCCGACGCGGCGCTGGCCAAATTCGATGATTTCCTGTCGCGCCTGCCCGTTGGGGTGCAATTGTTTGCCCTGCTGCGCAATCATCCCAGCCTGCGCACCCTGCTCGTGCAATTGCTGGCTTCGGCGCCGCGCATGGCCGAGTCGGTGATCCACCGGGCCCATGTGATGGACGGGCTGATCGACCCCGCTTTCGCCAATGATGTCACCCGCCGCGATGCGCTGATCGCCAAGGTCGATGCCTTTCTGGCCGATGCCCGCTCCTATGAAGAGGTCATCGACCGCGCCCGCATCATCGGCCAGGAGCAGAAATTCCTGATCGCCGCCGGATTGCTCTCGGGCACGGTGGACGCGCGGGGCGCCGGCGAACAGTTCACCGCGCTGGCCGAGACCCTGCTGCACCGCCTGTTTGACAGCGTGCGCGCCGAGTTCGAACGGCGACACGGCGTCATGGAAGGCGGCAAGGTGGCGCTGCTGGCCTTTGGCAAGATGGCCAGCCACGAAATGACCGTCGCCTCCGATCTCGACTTCATCCTGCTTTACGACGCAGTCGATGGCGAGTCCGACGGGCCAAAGCCGCTCAGCACCAACCACTACTACACGCGCCTGACCCAGCGTCTGGTGGCTGCCATCACCGCGCCGACCGGCGAGGGCGTGCTGTACGAAGCCGATATGCGGCTGCGCCCCTCGGGCAATGCCGGGCCGCTGGCGACAAGCCTGGCCGGATTCACCTCCTATCATCGCGACAATGCCTGGACCTGGGAGCATCTGGCGCTGAGCCGCGCCCGCGTCATTCTGGCCGATGGCAGTTTTGGCGATGTCATCAACGACGCCATCAATGCGGCGATCTCGCGCGCCCGCGACGCTGCCAAGACCGTGGACGATGTGCTCGCCATGCGCGCCATGATGGCCAAGGAGCGCCCGCCGCGGCACGCCTTTGACCTGAAACTGGCCGAGGGCGGATTGATCGACCTC
Organism: Devosia alba; assembly: GCF_039938915.1. Lineage (NCBI taxonomy): Bacteria > Pseudomonadati > Pseudomonadota > Alphaproteobacteria > Hyphomicrobiales > Devosiaceae > Devosia > Devosia alba. The sequence goes on along the minus strand of NZ_JBDUUI010000004.1, from coordinate 163,378 downwards.
GAATTCATCGTCCAGTCGGCGCAATTGCTGGCCGGCCAGACCATCGCCTTGCCGCAAGCCGCCACCGCGCCGGTGCTGAGCCGGCTCGGCGAGACCGGCCTGGTGCCGCAGGGCGCCCGGCTGGCCGAAATCCATGGGGTGTATTCGACGGTGCTGCAGGTGATGAGTTCAGCGCTGGTGCAGCCGCTCAAGGATGAAGTCTGGCCCAACGCGTTTCGGGAATTGCTCGCCGGCTTGACGAACTACCCCAATTTCGAACGGCTGGAGCTCGATCTTGCCGCCATGCGGGCCGAGGTCACCGAGGCCGCCAGGGCCTGGTATGAAAAGGCACGGGGCCTTTAGCGCGTCGGCCGCTGCGGCAGGTCAATGCCGCGTGCCGCCAGTTCGCGCTTGATGCTCTCGGGCATGTCGCGGCAACCGCATTGTGCGGCATGTTCGAGATGCCAGGCGATGCGCTGTTCCAGCGTCGCCTTGTCGGGCATGGGGTGCGCGTCATGCCATTGCCGGTTCAGCATCAGGCGGCCACCGACAGATCGGCCGTCAGCAGGGGCAGCGAGATGGCAACCGTGGTGCCCAGCGCGGGACTGGAGTCGATGGCGAGCGAGCCGCCGCTCTGCTCGGCAATGGCCTGGGCAATCGAAAGTCCCAGGCCGGGGCCGGCGCCCTCGCGGGTGAAGGTGGCGTCTCCCAGCGCGAAGGGCTGCGACAGGCTGGCCAGCCGCTCCTGGCTCATGCCGATGCCGGTGTCGGTGATTTCCAGTACCACGCCATCATCGGCCGCAAAGGCGGACAGGGTGATCCGGCCGCCAGCCGGGGTAAAGCGCAACGAGTTTTCCACGATATTGGAGACCATGCGCACCAGGCCGAGCCGGTCGCCTTCAATGGTGGCGCCGCAGGTGCGTGTGAGTTCCAGCCCGACCTTGGCCCGGGCGGCCGTTCCGGCAAACCGCGTCAATACGCTTCCGAGCACATCATCGACCTGGAGCGGATCATGGCGCAGCGCCTTGCGCCCCCCCTCCAGTTCGGCCAGATCGAGAATGGTGGCAAACGAGGCCAGGAGATGTTCGCCCGAGCTTTTGATCGACTGCACATAGTCGGCATAGCGGGCATCGCCCAGCGGCCCATAGGCCTGGTGCCGCATCAGATCGGCAAAGCCGATAATGTGGTTGAGCGGCGTGCGGATGTCGTGGCTGAGATGGGCCAGAAAATTGGTCTTGGCGCGGTTGGCCGCCTCGGCGTTGAGCTTTTCCTCATGGTAGCGCCGCGCCAGCTGGCGCTGTTCCTCGCGGATCGTCTGCAGCATGGTGTCGGTCTTCTTGCGCTCGGTCACATCGCTGACCAGCGTCATGAAGCCGCCATCGGCCAATGGCCGCTCGTCAATCAGCAGGCACGAGCCGTCGCGCGCATGTAGTTCCAGCAGGCGATTATTGGCATCATCGTTGAGTATTTTGACATAGCCGCCGGCGATCATCCGTTTGACCGCGTCATGATAGGTGACCGTCTTGCCGCATAGATCGAGCCGGGCCCGATACTGCTCATTGCAGGTCACCAGCACCCCGTCCCTGGTCCAGCAGGCCACGCCCATCGGGATGGCGGCAGCCAGTATGCGGTAACTGTGGCGCTGCAGCAGGTCGGGCATGTCGCCGCGCCTGCGGCGCCAGACGAGGACTGTCAGCAGACCCGCCAGGCCAAAGGCGATGCCGGCACGCTGCCCGATGGCAGCCCACTGGTTTGGCGCTGCCGCGCCCTCGGCCTGCGGCCCGAGATTGGTCGCCGGGAGGAAATGGCTGGGAAAGGCCGCCAGACTATCGGCGGGTGGCGCCGTGATCAGGCTGGCGCGCCGCAGCAGGTCAAACTGGCGGGACATGGGCGGGGTGGCGCTGGCTGCTGCCGTACCATTCGTCCCGGAATTGTCGGCGGTCCATGCCGCGTTGCTGGGCAGATCATGCTGGGCGGCAGCAAAGGTGCACACCGTGTCGTAGGCGACAAACAGCAGGGCGGCAAACACGGCGGTCAACGCCACCGCAGCCGTGATCGGGGACAGCACCAGGCTGTGCCCCAGGCGCGCATGTGCCTCAAAACCATCGCTGGCAGGGGGCATTGTCGCCCGCTGCTGGTGTGCGCCCAACCCTCTGGCGCCGACACCGGATGTTTCCACCCGCCCCATGCAATTCTCCATCCTGCGAGGCTGTCTTTGCCCGACCCGATTTGCCCTTAACGAACAATGAATCAGCGCGACTCGCGTGTCCAGACCTCGAAAATGGCGGCAGCGGGCCGACCCGCAAAAATGCGAGTCGGCAGAATCACTTAGCTGTTGAAGAAAAATTCTTCCAACAATGGCGGCGATTTAGCTTGCCAACATGCGCGTGAGGATGTCGGCGGTATTGCGGCTCAGTGAGCCGCTGGTCTCGAGCCAGAGCAGGGCGGTCTTCGCTGCGGCGCGGCGCTCCTCTTCCAGCATGGGCCAGACCCGGAAACCGGTCAGCAGCCGGGCCGCAACCTGCGGATTGATGCTGTCGATCTCCACCACGGTTTCGGCCACAAAGCGGAAACCGGCGCCATCGGCGCGGGCGAACTGGGTGGGATTGGCCATCGAGAACACGCCCACCAGTGAGCGCAGCCGGTTGGGGTTGGTCTTGGGGAAGTTCGGGTCCGCCAGCACGGCACGCATGCGGTCGATCACCATGTCCTGGGGCACGCTGGCCGTCACCGCCAGCCACTTGTCCAGCACCAGCGGGTTGGTTGCGGCAAAATTGGTGTGGAAGTGGGCCAGCAGCGCCTCCGCGTCCGGCGTCCAGGCAAGGGCGCTGACGCTCAACGCTGCCAGGCGGTCGGTCATATTGCGGGCGCCGGCATATTGCTGCGCCGCGAGATCGGCTGCACCAGCGGCATCGCTGCTCACCAGCAGGCCGAGCAGCCGGTTGCGCAGCGCGCGTCGGCCCGTGCTGGCCGCGTCGGGGGCATAGGGCGCGTCGCTGGAGAGCTTGCGATAGGTCTGCAGCAATTGCAGCGCCAGGGGCGTAAACACCGCCTTGAGCAGCGCGGCCCGCACCATGTGCACCCGGTCAGGATCGATATCCTTGCCAATGGTGCGACTGATCTGGGCTTCGGCGGGCAGGTTCAGGGCCAGTGCCTTGAACGCGTCGTCCAGCGTCTCGCTGGCCAGCGTTTCAGCCATGGCCTGGCTGAGCGCGGTGACCGCCTGCTGGCTCCAGGGCGTGCCGCCGATTGCCGCCACGGCCAGCGCCATGCCGACATCCTGCAGCGCCTGCCAGCGGTTGAACGGATCGCTGTCATGCTGGGCCAGGAACAGCTGATCGGCCTGGCTGAGCGTGGTGTCCATATTGACCGGAGCTGAAAAGCCGCGCAGCAGCGAGGGCACCGGCTTGTTGGGAACGCCGGTGAAACGGATTTCGGCCTCGGCGGTATCGAGCACGATCATATCGTCGCGCACCGTGCCGCCGCTCACCCCGGTCCAGCTCATCTCGCTGCCATTGGGGCCGATCAGGCCGAACTTGATCGGCAGCACCAGGGCCTGCTTGGTCGGCTGACCCGGTGTCGGCTGCGTCTGCTGGCCGAGCTTGAGCGTATAGGTCTGGCTCGCCCCATCATAGCTGTCGCTGACGCTCAGGCGCGGCGTGCCGGCCTGCAGATACCAGGTCTTGAACTGCTCCAGATCGACATCATTGGCTTCGGCAAACACCGCCAGAAAAGCTTCGATCGTTGTCGCTTGCCCGTCATGGCGCTCGAAATACAGGTCCATGCCCTTGCGGAATCCGGCTTCGCCCAAGAGCGTCGCCAGCATGCGCACGATCTCGGCGCCCTTTTCGTAGACAGTGGCCGTATAGAAATTGTTGATCTCGCTATACTGGTCCGGCCGCGCCGGATGGGCGAGCGGGCCGCCATCCTCGGGGAACTGCCCCGACCGCAAGCCGACCACATCGGAGATGCGCTTGACGGGCCGGCTGCGCTCATCGCTGGTGAATTCCTGGTCGCGATAGACCGTCAGGCCCTCCTTCAGGCACAGCTGGAACCAGTCGCGGCAAGTGATTCTGTTGCCAGTCCAATTATGGAAATACTCATGCGCGATCACCCGCTCAATGCCGTCATAGTCGGCGTCGGTGGCGCTCTCGGGCTGGGCGAAGACCAGCTTGTCGTTGAAGATGTTGAGGCCCTTGTTCTCCATCGCGCCAAAGTTGAAGTCCGACACCGCCACGATATTGAAGATGTCCAGATCATACTCGCGGCCAAAGCGCCGCTCATCCCAGGCCATCGAGCGCTTCAGGCTGTCCATTGCCCACAGGCACTGGTCTTCCTTGCCATGGCTGCAATAGATCGCCAGCGCGACCTTGCGGCCCGAGGCAGTGGTGAAGCTGTCGGTGATCGATCCCAGATCGCCCGCCACCAGGGCAAACAGATAGGACGGCTTGGGGAAGGGGTCCTCCCAGACGGCAAAGTGCATGCCCTCGCCGGCATCGCCCTGGTCAATCAGATTGCCATTGGACAGCAGCACTGGCGCCACGTTCAGCGGCGCGGTGATCCGCACCTTGAACAGCGCCAGATTGTCGGGGCGGTCCAGATAATAGGTGATGCGGCGGAAACCTTCGGCCTCACACTGGGTGCACCAGGTGCCGCCCGAGCGGTACAGCCCCATCAGCCGGGTATTGCCTTCGGGCTTGAGCGTAACCTCGGTTTCCAGCACGAAGCGGCGCAATGGTGGTTCAAAGACCGTCAGCCCGCTGGCGTCGGCGCCATAGGCCGACAGCACCAGCGGCGCGCCATCAATGGCGATCGAACCCAGCGTCAGCTCATTGCCGTCAAGCACCAGCGGCGTTCCGGCTGCGGTGTCCTCGCGCGGCTCGATCGTCAGTAGCGCCCGCACCCGTGTATCGGCTTCGGTGATCCGGAAATCGAGATCTGCTGACACGATCCGGTAGGGGCTGGCGGCATAGTCCTTGAGGTAGATGGTGTCTTGGGTGCGCATGAACGGGTCCATAAATCGGCGGTCTGACAATGAGTGTGGCTGCGCCGCAACAGCCAGCGCGGCGCTTTCATGTATTGTTTGCGGCCCGGCGACCGCTTCGGTCCACTCTTCTACGCCAAATGGGACGGCATTGGGGAGGGGGCATGATAGGGTCGCGGCTCGTGTCTCCTCTGGGCTGATTGCGGGCCCATGAGCGCGGTATCCAGATTTCTTAGCTGCCTGTTCGCTCTTGGCCAGTGCCGGCTTGACCTCAACCATGCTTGAGGTTGTGCACATCGCGCCTTGCACGACGGTCCGGCGGACCCAATTACGGTGAGTGACCATGCTGCGTTGGTTTGAACGACGTCTCAATCCCTATCCTCTGGGCGAGCCCAGCGAGCCGCCCAAGGGGCTGGTGGCATTCTGCCTGCATTACAGCCACGGCGCCAAGAAATGGCTGCTGCTGATGGCTTTGTTGGCGGCCGCCATCGCAGCCAGCGAAATCCTGCTGTTCGGCTTTATCGGCGATATCGTCAACTGGCTGGCCCAGGCCGATCGCGCCACCTTCATCCAGACTGATGGCTGGAAGCTGGCGCTGATGGCCTCGATCGTGGTGGTGGTCATGCCACTGCTGGTGGTGTTTTCCACGCTGATCATGCACCAGACGCTGCTGAGCAATTTCCCGCAGCGCATTCGCTGGATGAGCCATCGTTATCTCATCCGCCAGTCGATGAGCTATTTCCAGGACGAGTTCGCCGGTCGCATTGGCGCCAAGCTGATGCAGACTTCGCTGGCCGTGCGCGAAGTGGTGATGAAGCTGCTCGACATGCTGGTCTATGTCGTCGTCTACTTCACCGGCGCCGTCATCCTGGCGGCCTCCTCGGACTGGCGCCTGGCAATGCCGTTCATGGTCTGGCTGGTCGCCTATGTCGCCATGATGCGCTATTTCATCCCGCGTCTGGGCAATATCTCCGAGGCGCAGGCCGACGCGCGCTCGCTGATGACCGGCCGCATCGTCGACAGCTATTCCAACATTGCCACCGTCAAGCTGTTCTCCCATTCCAACCGGGAAGAAAGCTACGCCAAGGAGGCCATGGACCAGTTTCTCGACACCGCCTACCGGCAGATGCGGCTGTTTTCCGTCCTCAACATTCTGGTCAACTTCTCCAATGCCCTGCTGCTGTTTGCGGTGGGCTGGACCGGCATCTGGCTGTGGCTGCAGGGCACCATGAGCCCCGGTGCGGTGGCCGTATCGCTGGGTCTGGTGATGCGCTTCCAGGGCATGAGCCAGTGGGTGATGTGGGAAATGTCCTCGCTGTTCGAGAACATCGGCACCGTGCGCGATGGCATCTCGTCCATCTCGCTGCCGCGCGTCGTCTCGGACAAGCCGCAAGCCGAACCGATCGGTCCGGTCAAGGGCGACATCAAGTTCGAGAACGTCTCGTTCCACTATGGCAAGACAGGCGGGGTGATCGAGGATCTCAACCTGCATATCCGTCCCGGCGAAAAGATCGGCCTGGTCGGTCGTTCCGGGGCCGGCAAGTCCACCATCGTCAATCTGCTGCTGCGCTTTTATGACCGCGCTGATGGCCGCATTCTGGTCGATGGCCACGATATTGCCAGGGTGACCCAGGACAGTCTGCGCGCCAATATCGGCGTGGTGACCCAGGATACCTCGTTGCTGCATCGCTCGGTGCGCGAGAACATCCTCTATGGCCGCCCCGACGCGAGCGAGGCGATGATGCGCGAAGCGGCCGATCTGGCCGAGGCCACCCTGTTCATCGAGGGATTGAGCGATGCCAAGGGTCGCAAGGGCTTTGACGCCCATGTGGGCGAGCGGGGCGTCAAGCTCTCGGGCGGTCAGCGCCAGCGTATCGCCATTGCCCGCGTGCTGCTCAAGAACGCCCCGATCCTGGTGCTCGACGAAGCCACCTCCGCCCTCGATTCGGAGGCTGAAGCGGCGATCCAGAGCCAGTTGCAGCTGCTGATGCGCGGCAAGACGGTGATTGCCATCGCCCATCGCCTGTCCACCATCGCCATGATGGATCGGCTGGTGGTGCTCGATCAGGGACGTGTCGTGGAAATGGGCTCCCATGCCCAATTGCTGCAGACCGGCGGCCTCTATGCAAGCCTGTGGAATCGCCAGTCCGGTGGTTTTATCGACGCCGACCTGCCTGATGAGGCGGCGCAGTAGCCGCGCCGCAACGCGCCGGGAAAGCCTAATTGGTGGCGCCAGAAGCTCTTCTGGCGTCGCCGCTGCGGACGGTCCGCTCGCGCGCCAGTTGCGCCAGCATGGTGTCGGCATCGACCGGTCGGCCAAACAGATAGCCCTGGATGACGGTGCCACCCAGCCCCACCAGCACGTCGAGCTCCTCCTGGGTTTCCACCCCTTCAATCACGCATGAAATGCCCAGATTGCGGCAGAGTTCGGTTGTGGTCTTGATGATGGCCTGGCTGGTTCGGTCATTGCAGATATCGGTGACAAAACTGCGGTCGACCTTGATGCGGTCCAGCGGCAACCGCTGCACGTGGGTCAGGCTCGAATGGCCGGTGCCAAAATCATCCAGCGCAATCCGTGACCCCAGTGCCAGCAGCGTCAGCAGGGAAGAATTGGCCTGATCGAGGTCACGCATGACGGCGGTTTCGGTGATCTCGAAGTCAATTCGGCGCGGTGTGCCAGCCTGTTTCAGCAAACCGGCAATGGCCTTGATCGCCGTGGCGGAACCGATGTCATGGGCTGACAGATTGACCGACAGGCGGATGTGCTTGGGCAGGGTGGCCGAGACGGCCAGCGCCTTGCGCAGGACGGTTTGGGTCACCTTGGAAATCAAGCCGATATGCTCTGCCAGTGGAATGAACTCCATTGGCGAGACTTCCCCCAGCACCGGGCTGTTCCAGCGCGCCAGCACTTCGTAGCCCGTCGTGCGGTTCGTTGCGGTATCGAATTGCCGCTGGAACAGGATATGGATTTCCTTGTCGAGGTCGGCGGTGTGCAATTCGTGCTCGATCTGGCGCACTTTGCGGATCTCGCGGTCGTGGCGGTCGGCAAACACCACGGCATGGCCGCGACACTCGCGCTTGGCCACCGAGTTCGCGTAGTCGGCCCGGTCATAGGCCATCTCGGCGGTGTCGCCGGGATGGGATGCGGCAAAGCCGATTGACGCTGACAGGTGGATATTGGCGTCCGGCAGGTCGAAAGGGCTGCGCAGGGCGCGGCACAATTCAGTGCCCAGGCGCTGCAGCCCGGCGTCCGATTGAACATCGCGCGTGATCAGCGCGAAATTGTCGGCCCCCAGACGCGCGACAAAACTGCCCGATGGACTCACCGTGCTGATGCGGCGGGCCGTTTCGGCCAGCACCCGGTCGCCGGTCGTCTGTCCGAACGTCTGGTTGATGGCCTTGAAGCCATCCAGATCGATGCGCGCGACGGCAATTGCTGTGCCGTCCGCGTTGCTCTCGCCCAGCATCTCGTCGAGTTGACGGTCAAACCATCGACGATTGGGCAGGCCGGTCAGCGGGTCGACATTGGCCAGCCGGTTATTCTCGTCCGACAGGCGCTGCGTCTCGGCCTGCTTTCGCGCCATCGCCGAACGCGATGCCACCAGGTCGGCGAAGTCGCGATAATTGCCCAGCAGGACAATCAGCACGCCCGCCACCACAAACCCCAGATTGATGGCGATGGCCGTCATCACCACATTGTTCATCATCAGCATCGCAATGGTGAACGGAACCAGCTGCAGGGCGCCCATGGACACGGCCGCGGCGCGCATATGCATCAGGCAGAACATGCAGCCAATGGTCGTGACGCCGGCGAAAAACACGACCTGGGACTGCTGATAGGCATTGCCATAGGGCAGCAGCGCAACGGTCCACACGCTGAACCCGATCGACAGTAGCGGCATCACCCGCATCATGCGTCGCAGGCTGCGGCGGGCAACATCGATATCGTTGAGCTTCTGCCGACCGTGCAACCACGAGACGATGCGCGCCACGCAGAGCACCGATAGCATCGCCGGTGCGTAGAGGGTCAGCAGATCCGGTCCCGCCCCGGCATGGCTGACCGCCAGGATCACGGTGTTGACCACCACCATGGCATACATCAGCGGGACCTGCGTCGACAGCGCCCGGGCCTGTGCCAGCACCAGCTCGGGGTCGTCCGGAACCGAAAACTGTCGCTTTATTGACTCGAGTGACCACATCGACTGCGCCCTTTGTATGGAAGCAGCCTACCTGCTGAAGTCCTAATAGAACTGTAAGCGGTGCGGCATAGAGACACCTGTCGCGATTGCCGCATTGACAGCGCTGCCAACATTTTGGGCATCGACCCCATTGGAAGCTGTCACGAGTCCGGCTAAAAGCGGATGAAATCGATTGCATCGGCTTTTCTTGTCGCTCGGTGCGCCCGTTCCAGCAGTATTGGCAGCGCCGCTTGCGCTGCTCCCAGGAGTTGTTGATGTCTATCCCCGCCACCTATTCGGCAATCGATCTGGCCGGTCGCTTCGCCCTGACCTCACCCACCAGCGACATAGCAGTGCCCCTGGACCTGCCCGGCGATGTGCATTCGGCGCTGCTGGCTGCCGACAAGATTGCCGACCCCTATTACGGCGAAAACGAAAAGCAGGTGATGTGGGTCAATGAAACCGCCTGGTCGGTGGAGCGACGCTTCAGCGCCAGCGCCGCCGATATCGCTGGCTATCTGACCCTGACCCTCAGCGAGGTCGACTGCATTGCCACCATTTCGCTCAATGGCGAGGTCATTGCGCAAACCGACAACAGCTTCATCCGCTACGACATCGACGTCACCGGCATGGTCCGCGAGGGCGACAATACCCTGCGCATCGATTTCGCCATTGCCCCCGACGTGGCCAGGGCGCGCGCCGACGCCCATCCATTCCCGATCCCCTTCACCAAGAACTACCAGACCAATGGTCTTGCCGGCATCCACATGAACTTCATCCGCAAGGCGGCATGCCATGCGGGTTGGGATTGGGGCATCTGCATCATGCCCATCGGCGTCTATGGCACCATGGCCCTGCGCAAGTCGCGCCTGGCCCGTCAGGAGAGCGTGCAGGTCGATCAGGCCCATGCCAGCCATTCGGTCGAACTGTCGATAAAGACTCGGGTTTTTGCCTTTGCTCACGGTGAGGTGGAACTTGAGCACACCATTGCCGGCCAGACCGTCACCGACAAGCTGGTGGTCAATCCCGGCGAAAACCTCTTCACCCACAACCTGACCATACACGACCCGAAACTCTGGTGGCCGGCGGGGCAGGGCGAGCAGCCGCTCTATGAACTGGTGACCAATCTGGACGGCGAAAAGACCACCCGCCAGATCGGCCTGCGCCAGCTTGAGTGGATCGTCGAGAAGGACGAGATCGACCATTCCTTCAAGTGCCGCATCAACGGCCGCGACATCTCCATGCTCGGCGCCAACTGGATCCCCGCCGACGCCATTCCGTCCCGCATCACCCCCGAAGTCATCCGCGACCTGCTGGAAAGCGCCAAGGCCGCCAACATGAACATGCTGCGCATCTGGGGCGGCGGTCAGTATGAGCCGGACTATTTCTACGAGATGTGCGACGAGCTGGGCATTCTGATCTGGCACGATTTCATGTTTGCCTGCATGAGCTACCCCTCGGATCGCCCTTTCCTTGCCAATGTGCGCACCGAAATCACCCAGCAGGTGCGCCGGCTCAGCCATCACGCCTGTATCGCGCTGTGGTGCGGCGACAATGAAGTCATCGGCTCGCTTGGCTGGTATCCCGAGACCAAGGCGGCGCCCGAGCGCTATGTCGCCAATTATGATCGCCTCAATTCCATGCTCGGCAATATCGTCGAGGACGAGGATCCCGCCCGCCGCTTCTGGCCGTCCTCGCCTTCCATGGGCTATCTGGACTTCTCCGATGGCTGGCACGCCGATACCCGCGGCGACACGCATTATTGGGACGTCTGGCATTCGGCCAAGAGCTTTGAGGCCTATCGCACCGTCAATCCGCGCTTTGCCTCCGAATTCGGCTTCCAGTCCTTCACTTCGATGAACGTCATCGAGACTTTTTCCGAGCCCAGGGACCGCAACCCGTCCTCGCCGGTGATGGAAAACCACCAGCGCAATGATGGCGGCAACGCCCGTATCCTCGAAACCATGACGCGCTACTTCCGCTTCCCGCGCGATTTCGACCAGATGGTGTTCCTGTCCCAGATCCAGCAGGGCCTCGCCATCAAGACCGCCATTGAATACTGGCGCTCCACCAAGCCGCGCTGCATGGGCACCTTGTTCTGGCAGATCAACGACATCTGGCCGGTCGCCTCCTGGTCGAGCCTCGATTACGGCGGGCAGTGGAAGCTGCTGCAATACATGGCCAAGCGCTTCTTCCTGCCGGTCAATGTCGTCGCCGTGCCGGTGCATGACGCGGTGCCGACCAATTCGCGCGGCAAGCCGGTAGAGAACGCACCCCCCAGTCGGATTGTGCTCAAGGCCATCAACGACACCGGTGCGCCGGTCGGGATCAGCCTGGAAGTTCGGGCGGTCAAGGTTGCCGGTGGCGAGCGCCAACTGTTCACCGGCCACAGCACCATCTCGCCCGATGGCGCGGTAGAAGTCGCGGCCATCCCGGCGGTCGACCTGGCGGCAGACGAGTTCCTGTTCTTCTCCTGGCGCGACGCCGAGGGCAAGCTGCTGGGCGAGAACGACTATTTCCCCAAGCCCTACAAGGCCTATGAGCTGGTGCAGCCCAAGATCCGGGCCGCCTGGTCCGATGTCGATGGTCAATTGGTGCTCAGCCTCACCAGCGACCAGCCGGCGCTGTTCGTCACCGCCACGGTCGATACGCCCGGCTATTTCTCCGACAATGCCGTGACGCTCCTGCCGGGGCGCACCACCGACCTCACCTTTACCCCCCGCCACGGCGCCACCCCTTCGGCATCCGAACTGGTCAAGTCCCTCAAGGTGCGAAATCTGAGCGAGACGTTCTAGCCCGCGTCTCCTGTCACGGTCGGCACCCCGGGAATGGCTTCAGGGGTGCCGGCTGGCCCTATTTCATCTTCCATACCAGTATTAGCGACCGGCGCATTGACACCTGCGGCGGCATATTCCAACGCTATGGATGTTCCGCGGCAGTCGCCGTGTTCCTCCCGGATTCGCCATGTTGATGACTATAGCGTTCAGCCATGATGCCTCTTCTGCTGGCTGGCTGAGCTGATGGCCAGCGTCGTTGCTCCTGTGGAGAGCCGGGCCAACTATGCCATCACGCTGGTTCTGGTCTCCCAACTGGTGTTGCTGGTCCTCGATGTCTCCGCCAAGTGGCTCTCAGTTGGCGGCATGCCGACCACCGAGATCATCTTCATGCGCTATGGCATGCACCTTGCGCTGCTGCTGGTGCTGTTCCTGCCGGTCACCGGCCGCAACCTCTTCATCAGCAATAACTGGAAGCTGGAAGTCCTGCGCGGCGTCTGCCTGTTGTGCACGACCGGCCTGAACTTCCTCGCCATGCGCTACCTGCCGCTCACCGTCACCAGCGCCATCCAGTTCAGCTCCCCGCTGATCATCTGCGCCATGTCCGGTCCGCTGCTGGGCGAAACCGTGGGGCCCCGTCGCTGGGCGGCGATTGCCGTCGGTTTCATCGGCATTCTCATCATTGTCCGGCCCGGATCTGAGGCCTTTCAGCCCGCCGCACTGCTCAGTGTCGGCTGCGCGTTTTTCCTGGCATTGTTCTCCATCCTCACCCGCAAGCTGGCCGGCGTCGACAGCGCCCAGACCCAGCAGTTCTTTGTCGGCGTGGTGCCCGTGATCCTGATTGCCCCGGTGGCACTCACCGATTGGGTGTGGCCCAGCCAGCCCATTTCCTGGCTGGCCTTTTTCGTGATGGGCGTTGCCGGCCTGGGTGGGCATTTTCTCAACTCGGTAGCTCACCGCTACGCGCCCCCCGCCACCCTGGCCCCGTTCAACTATCTAAGCCTGCTATACCTGTCGATCGCCAGCTGGCTGATCTTCAACCAGCCGCCGGATCAGCTGTTCATTGTGGGGGCCGCGATCATCATCGCCAGCGGGCTCTATATCTGGCTGCGTGAGAAATCGCTGCACAAGGCAAACTCGTCGCTCGATGACGTGGCGGCGCGCTAGCCCCAAAAGCGCCCCGATCACGCTCTGATTGGCGCTGTCAGGCCAGCCGCGCGCGCCAGCGTGCGGCATAGGCGTCGAACCCTTCATGCTCGAGTGGGGCAATGGGCGTGCCCGTCGCGCTGCCACCGCCGCCGCCAAACAGCATGCTGGCGCCCAGACTCGTCCCGGTCGCATCGCCTGACGCCTGTACCGGCACCCCGGTCAGCCGGGCCAGCGCCGCCGCGAACAGCTGGTTGCGGGCCAATGGTCCTTCAACGATGATCTGCTTGCCCAGGCCGCACAGGCCCAAGCAAGTCTGGGTCACCAGCGCCAGATAGAGCGACACCGCCGCCGTGCGCTCGCCCGGGCTCAGCGTCCCGGGGTCCCCGGTCCAGCGGCCCACATGGTCGGGGAAGGGGCCGACACCCGCCATGAAGCTGGGCAGCGCCTGTACGTCGCCGCTGATCACCGCATCGACATCGGCCGCCACCGGCGTCACCGCTCCGGGTGCCAGCATGTCGAATTCGCGCCCGCCCATGAAGCGCGCCGTCGGCACCGGGCGCCCGAAGGCGTCGACATTGGCCAGACTGTCGCGCGCTGGATCGAGATGGCTCGTGTCGCCGCCCACCGTCATGGCGATGGCCCAGGTGCCGGTCGACAGAATGGTGAACGGCTCGGCATGGCTGCCCAGATGCGGCAGCAGCGAGGCGTTGGAATCGTGAATGCCGCAGGTGACCGGCGTTTCCGCCCGCAACCCCGTTGCCTGGGCAAGTGCGGGCCGGATCGCTCCCAGCACCGAGGCCGCCGGCCGCACCGCCGGAAACAGCTCGCGCCAGCCCTGTTGGCGCACCAGGCTGGAAAAATCTCCCTTGTCAGGCGCCCACAGATCGCTGTGGCAGCCCAGCGAGGTGACTTCGCTGGCCATCACGCCGCTCAGCCGCCACGCCCAATACTGCGGATAGGTCAGGATCTGGGTGACGCTGGCAAACGGCTCGGCAAAGCGCCGGCTCTGCCAGAACAATTGCGCGCCGATATTGAGCCCGTTGGGCAGGCGCGGCGACAGGGTTTCAGCAAAATCGGGCCGCGCCGCGCCATAGTCGACCGCGGTTTCATCGGGGCCGGCAAACTCGTAATCCAGCACCGGCAAGGCCAGGCGGTCGCCGCTCAGCAGCGCCGCCGTGGCGCCATGGGTGGTGATGGAAATGCCATCCACGCCATGCTCGGCCTGCAGGGCGCCGAGGCTTTCCAGCATGAAGCCCCACAGCCGCTCCACATCGGCATGCGGATAAAGCCCGTCCGACCGCACCGTATTGGGCGTGCTGCGCGCCGCCAATTGCTGGCTGGTCTGGGCGTCGATCAACACCACCTTGGCATTGGTCTTGCCGATATCGATCACGGCGATGAAACGGGGCAGGGGCATGTTGCACGCACTCGTTGAACCTGATGCAGCCGCCATACTGGAATTCGCGCGCCATGACCATCACTGACATGTTAGTCGGCCGCGCAACCCCGCCCTGTCCCCAGCGGCTGGCCAATCGGCCCAATCTGCGCTATTTGCCCGCCCTATGAGCTCTCTTGCCCGCGCCCGGCGCTTCAGCGTTGCCCCTATGATGGATTGGACGGACCGCCACTGCCGGTTCCTCCATCGCCTGCTGACGCGCGAAAGCCTGTTGTTCACCGAAATGGTCACCAGCGCCGCCATCATGCATGGCGATGTCGACCGCCATCTGCGCTTTGATCCGGCAGAGCAACCTGTCGCGCTGCAACTGGGCGGCTCCGATCCCGCCGAACTGGCGGCGGCCACGCGGCTGGCCGACGCTTACGGCTATGCCGAAATCAACCTCAATGTCGGCTGCCCGTCCGATCGCGTGCAGTCGGGCCGCTTTGGCGCCTGCCTGATGGCCGAGCCGGCGCTGGTCGCCGATTGCGTGCGCGCCATGCGCGACGCCACCGATCGCCCGGTCACCGTCAAATGCCGCATCGGCATCGACGATTCTGACGTCGAAACCGGGCTGGACCGCTTTGCCGATGCCATGGTCGAGGCCGGGGTCGCGGCGCTCTATGTGCACGCCCGCAAGGCCTGGCTGCAGGGCCTGTCGCCCAAGGAAAACCGCACCATTCCGCCCCTCGACTATGATCGCGTCTATCGCCTGCGCGCCCGGCTGGCGCCGCTGCCGGTGCTGATCAATGGCGGCATTGATACGCTCGAATTGGCCCAGGCCCAGCTCGCCCATACCGATGGCGTCATGCTGGGCCGCGCTGCCTATCACAATCCCATGCTGCTGGCCGAGGTCGACCGCCGCTTTTTCGGCGCCACCACCGCGCCGGTGACGCTCGAGGCGGTGATGCAGGCCATGGTCATCTATGCCGATCGCGAGTGCGCGGCCGGTACCCGCATCAACAATATCACCCGCCACATGCTGGGGCTGGCCGCCGGCCTGCCGGGCGCGCGCCAGTTCCGCCAGATCATGAGCGTGGACACCTGCAAGCCCGGCGCCGATTCATCGGTCATGCTGCGTGCGCTCGAAGCGGTCACCCGCCAGCGCTTCGACCAGGCCAGCTAGGCCGGCGCTCAGATGGGCGGTGTTGGCGGCGTCGGCATCGGCGTTGCCGCCCTATCTGTCGGCTCCGCCGAATGGGCTTCGTCCGACAGCAGTTTGACGGCAGCGTGCCAGTAGTCGTCCGCGCGCCCCTCCGGTGCGCCGTCGCGCTCCCACAGCTCATAGGCAACGATGCGGATCTTCTCATGGTCGATTTCAGCCATTTGCACTCTCCGGTATTGAGCAGCAGCCAGAACCCGGCGCCACATCTTGGTGACATTGCTGCTGTCTATCTAGCCTAACGCCGCTGGCTGTCCGAAGTTGCCGGCGCGCCATCAATCGCCCGCAAGGAGCGCGCCGCCGCTAACGGCGCTCACCTGCTCGACAATCGGCAAACCGCGCTGCGCCAACCGCGCCGCTCAAACACCCGGTAACAGCGCGCGACTGACCTTGCATCTGCTCAGACAAAGGTTGAGCATGCACGACGCGCCGTTTCGGCGCGGACTTTCTGGAGTACTGGATGTATCTGCTTGCCGTTCAACTGATTGCTGCGATTGTGCTGCTGCTTTGGGCGGTGCGCATGGTCCGTTCGGCGGTTGAGCGCGCCTATTCACCACAGCTGAAGCGCCTGCTGGCCCGTGCCAATGACAGCCGGATCAGCGCAGCGGGCGCCGGTACCCTGATGGCCATTGCGCTGCAGAGCTCCACCGCCGTCGCCGCCCTGGCGGCCGGGTTCGCCGCTGGCGGGTTGCTGGAAGGCGCCACCGGCCTGGCCCTGATGCTCGGCGCCTATTTCGGCTCGTCCATCATTGCCGGTGTGCTGTCGTTTGACCTGACCCTGCTGACGCCGATCCTGATCATCGTGGGCGGCCTGCTGTTTCTGCGCGGCAATAGCCGCCAGACCAAGCAATTGGGCCGCATGATCATCGGCATCGCCTTCGTCCTGCTGTCGCTGGAGATGGTCTCGGAAGCAACCGCGCCCTGGCGCGGTGGTGACGTGCTGGAAGCCGCCATCGGCTATTTGCGGGGCGATTTGTGGACCAGCTTCTTTGTGGCCGCGGCAATCACCTGGATTTCCTATTCCTCGGTGGCCACCATTCTGGTCATCATCAGCTTTGGCTCAACGGGCGTCATTCCGTTCGAGGTGGCAGCTGCCTTTGTGCTCGGCGCCAATCTGGGTGGCACGCTGATTGCCGTCGCCATGACCCGCGGCGCCGATGTTCGGGCGCGGCGCATGTCTCTGGGGGTGCTGGCCGTGCGCGGCGGCGCGGCGGTGATCTGTCTGGCCTTGTTCCAGCTGGCGCTGCCTCACCTGGGGACGCTGCCCGGCTCGGTGGGCCAGCAGGCCAGCCTGCTCCATATCGGCTTCAACGCCGCCGTCATGCTGCTCGGCTTGCCGCTCACCGGTCTGCTGGCGCGCGCCACCGAACGCTTCGTCACCGAAGCGGTGGTGCCGGGCGAGCTCAACGTGGCAAATCTGCGGACACCGGCCCTGCAGGCCGATAACCAGACCAACCCTGATCTGGCGCTGGCCAGCGTGACGCGGGAGCTGTTGCGGATGAGCGAGGCCGTCGAGGTCATGCTGCAGCCCGTCATGGAAATCTACCAGAGCGGCGACAAGGCCGCGATCCGCCGGGTCAAGGCGCTGGAGCTTGAGGTCAATCAGTCCAATCGCGAGATCAAGCTGTTTCTGACCCGCCTGAAGTGGGACGCCATGACCCCCCAGCAGACGCGGCGCGCCTCCGATCTCATCAATTTTGCCATCAGCCTGGAGCAGGCCGGCGATATCATCGCCAAACAGCTGCTCAAGCTGGCCGATCAGAAATTCGAGCGCCGTCTCAGCTTTTCCCTGCCTGGCTGGCAGGAGATCATGGAACTGCACGCGCGCGTGCTCGAGAACATGCAACTGGCCTCCAACGTGCTGATCTCTGAAGATACCGAGTCAGCGCGCGAACTGGTGGCCGAGAAGGAAGAGGTCAACGGCATGGAACGCTCGAGCATGTCGCAGCACTTTGCCCGCTTGCGCGCCGGCAACGCCACCAGCGTGCAGACCAGCGATCTGCACCTTGAGACCATTCACGCCCTGCGCCGCATCAACTCCCTGCTGAGCGGCATCGGCTATTCCATCCTCAGTGACCATGGCGAATTGCTGCCCTCCAAGCTGGTCAACGTGCAGTGACGGCGGCGGTCCATTGGCAGGGCCCGCCGCCGCTTGCAGTCGTGACCGCGCAGCGCACTAGCCACCCGATCGCCTAGGCGAGGTCGTATGCATCCATGGCGGGGGTGGCCAGCAGTCGCTCGGCCATCTCCTGCTTGAGATAGCCAAGCCGGGTATTTTCAGCGTCGCTGCGGTTCTCCTTGCGGCCCAGCGCGATGAACTCGTCGCGCACCAGACCGTCGCGGATCTGCAGCCGAACGGTCTTGCCGCGATAGCTGAGCACGAAAACATAGCGCATCAGGGTCTCGCCGCGCTCCGGGCGTTCCAGCGCCGCATCGACGCTATAGCGTTGCTCGCTCAGGGATCGCGTCACCATCTCGAAGGCGTCGCGGGCGCCCAGGCCCCGGAACGCGGTACGGATTTCGATCTCGCGGCGTTCAGGCGGCGCGCCATCGGCGAGCAGGGGCAGGGCGCGTTGCATCACCTTGAAGGCATGGGCGACGCCGCCGGGAAAGCCGAAGCCGTGAAAGTGCATCAGGTCTTCAAAACTATAGGCCAGGTCCTGGCCGTTTTCGCGGACATGCAGTTTTGTTGTGTCAGTCATTGGGAAGCCTTGCGGTCAAGTGTGTTGCGCATCCAGGGCAGAAAGCCCTCGAGAAAACGCGTGGTGGCAGGCATGAAATGGCTGCCATGGTGGAAGAAGGGGTCAAGACTGGTCAGCACCATGCGGCCAGCCGTGGTCACGTCGTCGATATAGAGGATTGGCTTGCCCTGGCCATTGACCGCCAGGATCTCGGCGCCGGGCGGGGCATCGAACCAGCCATGCAGATGCCAGGTGATGTCGCGCTGCTCCAACCGCTGGAACAGGGCATGCTCCGGCGCGGCGATCCGCACGCCAAGATCGGCGCCCGGCGTCAGCCACCACCAGAAATTGGTCGGCTGCGGCGTGAAGCTGATCCCCGGCAGGAACAATTGCGACTCGCTCTCGCCGGTGGCGACAATTGTGCCACCACCGTCCAGATAGGCCCGCAGCCGGGCCGCGTGCGGCGCCATCCGGTCGGCCGGAGTGCGGCAGGGGATCAGCACCACATTGTGTTCTTCCAGCGCCACCGATCCCAGATCTTCGGGGCGCACCAATTGGTCGAAATAGTCCGCATGGCGCGGGCTCTCAAAGCTCTCGATATGGTAGTAGGCGCCAGGGTGAACTGCCAGGATACTCATGCTTCCAGTCTCCCCTCGCACCAGGCGATAATCCGCTGGGTCAATACTGTGCCGTGCCCGTGGTCGCCGATCATGCCGCTCAGATCATTGCCGGCATGAGAAAAAATGTGCCCGCCCGCCGGCCGCGCCCACACCCAGTCCACCGGCAATTGCGCTGGCCCGATGCCATTGACGGCACGCGCGCCCTCCGGCAGCGGGTTGTGGCCGCGCCCGTAAAACCCGGCCACGCCCTTGTTTTCCTCAAGCTCGCTTTGCTCGATGCCGGCAAAGATCGGATGCTCGTACAATCGCGTCAGCTTGTAGTCGGGCCGCCTGGGCGCCTCGATCGGCACATAGCGCCCCAGGCCCGCCACGAAACTGCGCAGCATGTGGCCATTGAAAAACCAGCGGCCGCCGCGATCCAGCAGGGCCGTCAGCGGCTCGGCATGGGCCAGCAGGCCGATCTGGTCGAGATGGGTTGTGGTGATCAGGCCGCTGGCGCGGGCAAAGTCGGCAGGGCCCAGATCGCGCTCGCGCACGATCGCCACCCGTCCCTCCAGGGCTGCCTCGGCATAACCCGGGGCCACGGCGCCGAAATGGGAGTGGATCAGCAAGACGCTCATGCCGCGCGCCTCCCGGCAAAGGCTGGCAGCACGGCATTCTGGCCAGTGCCATCCTCGCCGATCAGGTTCACCAGCCGCATCGGCACCCCATACAGCCGTTCGAGCAGTTCGGGCACGATGGTTTCGGCCACCGGGCCAAACAGGGCCGGGCCGTCCGGCAGCATCAGCAGCGCATCGTCGGCGGCCGCCAGCGCATGGTTGGGGTCGTGTGTGGTGAACACAATGGCCCGGTCGCGCGGCGCCCGGAGCGCCGATAGCAGGCGCAGCAGCCGGGCCTGATTGTTCAAATCGAGCGCCGAACCGGGCTCGTCCAGCACCAGGACCTTGGACCCCGTCGCCAGTGCCCGGGCCAGCAGGACCAGTTGCCGCTCGCCGCCCGACAGCCGGTCAAAGCGTTCCTTGGCAAAGCGCAAGGCGCCGACCTGCTCAAGGGCGTCCCGGGCGGCGGCGATGTCGCGCGCCGAGGGCTGCCCGAACAGGCCAAGCCCGGCGGCGCGCCCCATCACCACGGCATCCAGCACCTTGTAGCTCTGATTGCTGGAGGCATATTGGGGCACATAGCCCACCACCGCCGGCGCCGTGCGCGTGCCTGCAGCCAGGGCCTGGAACCCCAGCATGGCGCGCAGTGCCGTGGTTTTGCCGCGGCCATTGGGCCCCAGAATGGCCAGGCTTCTGCCCCGTTCCGCCGAAAAACTTAGCTGGTCGAGCACGCAGCGATTGCCGAACCGGACGACGGCATTGGTTAAACCGATCATGTGGCTTCCCTGTCTTTGAAATGGCGGCGCAGCAGCAGCGCGAACGCCGGTGCGCCGATGATGGCGGTCAGTACGCCCAGCGGGATTTCGGCGGCGGTCAGGGTGCGGGCCAATGTATCGACGCCGACCATGAAGGTGGCACCCAGCAGCGCCGTGGCCGGCAGCAGCCGGCGGTGGTCGTGCCCCACGATCAGCCGCGCCGCATGCGGAATGACCAGCCCCACCCAGCCGACAATGCCCGACACCGCGACCTGGCAGCCCACGATCAGCGCGACCAGCACGAAGACCAGCCAGCGTTCCTGATCGGGCCTCGCCCCCAGGCTGCGTGCCTCGCTGTCATCGAGCGACAGCACATTGAGGCGGAAGCGCAGCGCCCAGAGCAGGGCGATGCCCAGCAGCAGGCCCGGCGCCGACACCAGCACCCGGTCCCAGGTGGCGGTCGCGAACGAGCCCATCAGCCAGTAGACAATGGCGGGCAGCGAACTGTTTGGATCGGCGATGAACTGCAGCAGCGAGACACAGGCGGAAAACAGCGAGCCGACCACCATGCCTGAAAGGATGACGGTAAGGATCTCGGTCTGGCCGTTGATCCGTGCCAGCATGCCCACCGCGATCAGCGCCGAAAAGCCGCCGACAAAGACGATGCCAAGCAGCGGCACGCCCCAGATCCCCATGGTGATCGCCAGGGCCCCGCCAAACGCCGCGCCCTGCGAAATGCCCAGCACTTCGGGCGATACCAGCGGATTGCGGAACACGCCCTGCAGGGCCACGCCTGCCGTTGCCAGTGCCGCCCCGGCCATTGCCGCGATCACCACCCGTGGCGCGCGAACCAGCAGCACAATGCGCTGGTCCATCGATTCGATGGCCTGTCCGGGATGAACAATCGCCTCGCCCAGAATGTGCAGCGCCGTCATGGCGCTGACCGAATAGCGGCCAACGCACAGGCTGACCAGGATGGCCACCATCAGCGCCACGCCGAAACTGGCGAAGGCGAAGCCGGTGCGGCTCCATGGTCGCCAGCGGGGGGCAATTGCCCCCCCATCATCGATCTGTGTGGACACGGTCTACTGCGCCGCGAACTGATCATAGCCAAGGCTGTCGCCCTGCTGGGCGGTCCAGATGATGCCGTCAATATCGGCCTCTGTCAGCTGGTAGTTATACAGCGTCTTGTAGGCCTTGGTCATCTCGGCCCGCAGATCATAGTCGAACAGCTCCGGATGCAGCAGTTCGGCGAGCCACATCCAGGTCAGCGGCGATTCCTGGCTCGGCGGATCCCAGCGATAGCCGCCCAGCGGCATCTTGTAGACGCGATGCTGCTGCGCCGCCTTGGTCAGCGACAGGATCGGATCGTCATAGACCCAGTTGACGTCGAGATTGGGCTCGAAGCTGTTGAGCAGGATCACTTCTGGATCCCATTGCGCAATCTGTTCGCGGTTGATCGAGCTGGTGCCGTCCAGTTCGGCCGCAGCGTTGCGGCCCCCGGTCAGCGCGATATACCAGGAACTATAGCTGCCCGTGTCGCCCGCTGCGGTGATGTCAGACAGCGAACGGCCCAGATAGAGCACGTTGGGGCGCTCGTCTTGGGGAATGCTCGCCACCTTGGCTTCAATATCGTGCTGCACCACGTCGCTCCAGTCGACCAGTTCAGCGATCCGCTCCGGCTTGCCAATGGCGGTGGCGACCATGGTCATGTACTGCCGGGTCAGTTCCTCGGTGCCGTACTTGATCAGCAGGGTGTTGAGGCCGGCATTGACGATCGGGTCGACGATCTCGGGCCCGCGACCGGCCCACTGCACCACCAGGTCGGGATTGACGGCGGCCAGCGCCTCGACATTGGGCACGAAATCGGTGCCGGTGACGGCGTCCGAAATGTTGACGGCGTCGGGGAAGATCTTGCCCAGAATCCCCTCACGAATGGCGGTCAGCGACAGCGGGTTAAGCCCCACCAGGCGGTCGGCGCCGCCGCTCAGCGCAATCACCCCAGAAGCCAACGGCATCGGTATGGTCACAATGCGCGACGCGGGCGCATCCAGGCGGATTTCGCGGTTCTCGTGGTCGGTGATCACGATTTCCTCGGCCACGGCGGCTCCGGCAAAAGCGAGCGCCAGACCGGCCCCCAGTAACCACCTGTTTCCGCTTCGGATACGGTCGGACATGCGTATTCTCCAATAGCCTGCACATAAATATGATCGAGGCGATCACCTTTTGGTGCATATTATTGGTGAGTAAAATAGTCAAGTTAACGATGGACAAAAATCCGGGCCGTCACGCGATCGCGCCGCCGCGCTGATATGCGTGCCCTTGCCATCGGGCAGGCGGGTTCACCAGCGGCACGACAGTCGGTCAAAAAATCGGCCAAGTCATTGAAAGCGTTATCAATACCAAGACGCCACTGTCGCCAGTGGCGCCTTCGCAAGCCTGCAACGCGCCTGTTACAGATCGCGCAGCAGCAGGGCCGGGCGGGTGGAGGCGGCGCGCAGGATCGTCAAGGCGCCCAGCAGGGCGGTGATGGCGATGGCGCATACCAGCACGAGTCCGAGGGCATATGACTGGATGGTGAAATCGACATCCAGCATCACCGCGCTGATCAGCCAGCCCAGCCCCACCCCCAGCCCGGTGGCCGGCGCGGCGGCGATGATCGCCAGCACCAGATACTGAATGGCCGCCGTCGCCAGCAGTTCCAGCCGCGTGGCGCCCAGCACCTTGGTGATCACGGCGTCGGCTTCGCGCTGCCGCCGGCCCGTTGCCAGGCTGCCGATCAGCACCAGCATGCCATTGCCCACCGCCAGCCCGCCCACCAGCGCCGCCGCGAATGACAATTGGCTCAGCGCATTGGTGATCTGTTTGAGCGTGTCGCCGACTGCGATGAAATTGATCTCGGGCACGGCGCTGGCCAGCGCCCGCGCCACCGCTTCTTCGCGCCCGGGCTGCGCCGTGACGGCTGAGAACAGTGTCACCGGATAGGCGTCCAGCACGCCGGGGGAGAAGGTGGCCAGAAAATCGATGCCGCCCTGCCAGGAATAGTCGCGGAAACTGGCAATTTCGACGTCGATATTGTCGCCAAAAATATCGAAGGTCAGCTGGTCGCCAAGCTCCACGCCCAGCCCGGAGCGCAGGCTGTGGTGCAGCGAAACCAGTCCGGGGCCGGAATAGTCGCTGGGCCACCATTGCCCGCTGATCAGCTTGGAGGCGGCCGGCATCTGAGTTCGGTAGGTCAGCGGCACCTCGCCGGACAACAGGAAGGTCGCCTCCGGGCCGCGCGTGCGCACCTCGGCCACCGGCGTTCCCTTGATGGCCACCAGCGCCCCGCGCAGCATCGGCGTTGCCACCGACAACGCAATGTCGCCACCGGCGCTGCTCATCGCCATCACCGTGTCCACCTCGTCGGGAAACAGGTCCGAGGCGACCAGCGTGGGCACGTCAAATGCTGAAGCGCCGATGAATTCCTGTCGCAGATTGCCTTGCAGCACCAGCACCACGATCAGCATGGCCAGCGCCATGCCCACCGACACCACCACGGGGGCCGAGTTCGAGCCCGGCTCGGTGATGCTGCGGATGGCATGACGGACAATGCGCATGGGCACATGAGGAAACCGGTTCAGCCCCCACTGCGCCAGCCGCGTCACCCCTTCAAACACCAGCGCGGCCACCCCGCTGGCAAGCGCGAAGGCCAGCACCAGTATTGGGTCGCCGGTCATCAATACAGCCAGCCAGAAAAAGCCGGCTGCAGCCGCCAGCAACGGCAATGCCTGCCAGCTGCCCAGCAGGCCGCGCCAGTCAATTGGCGGCGCGCCCAGCCCCTTGGAGCGGAACAGCAGCACCGGCCGGATGGTCTGGGCCTGCTGCAGCGGCAGATAGGCAAAAGCGAAGGCGATCAGCAGCCCTGCCGCGCCGGCGATCACCAGGGGCTGCACATGCAGACGGGTCGACAGGCTGATGCCGACCGCCTCGCCAATCGCCGGCAGCAACGCATAGGCAGCAACGCCGCCGATCAGCAGCCCCGCGCCCACGCCAATGGCCGACAGGGCGGCGACCTGCGAAAAGAAGTGCAGCATCAGACGCGACCGGTCGGCCCCCAGACTGCGCAGAATGGCAATCAGCCCGGCACGCTCGGTGACATAGGCCCGCATCCCGGTCCACACACTGACCCCGGCGATCAGCAGCGACCCCAGCCCCACAATCACCAGAAACCGCATGAACAGGTTGTAGTAGCGCACCATGGGCCCCAGCCCGTCCCGCGCCGAACGGCTCGTCCAGCCGGTGCTGCCAAGGCTGTCATCGAGGCGGGCCTGCACGCTGTCCGCGTCCAGCCCGTCGGCGAGCAGCAGCTTGTAGCGGAACCAGTTGCCCAGCCCAGGCAGGGGCGAACTGCGATCGCGCAGCGTCGCCAGGCCGTCATTGCTGATCAGCGTCGTCAGCCCGAGCCGGAAGCCGCGCACGGGTCCATCGGGCAGCTTGCTCAGCGTGCCGCGCGCCTGAAACGTCGTGCCACCCAGCTCAAAACTGTCCCCGACCACCAGCCCCAACTGGTCCAGCAGCACCGGCGCCAGCAGCGCGCCATATTGCTCATCGCGTTCCTCGAGCAGCGCAAACGGCGTCATGCCATCGGGCAATTGCGGACTGGCCACCTGGCCCAGCAGCGGATAGCTGTCGCCCACCGCTGCCAGGTCGACAAAGGCATCCCGGTCCCCGGCAATGGCGCGCACATTGGTGTCCACCACGGCGGCAACCTGGCCAAATTGCGCCATCTGCGCCACTTCATCGGCCGTTGCCGGACGATCGGCGCGCGACAGTTCAAGGTCGCCCCCCATCAGTTCGGCGGCGTTGCGGTCAATCGCCTGGGTAATGCTCGCGCCCACCGAATTGACGCCGGCAATCAGCGCCGTTCCCACGGCAAGGCAAACCAGCAACAGCACGAAGCGGCGCATATCGCCGCGCAGGTCCAGCAATCCGATGCGAATGCCCGCCCAGAATGCGCGCATCAGCGGGCCACCGGCGTTTCGACCAGCTCGCCCTGCGTCATGGTCAGCACGCGGTCCGCCCGCGCCGCCAGCGCGGGATCGTGGGTAATCAGCACCACCGCAGTGCCGCGTTCCCGGGCCAGGTCAAACATCAGCTTGATCACCAGGGCGCCGGTTTCCTGATCCAGATTACCGGTCGGCTCATCGGCCAGCAGCAGCGGCGGGTTGGCGACCATGGCGCGCGCCAGGCCGACGCGTTGCTGTTCGCCGCCAGACAGGGCGGTGGGGCGGTGGTCAAGCCGGTTGGCCAGGCCAACGGCGGCCAGAGCCGCAGCAGCCATTTCCCGAACTTGGGCTTGCGAGAGTTCGGGCGAGGCGATTTCCAGCGCCAGCCCGACATTGTCCAGCGCCGTCAGTGACGGAATCAGGTGAAAACTCTGAAACACGATCCCCATAGTGCGGCGGCGGAAGCGGGCCAGATCATCCTCGTCCAGCCCGGCCAGCGTCGCGCCGTTGATGGTGAGGCGTCCCGAACTCGCCTGCTCGAGGCCCGCCAGCAGCATCAGCAGCGAGGTCTTGCCACTGCCCGATGGCCCCACGATGGCCACTACTTCGGCGGGATTGACCCGCAGCGACACGTTTCTGAGAATGTGCAGCGGTCGCCCGGCGATCTCGAGTGTGTAGCTGACCGCGTGAACATCAATAATGGGTGTGTCGGATGTGGTCACGAGTCTCGCCCTGTGAACTAGATGGTTACGTATTGCCACTATTTTGAGCACAGCGGATTGCGCCTGTCTCATAGCCAACCTGTCAGGGTGCCCCAAATTTGCAAGGGCCAAGCACAGTCCAGGTCTTCTATCCCCATCTCAAGGGGATCTGTTCCGCCGACCCTACCGTGGAGAGCATTTCTCAAGTGAAAAGATCAACGTCGATTTTCCCCGTGATTCTGCTGCTGCTGGCGACATTGGCGGCGGTCATGCCGGCCCGTGCCGGCCAGGACGAGATCAACCTGCTGCAGGCCTATATCGGACAGTGGCGCGGCGACAGCAAGCTGGTGGGTGGGGACGAACCTGAGCCGTTCCGCTGTCGCCTGTCGGTTGCCAAGGGCAATCTGGGGCGCATCAACTACACGGGGCGTTGTTCGCTGGTCGATACCACCCTCTCGATCAGTGGCACCATTGCCTATGTCGAGGAGCAGCGGCGCTATGAAGCGGTCATGAGTTCCAATGCCGGTTTCACCGGCGCGGCGATCGGCTTGATTCGCGGCAACACGATCAGCTTTGATCTGCGCAAATCCCAGCGCGATCGCTCGGGCAGTGATGTGCGCATCGGCGCCCGCATCCTGCTTATTGAAGATACGATTACCGTGGACTTCGAGGTGGAGTTCAACAATTCCGGGGAAATTCTGACGGCCTCGGTACCGTTCGCCCGGTCCTAGAGCGCTTTCAGCGAAGGCGGCTCCACCGCAGCCATTTGACTGCGCGCCCCTGGGACGCGAAGCGATTTCGCCGGTTCGACAGACACAGTGAAATACCCAGGCGCCAAAGATAGCGCCGTCACTCTCGTCAACAGGGCCCCCGCCGCCAGACTGCGGCGCGGGCCCTTGTGCTTATTTGATCGCCCAGGTGGCGATGGGCGGGAAGAACAGGATGATCGCCAGCACCACCAGTTGCAGCGCGATGAACGGCAACAATGCAGTGTAGATGTGCTTGAGCGTGATCTCTTTGGGGGCCACGCTCTTGAGGTAGAACGCTGCCGGACCGAACGGCGGGGTGAGGTAGGACACCTGCATGTTGACCGCGAACAGAATACCGAACCAGATCGGATCGTAGCCCAGCTGGATGACGATGGGCACGAAGATCGGCAGGGTCAGCAGCGCAATGCCGATCCAGTCGAGGAACATCCCCAGGACCAGCAGGATCAGCATCATCACCATGATGATGACCACCGGCGGCGCGTCGATGCCCAGAATGGCGTCGGCCACGAAGCGGTTGCCGCCCATCAGGTTATAGACTCCCACCAGCACGGCGGCAGCAATGCCGATCCAGATGATCATGCCACAGGTTTCGAGCGTGTGGACCAGGCTGTCCTGCACCATCTTGAAGGTCAGCTCACGCCGCATAAGCGAGATGAGAAGCACGGCGGAAACGCCCATCGCTGCCGCTTCGGTGATCGAGGCGATGCCGCCATAGATCGAGCCGAGCACAACAAAGACGATGAAGAACGGTGCCGCCAGCGAGCGCAGCGCGCTGCCCAGTGATTCCTGCGCCATCTCCTCATCGGACATGGGCGGGCCCATCTGCGGATCGCGCCAGCAGATGAACAGCACATAGGCGACATAGAAGGCCAGCAGCAACAGGGCAGGCGTGATGGCGGCGACGAACAGGTCGGCGATGGAAACGCTGGCGACCAGGCCATAGATGATCAGCACGATCGATGGTGGCATCATGGTGCCGAGCGAACCGCCGGCGACGACGACGCCGATCGACAGGTTCCGGTCATAGCCCAGGCGCAGCATCTGCGGCAGCGCCAGAATACCGAGCAGCACGATTTCGCCACCGATCACGCCGGACATCGCCGCGAGCAGGATGGCGACGATCAGGGTCTGCACGGCAACGCCGCCGGGCAGGCGTCCAGCCAGGATGCGCATGCCGTTGAACAAGGACTTGGCGATGCCGGAGCGGTCGAGCAGCGCCGCCATCAGGATGAACATCGGGATGGCAACCAGCGAATATTCGGTGATGAAGCCGAAAATGCGCGAGGTGACCAGGGGCAGGGCGTTGCCGCCAAACCAGCCGAAGGTGAAGATCAGGGCGACCAGGCCGGTGACCCAGGCCAGTGGCTGCCCGGTGAGCAGCAGCAGAAAAATGGCGCCGACGAGAATGTAGGAGCCGTACTCGATGCCCAATGCGCTCAAGCCCATGATTAATTCTCCTCCGCGCGGTCAGATGGCACGGACACGTCGCGCCTTATGGCCGAAACCAGGTGCAGCAGAGTCTGGACAAACATGGTGGCGACGCAGATCAGCACCAGCAATTTGAGCAGGGCCGGGGTGGGTGGATTCCACGAGGTTCCCGTGCCTTCGAGGCGCAGGTCACCGGTGGGTGAGAGCCAGGATTTGCCCACCATTGTCCAGCCCGCATAGGCGAGGCCGAAGAAAAAGAGCAGGGCAATGATGGAATTGAAGATGTCGATGACGCGGCGGCGGGCCGGGGAAATGCCATCGTAGAACATGCGGACGCGGATATGCTTGTCGCGCGCCAGGGCTATCGGACCGCCGATGAGAAAGGTGGCGGCGATCAGGAAGGTGGTGCTTTCGTGCGCCCAGAATGTGGGGCTGTTGAACACATAGCGCGAAATCACCTCAAACACGGTGATGGCAAAAGCCAGGAAAATGCCCCAGGCCAATACCTTGCTGGAGTTGGAAACCGCCCGGTCCAGCCCGGTGCGGATTTCTTCATCGCCGCCATCGGCAATGGCCGCAATATCAACGTCTTCGGCCATCTCGGTTCTCCGGTATTCATACATTTGCGCCCGGCAGATAATTTGCCGGGCGCACTCAGGTCAAGCGCTGTTGAGGCTACAGCAGGTTACGGCCTTCGAGATAGGCGGTGACGGTGTCGTAGTAGCGCTGGGTCATGTCGCTGCGCGTGGCCCAATTCTTCCACTCTTCCTGGGCGATGCGACGGAATTTCGCACGCTCATCGCCGGACCAGTTGATGATCTCGATTTCAGGATTGGCGCGGGCCTCGGCAACGGCCTTGGCGTCGAGCATGCGCACCGAATAGACGTGATCGAAGATGAACTTGTCGACCGATGCGACCAGAATCGCCTGCAGATCTTCGGGCAGGCCATCCCAGATTTCCTTGTTCATCGAAATGTCGATGAGCGGCAGCGAGTGGAAGCCGGGATACAGCGGGTACGGAGCAACGTCGTTCATGCCCAGTGCCTGGTTGGTGGCGAACACGGTGTTGTCAGCCGCATCAACCACGCCCTTGTCGAGGGCCGAGAAGATTTCCGAGCCTGGCAAGGCAACTGGCGACGCGCCGGCCTTGGAGAAGATCTCGAACACCATGCCTTCGGGAGCGCGCAGCTTGACGCCCTTGAGGTCTTCGACGGTACGGATCGGCACGGCAGCCACGAAGGCTTCGGGCTCGGTCGCCGCTGCGCCGATGAAGTGAACGCCATAAGGCTCTACCAACTCGGCATAAAGCTCCTGGCCGCCGCCCGACTGCATGAAGCCGAGCAGTTCGAATGGATCGCTCCACGCGCCCACCAGATTGCCCATCATGGCAAAAGCGGGGTCCTTGCCGGCGAAATAGCTTGGATCGGTCAGATGGCCCTGCAGAATGCCCGAGCCGACGGCGTCGAGCGTATCGGTGTGCGGAACGACCGAGCCAATGGGCAGGATTTCGATTTCAATGCGGCCGCCGGACAGCACGCCGACATTGGTGGCCCATTTCTGCTTGTTGATAAAGCCGGGTTCACCCGCGGTTTCCGAGGTCTGGAACGTCCAGTTGTAGTCGGCAGCGAAGGTGGCGGCGCCCGACAGTGTCAGGACCGATGCGGTGATCGCGGTCAGGCCCGCAAGCTTTTTGAGCAAGCTCATTATTCTCTCCCTGGGTCGATGCTGGTAGGTGGTTCTGGCAGAAGGTCCGAGAATGCATCGTTTCACCGGTCCGTTGCCTGAACTGTGCACGAATTGGCGGGGCGATCAATATTGAGAAAGCGGCTTTTCGCCAATTTCTGCGCTTTTTGTCTGACCACGACACCGGATTTGTCTCACTTTGAACGGTTAGGCGTGGCAATTCTTGCCAACATCGTTAAGCCATGCACAATCTGGTCCTACAAAAGAGCCTGCCCGCCAGGCCCCACCCGGAGACGCCGCCTTGTCCTTTGATCATCCACACGCAGCAAAGGCCGGGAGCTCCGTTCAGGCGCGCTCCGCGGTGGAGAGTCTGGTGCTCGAGATCCGGGCGCTGATTGACAGTGAACTGCTCAAGGTGGGCGATGCCCTGCCGTCCGAGCGGGAACTGTGCGAGCGGTTTTCCACCAGCCGCAATACCGTCCGCGAGGCGATGCGGATGCTCAAGGCCTATGGCGTCGTCGAAGTGCGTCCCAAGGTTGGCGCCACCATCATCGACAACCGCATGGCGCGGGCCTTCGATCTGTTCTCGTTCAACACCATCGAGATTTCGCGCAAGACCTTTGCCGACATCCAGGGCTTCCGCACGCTGATCGAGGTCAATTCAGTCGACGCCATGTTCGACAATCTGACCGATGACCACCTCGCAGCGCTGCTTGCCGCCAATGCCGCCATGAAAAGTGCCCAGACCATTCAGGAAGCGTCCGAGGCTGATTTCGGCTTTCACATCAGCCTGGTCGGCATTCTCGACAATGCCGCCCTGCTCGAGCTCTATCGCATCATGAAGCCGGTGATCATCGGCATCATGGAAAAAGGCAAATCCCGCCAGGATTTTCGCACCAGCACCTTTGACCAGCACCAGGCCGTCATCGATGCCCTGAGCGCCCATGACCGCATCAACTACCAATACGCCCTGCAACACCACCTCACCATCGGCTTCGACACCTTTGTTGAAGGGCCCTGACCGCACGCCGGGGCAGGTACCCTTGGCGCAGAGGTTGTAATCGGCCTCAGGGAGTCTCATCTTCGCGGGATAGACAGCGCGCCACCTCGATTTCGCCCCTTCAGCGTGTCCTGTTGTTGTGGCGTCGCTACCAAGCCAGGGAGACCACGCATGGTTGCCGACAAGTCCAAAGCCGATCCCAAACACCCCGCGCCTGCCCGGGACGGGGAGCCTGATGAGCGCCCCACGCCCGAGGAACTGGACGCCAAGCTTGACCGCGAACTGGCCGACAGCTTCCCGGCCAGCGATCCACCCAAGGTGACGCGCCCCGGCCATCAGGACTGAGCCGGGCGCCAGCCTATTCGGCGGCAACCATCATCAGGTCGGGCGTGATGAAAATGCGCCCGTCCACGACATTGACGGCATAGGATCGCACCTCGCCCTCATCGGCGCCCTGTGCCTGTCCCGTGCTCAGGTCGAACACCCAGTTGTGCATCGGGCAGGTGACCGACGCCCCGTGCACAATGCCTTCGCTGAGTGGGCCGCCCCGGTGCGGGCAGCGATTGTCGATGGCAAAGATCTGGTCGTCCTGGGTCCGGAATACCGCAATCTTGCCATTGGGGGTATTGACGCATCGCGCCCCGCGGCGGGGTATGGTGTCGACGCGGCCGATTTCGATCCATTCGTCCATGGCCCGCTCCCTCATTCTGCTGCCACCGGCATGCCGAACTCGGCCAGTGCCGCAAACTCATGCGCATCCTTGCCATTGACCCGTTCTTGCCACGGGTCGACCTGGGCAAATTGCTGCGAATAGACAAACCGCTCGTAATAGGCGCGGCGCTTGTCACGATCGTCGACCACATTGGCCAGGATCGACGGCGTGCCCACCCTTTTGGCCCATTTGTAGATGCGTTCGAGGTAGCGCCCCTGCTCACGATACAGCTGGGTCAGCGCCACGATGATTTCGAGCGCCTCATCCTCCGTATTGGCGTGGCACAGCAATTCAGTGCCCTTGATGTCGAGCCCGGCCGCCCCGGCGAAGTGGATGTCATAGCCGGAGTCGACGCAGATCACCCCGATATCCTTGCAGGTCGCCTCGGCGCAGTTGCGCGGACAGCCCGATACCGCCAGCTTCAGCTTGGCCGGCGTCCAGGCGCCCCACATGAACTTCTCGATGCGGATGCCGAGCCCGGTGGAATCCTGGGTGCCGAAGCGGCACCAGTCCGACCCCACGCAGGTCTTGACCGTCCGCAGACCCTTGGCATAGGCGGCGCCCGATACCATGCCGGCCGCATTCAGGTCGGCCCAGACGCCGGGCAGGTCTTCCTTTCTCACCCCGAGCAGATCAATGCGCTGTCCACCCGTCACCTTCACCGCCGGGATGGCAAACTTGTCGGCCACGTCGGCAATGGCCCGCAATTCCTTGGGATTGGTCATGCCGCCCCACATGCGCGGTACCACCGAATAGGTGCCATCCTTCTGGATATTGGCGTGCACCCGCTCATTGATGAAGCGGCTCTGCCCGTCATCCTCATATTCGCCGGGCCAGTCGGACACGAGGTAATAGTTCAGCGCCGGCCGGCACTTGGCGCAGCCGCAACTGGTCTTCCACTCCAGCTCCTGCATCACCGCGGGGATCGATTTGAGCCCCTTGGCGATGATCAGCCGGCGCACATCGTCATGGCCATATTCGGTGCAGCCGCACATCGGCTGCACGGCGGTCGGGTTATAGCCCGCGCCCAGCGTCAGGTGCAGCAATTGCTCCACCAGATGGGTGCACGAGCCGCACGAGGCCGAAGCCTTGGTATGGGCACGCACGCCATCCAGCCCGGTCAGGCCCTTGCCGGTAATGGTCGAGGTGATCTTGCCTTTGCACACGCCGTTACAGCCACAGATCTCTGCCTCATCCGGCAAGGCTGCAACGGCCGCCATAGGGTCCAGTGGGGTGCCCCCCTGATACGCCTGGCCAAACACCAGCGTGTCGCGCATCTCGCGCGTGTCCACCCCGCGTTTCAACAGGTCAAAAAACCACGGCCCGTCCGAGGTCTCGCCATACAGCACCGCCCCGATAATTCGGTCGTCCTTGAGCACCAGCCGCTTGTAGATGCCGGCACTGGCGTCGCGCAGCACGATCTCCTCGCGGTCTTCGCCCTCGCCGAAATCGCCCGCCGAGAACAGATCGATCCCGGTGACCTTGAGCTTGGTTGAGGTGACCGATCCCTGATAGCTGGCCGGCACCCCCACCAGTGTGCTGGCCAGCACCTGGCCCATCTCATAGAGCGGCGCCACCAGCCCGTAGCAGACGCCGCGATGTTCGGCGCATTCGCCCAGCGCAAAGATATGCGGATCATCGGTGCGCATCTGGTCATCGACCACAATGCCACGATTGACGGCCAGGCCACTTTCCTTGGCCAGCGCCGAGGCGGGTCGGATCCCCACCGCCATCACCACCATGGAACAGGCGATCACCGTGCCGTCGCTCAGCTCGACGCCCTCGACGCGATCCTGGCCAAGCACCTGTTTGGTATTGGCCTGGGTAATCACGCGCACGCCGCGGTCAACAAACGCCTTTTCCAGCAGATAGCCCGCTGCCGGGTCCAGCTGGCGCTCCATCAGCGTCGGCGCCAGATGCAGCACGGTGACGTCCATGCCGCGCAGTTTCAGGCCTGCCGCTGCTTCCAGCCCCAGCAGCCCGCCGCCGATGACCACGATGCTGCTGCCCCGCCCGGCCGCCAGCATCTTGTCGACGTCGTCGAGGTCGCGATAGGTCACCACGCCCGCCAGCTGATGGCCCGGCACGGGCGGAATGAACGGGCTGGACCCGGTGGCGATCACCAGGTGATCGTATTCCGCGACCAGCCCATTGCTCGATTGCACGCGCTTGGCGACGCGGTCGATCTGCGTCACCGGCGCCGATTTGTGCAGCGTCACGCCATGCTCGGCATACCATTCATCGCCATGGGTGATGATCTCCGCATAGCTCTTTTCGCCCGACAGCACCGGCGACAGCATCAGCCGGTTGTAGTTCACGCGCGGCTCGGCATTGAAAATGGTCACCTCGAAACGGCCCGGTGCCGCTTCAAACAGATGCTCCAGCATCCGTCCCGGTGCCATGCCGTTGCCGACGATGACAAGTCTCTCGCTCATCTGCATTCTCCTGTTCGGCGCGACGCAAAACAAAAAAGCTGCCAATCGAAGCGCGCCGGTTGGGGAACCGGAATGCGAAACGATTGGCAGCTTTGCCATGCGGGGCGCCCAACGCTGGACACCCAATCAGTTTTGAGCTCGGTACGAGCCCTGCCATCAGTTCAATGCAGGAACCGTGCCAGCCGTGGCGGCTTCGTAAAGCGATTGAAGAACAAAGACTTATCGATTCATCCTGAATCAATCTCGGGGCGGTCATGGCGTCGTGCCGCACAATCGCACGGCAATCTGCCTAACGGATTGGCACTTTACCGGCCTGCTCAATCGCGCGCCGCCGCCTGCTTGTCCTCAGGGGCGTGGTACGCATTCCATTGCGCTTATTGGTCTCTTGCTCTACCGTCGTCGGTGACACGAAACAAAGTGCGATCGGGCGCTACCGGCCAAAGCCGGGCCCAGCGACCGCGCACATCAGGAGACCAATGTGACCGATTCCGATCGGTCCGCTGCTGCAGCTCTGTCTTTGGACGGACCGGCACGCCGTTCTCCAGCTGGTCTTGACCAGGTGGAGAGGGCAGGGACCAACGGGGTCCCTGTTGATACGGACAAGCGGACAGCGCCCGCCATCAATCCGACTCGCAAGCACCGCGGGCCGCTTTATGCGGCGCTCGACCTTGGCACCAATAACTGTCGACTGTTGATAGCCCGGCCGCACGATCACGGCTTTCGCGTCATTGATGGCTTCACCCGCATCGTCCGCCTCGGCGAAGGCGTTTCCGTCACCGGGCGTCTGGGCGAGGCGGCCATGGATCGCACGCTTGAGGCGCTGCGCCAGTGCCGCAACAAACTGCGCGAACATCAGCCCGCCCGCATGCGCCTGATTGCCACCGAAGCCTGCCGCGGCGCCGAAAACGGCCCGGCCTTTCTGCAGCGCGTCAGGGATGAAATCGGGCTCGATCTTGAAATCGTTGATCGCCACACCGAGGCCCAGCTGGCGGTGATTGGCTGCGCCGACCTGGTCGACGCCAACACCGCCGGGGCGCTGATCTTCGATATTGGCGGCGGCTCCTCCGAGCTGGCCTGGCTCGATTTCCGCGGTGGCCGGCCCAAATCCCAGGGCCGGATGTCGGCGGCGATCCGCTCCTGGCAGTCGCTGCCGGTCGGCGTGGTGTCGATCGCCGAGAAATTTGGTGGCGTCAATGTCACCCCGGCAGTCTTTGAAGCCATGGTGGCCCATGTCAGCGAGCATCTGCGCCAGTTCCGCGGCCGCGAGAAGCTGCGCCAGATGATTGCCAGCCATCCGGTGCACCTGATCGGCACCTCTGGCACCGTGACGACGCTGGCCGGCCTGCATCTTGGCCTTGAGCGCTATGAGCGCCAGAAGGTCGATGGCCTGTGGATGCAACGCGATCAGGTCGATGAAACCATGAACGCGCTGCTCGCCATGCCGTTCGAGCGCCGCGTGGCCCATCCCTGCATTGGCCGCGACCGCGCCGATCTGGTATTGCCAGGCTGCGCCATCTTTGAAGCCATTCGTCGCGAATGGCCTACTGACCGCGTTCGCGTGGCCGATCGTGGCCTGCGCGAAGGCATTCTTATTTCGCTGATGGATGCCGACCGGACCCGGTCGCGTGCCTCGCGCTATCCTCGGAGAAACCCCAATGGTGGATAAAGCTCTCGGTTCTGGCGGGCGCAAGTCCGACAAGGACCTCAAGATCCGGCTCAAGACGGCCAAGGGCCGCAAGACCGGCTCGACCAAATGGCTCGAGCGCCAGCTCAACGATCCCTATGTCGCCCGGGCCCGCGAGGCCGGCTATCGCTCGCGCGCGGCCTTCAAGATCAAGGAAATGGACGAGAAGCACCATCTCTTCCGCCAGGGCATGCGCATTGTCGATCTGGGCGCCGCGCCCGGCGGCTGGTCACAGGTGGCTGCCAAGGCGATCGGCTCCACCGATGCCAATCCGCTGATCGTGGGCATTGATTATCTCGAAATGGACCCCATCCCCGGCGTGAAGCTGCTGATGAAGGATTTCACCGATGATGACGCCCCGGCCATGCTGATCGAGGCCATGGGCGGCAAAAAGGCCGATCTGGTGATGTCCGACATGGCCTGGCCCACCACCGGCCACCGCCCCACCGACCATTTGCGCATCGTCCAGCTCATCGAGATCGCCGCCGCCTTTGCCCTCGACGTGCTGGCCCCCAATGGCGTCTTCATCGCCAAGGTGTTCCAGGGCGGCACCGAGCATGAGCTGCTGCACATGCTCAAGCGCCACTTCAAGTCCACCCACCACGCCAAGCCGCCCTCCAGCCGCGCCGATTCCGCCGAGGCCTATCTCATTGCCAAGGGGTTCAAGGGCACCAATGACACCGTGCCGGGCGAAGGGGAGTACGACCGCTAGCCCCCGGCGCCAGTCCAGCCACTTCCGTGGCTATCCGTCAGGGCTGGCCTCGCGCCCTGCCGCTCACGCCTTGGGCAGGGTCGTCGCCTTGTGGCCGGAAACATTGCTGCCCGCTTCGGCCGGCAGGCGCCAGTAGATGAACGCGGCCAGGGCGCTCATGCCCCCCACCACGAAGAATGCGATCTGGAAATCCACCAATTCCAGTTCGCTGCCGCGCATTTGCGTGCTGACCTCCAGGATGGCGCCGGCCACCGCCACGCCGAACGCCACGCTCAATTGCTGGGCGACCGCGACGATGGCGGTGGCCTGGCCCGCCTCTTCATCATTCACATCGGCATAGCCCAGCGCATTGGCGCCGGTGAAAAACACCGAGCGCAACACGCCGCCCACCAGCAGCACCACCATGATGGCCAGTATGGGCGTCGCGTCATTGAACAGCCCCTGCGCCGCAATCAGCACCCCGCCAAAGAACGCGGCAAAGCCCAGCGTCCGGGGAAACCCGAACCGCGCATAGATCTTCTCGGCCAGGAATTTGCTCATGATCGCCCCGATCGCCGAGACAAAGGTGATGGCGCCCGATTGAAACGGCGTCATCCCGAATCCCAGTTGCAGCATCAGCGGCAGCAGGAATGGCACCGCACCCACGCCGATGCGAAAGAACGAGCCGCCGATAACCGCCGAGCGGAACAGCCTGTGGCGAAACAATTGCGGGTCGAGCAGCGGGTGCTGGGTGGCCCGGGCATGGACGAAATACAGTCCGCCGGCAATCAGCCCCACGGCCAGCGTCCCATAGCCATAGGCAATCGGCAGTGCCGGCAGGCTGACCACCGAGAGCCCGAACACTGTTCCCGAGAACGCCACCGCTGCAATCAGGAAACCCCTCACGTCGAGCCGGCGCGGCGAGCGTTCCTCTGGCACCTGCAGAAAGATGCTGACCAGGATGATCCCGGCAATGCCGATCGGGATATTGATCCAGAAAATCCAGTGCCAGCTCAGATAGGTCGTGAGAAATCCCCCGATCAGCGGCCCGGTCAGCGGTCCCAGCAGCGCCGGAATGGTCAGCCAGGCCATGGCCGAAACCAGTTCGTTGCGCGGCGTTGAACGCACCAGCAGCAGGCGCCCCACCGGAGTCATCATCGACGAGCCAATGCCCTGGAAGAATCGCGACAGCACGAAAGTCTCGAGCGAAAACGAGAATGAGCAGGCCAGCGAGCCCAGCATGAACACGAATATGGCGATCCGGAAGATGTTCTTGGCCCCGAACCGGTCGGCCATCCAGCCACTGATCGGAATGAAAATGGCCAGCGCCACGAAATAGGCGGTCAGCGCCAGCTTCAACGCAATCGGTTCACTGCCGATATCGCTGGCAATGGCCGGCAGGGAGGTGGCAATGACCGTGGAATCCATCTGTTCCATGAACAGGGCGACGGCCAGGATGAGCGGAGTTGCGCGGATCACGGAATGGGAACCAGAAAGGAATCGGAAGGCGTCGCGGCTGCGGCGGCCCAATATGAACCGTGCCGGCAGTTCTGAGAACCCGGCCAGACGCCTGTCGCGCGAAAGATCAGCGTCGTTTCGCACTGTGGTTTCATGGCATAGCCGCCATCCACCGCCACCCACTATGCAAGTGCCCCTGCCGGTGCTATTGACCCTCGCCAACCAGAACCCGACAAAAACCCTGTCCGGTTCAGCATCCTACATCTCTGATCCCATTCAGAAGTCCGGAAAGGTCTGGCCTTGGCGAAGATTATTACCACTATTACTGGCGACGCGGCTTTGACCTTTGACGACGTGCTGCTGCAGCCGGCGCGCTCCGATATTCTGCCTTCTGAAACCGACATTTCGACCTATGTCACCAAGGACATAGCGCTCAATCTGCCCATTCTGTCATCGGCCATGGATACCGTCACCGAAAGCGGCATGGCCATCGCCATGGCCCAGGCCGGCGGCATGGGCGTCATCCACAAGAACCTGACCGCCGACCAGCAGGCCGAACAGGTGCGCATGGTCAAGTCGTTCGAAAGCGGCATGGTCATCAACCCCATCACCATCGGCCCCGATGCCACCCTGGCCGATGCGCTCTCGCTGATGCAGTCCAACCGGATTTCCGGCATTCCGGTCGTCGAGAACGGCGGCACCGGCGGGCGGGCCATTGGCAAGCTGGTGGGCATCCTCACCAATCGCGACGTCCGCTTTGCCTCCCATCCCGCCCAGCCCATCCGCGAGCTGATGACCTTTGAAAAACTGGTCACCGTGCGCGATGGCGTCTCCAAGGAAGAGGCCAAGGTGCTGCTGCATACGCACCGCATCGAAAAGTTGCTGGTGGTCGATGCCGATTATCGCTGCACCGGCCTGATCACCGTCAAGGATATCGAAAAGGCCCAGCTCAACCCCAATGCCGTCAAGGACGAACGCGGGCGCCTACGCGTCGCGGCGGCCTCCACCGTTGGCGATGCCGGCCATGAGCGGTCCCTGCAACTGATCGACGCTGGCGTTGACCTCCTGGTCATCGACACCGCGCACGGCCACTCCGTCCGCGTCGCCGAGGCCGTCGAGCGCGTCAAGCGCGAGAGCAATGGCGTGCGCATCGTCGCCGGCAATGTCGCCACCGCCGAAGCCGTCAGGGCGCTGGTCGATGCCGGTGCCGATTCGGTCAAGGTGGGCATTGGCCCCGGCTCGATCTGCACCACCCGCATCGTTGCTGGTGTCGGCGTGCCCCAGCTGGCCGCCGTCATGGCCTGCGCCGAAGAGGGCGACCGCCAGGGCATCCCGGTCATCGCCGATGGCGGCATCAAATTCTCCGGCGACATGGCCAAGGCCCTGGCCGGCGGCGCCTCCTGCGTCATGGTCGGCTCGCTCCTGGCCGGCACCGACGAGAGCCCCGGCGAGGTCTATCTGCATCAGGGCCGCTCCTACAAATCCTACCGTGGCATGGGCTCGGTCGGCGCCATGGGCTCGGGCTCGGCTGATCGCTACTTCCAGCAGGATGTGCGCGACCAGATGAAACTGGTGCCCGAAGGCATTGAAGGTCAGGTGCCCTACAAGGGTGCCGCCGGCGCCGTGCTGCATCAGCTGGCGGGCGGCTTGCGCGCCTCGATGGGCTATACCGGCGCCCACAATCTCAAGGAGTTCCGCGACAATTCGGTCTTCGTCAAGATTTCCGGCGCCGCCCTCAGCGAGAGCCACGTCCACGACGTCACCATCACCCGCGAAGCCCCCAACTACCGCTCCGGCCGCTAGGCCGGGGCAGGGGCACTTTCGGTCCCCACCCGCAGGCCGTCGCCCTCGGCATAATCGGGCCTGACCCGAGGACCGGGGGCCTCCCCACCCACAGACCGTCACCCTCGGGCTTGACCCGAGGGCTCTGCACTGACTGAACGCTGCTTTACCAAACCCCCTCGGCGCCAGCGTCAGTCCCCCTTATCCCCGGCCCCCGCGTCCCGTGCCATACTCCCCCATCACCCCGCATGGGCGGCCTGCAGGCGAACAGTGGCGGGGTGTGCCGGGTGGAAGTTCGTCTCTTCCACAGGTTCCAGTCCGGCCGTGTGGGGGCGAGCGATCCCCGTGCCGCCGTACAGTTCCAAAAACCGGCATCCCGGGACGGCGATCGTCTCGTTTTTAACTTTACCAGAGGCGAAGGCCGTCTCGGGATCCGTCCGCCTGCCCGCAACCGTCCGGCCCGCGCCGCGCGGTCGAGAACCATGCCTGGAGAAAAATCCCACGCATCCAAAAGCACTTGCCACGCGTAGCAGACTCTCTAGCGGAGCTTTATTCATGCCTCTTCTCGCCAAGCTCATGATCCTGGCCATGGCCGCCCAGGCCTTGCTGACCATGGCCATTCTCGTGCTGATGGGCCGCGAGCGCGTGCCGCGTGTCATGTCCGGCGAAATTGCCATGGCCGCCATCGCGGTGGACCGCACTGCCTATCCGCTCAGGGCGCGCCTGCTCTCCAACAGCTTCGACAACCAGTTCCAGCTGCCCGTGCTGTTCTACGTCGCGGCCCTGCTGGCCCTCATGCTGGGCGGCGTAACCTCATTGGAGGCCGCCGCCGCCGGGCTCTTCGTGGCCCTGCGCTATGCCCACGCCATCATCCATGTCACCACCAATCACCTGCTGCAGCGCTTCGCCATCTACACCGCCGGCCTTGCGGTCCTCGCCATCCTCTGGCTAATGGTCCTCTTTCGCGTTCTCGTCGCATCCCCTGGCCCCTAGAGGCCGCTTGAGTATTCGCTCTGGTGTGGGAGATGGGGCGGGTTTTCGAGAACCGGCGCGCAGCGTACCTTGGGTACGTGAGCACCGGAAGCGCAGGAAACACGCTGCAGCTTCCCACCAGAGTAGAATAATCAGAGGTCTCGCATGCGCCTTCCAGGCCGTCTATCCGCCGCCATTGCAGTCCTCACGGATGTCGAGACGCGCAAGCGTCCCGTCTCCGAAGCGCTCAAGGCCTGGGGGATCAACAATCGTTTCGCCGGGGCAGGGGACCGCGCCGCCATCGGCAATCTGGTCTATGACGCCCTGCGCCGCCGCGCCTCCCATGCCGCCATCATGGCCGATGACAGCCCGCGCGCTTTGGTGCTGGCGGTTGCCGTGCGCGACTGGGGGCACGACCCCGCCGCCCTCAACGACAGTTTCGCCACCGACGATCACGCGCCCGAACCATTGAGCGCCGACGAGCTGGCCCGCATCACCGGCCAGCTCCCCGACGATTCCGCCGGTCACATCCTTGCCGATGTTCCTGAGTGGCTCGCGCCGTCCCTCACCCGCGCCTTTGGCGATAGCTGGATCGCCGAGGGCCAGGCCATGGCGGCCCGGCCATCGCTTGATCTGCGCACCAACACGCTGAAATCCCAGCGCGAGCGCGTGCTGAAATCGCTGGCCCGCTTCAATGCCGTGCCAACCGCCATCTCCCCGGTCGGCGTCACCATGCCTGCCGGCTCGGGCGATGCCCGCACCCCCAATGTCACCACCGATGAGGGCTACCTCAAGGGCTGGTTCGAAGTGCAGGATCAGGGCAGCCAGATTGTTGCCGCCCTGGCCGGCGCCTCGCCCGGCGAACAGCTGCTCGATTTCTGCGCTGGCGCCGGTGGCAAGACCCTGGCGCTGGCCGCAGCCATGGCCAATAAGGGCCAGATCTTCGCCTATGACAGCGATCGCAGCCGCCTTGCGCCGATCTATGACCGGCTCAAGCGCAATGGCGCCCACAATGTGCAGGTGCGGGCCCCGCTGCCGGATGCCCTCGATGACCTCGTCGGCAAGATGGATCGCGTCATCATCGACGCGCCCTGTACCGGCACCGGCACCTGGCGCCGCCGTCCCGATACCAAGTGGAAGCTCTCCCCCGAACTGCTCGCCCAGCGCGTCGCCGAGCAGGCCGCCATCCTGGCGCACGCCCGGCGCTTCCTCAAGCCCGGTGGCACGCTGATCTACATCACCTGCTCCATCCTGCCCGAAGAAAATGACGACCAGGTCGCCGCCTTCCTCGCCGCCAACCCCGATTTTGCCTCGCTCGATCCCCAATCGCTCTGGCAAGCTGCCTTCGGCGCCGAGGCGCCCGCGGGCGTTGCCACTGCCGGCGCCGGCATTGCGCTGACCCCCCGCCTGACCGGCACCGACGGCTTCTATCTCAACGCCCTGCGCCGAAACCCATGATCGCCCCGGTGAACCAATCGGTGCCCCGGCGCGTTACCGGTTGAGCTGTACGTTTGCGGAGCCGCACGCCATGACCACCACCACCATTGACTACCGCTCCGCCCGCAGCTGGCTGACCCTGGCAGTCTTCCTGGTCGTGGTGATTGGCGTCGGTGGTTTCATCGGTTCCCAGTCCACCCCGGGCACCTGGTTCGAAAACCTTGCCAAGCCACCCTTCAATCCCCCCAGCTGGGTCTTTGCGCCGGTCTGGACCATCCTTTACGTCATGATCGCCATTGCCGGCTGGCGCATCTGGATGGCGCGGCCCAACAGCCCGGCCATGGGCCTGTGGGTCGCCCAGATGCTGGCCAACTGGCTCTGGTCCCCCGTCTGGTTCACGGCCCACCTGCTCTGGGGCGCCTTTGCCATCATCATCGTCATGCTCGGCCTGATCATCGGGTTTATCCTCGTGGCGCGAAAAACCGATACAATCGCCGCATGGCTTTTCGTTCCCTATCTGGCATGGGTGTCTTTTGCGACTTTGCTCAATTTTTCCATCGCCATTCTCAACTAGTCCGGCTGGCTTTTTCGTGCGCGCGCAACTGTGCTCTGCACGCTGCCATCTTGCGGAATCTCGCCATCACGGCTAAGGGCTCGCCATGCAAAGCCCAGACACCGCCGACCACCCGCAATCGATCCTGATCGTCGACTTCGGATCGCAAGTCACCCAGTTGATCGCGCGCCGTATTCGCGAGACGGGGGTGTATTGCGAAATCCATCCTTTCCAGAGCGCCGGCGCCGCCATGGCCGCCCTGCAGCCCAGCGGTGTGGTGCTCTCGGGTGGGCCTGCCTCAACCCTTGATGAAAACGCCCCGACCATTGATCCGGCCATTCTGAATGCCGGCGTCCCCATCCTGGGCATCTGCTATGGCCAACAGGCCCTGTGCATGGCGCTGGGCGGCAAGGTCGAAGCCGGCCATCATCGCGAATTCGGTCGTGCCGAAGTCAAGGTTGAAAAGGCCTCGGCCCTGACTGACGGCGTATGGGATCTGGGCAGCGAGCACCAGGTCTGGATGAGCCATGGCGACCGCGTCGTGGCCCTGCCCGAGGGCTTTGAAGTCGTCGGCACCTCCGCAAACGCCCCCTTCGCCATGATCGCCGACGAAGCCCGTCGCATCTGGGCCGTGCAGTTCCACCCCGAAGTGGTGCACACCCCCGATGGGGCCAGGCTCTATGCCAATTTCGTGCACCAGATCTGCGGCATCGCCTCGACCTGGACCATGGCGGCCTATCGCGCCAGGATGATCGAGAAGATCCGCGAGCAGGTCGGCACGGGCAAAGTCATTTGCGGCCTCTCGGGCGGCGTCGATTCCTCGGTGGCTGCCGTGCTGATCCACGAGGCCATTGGCGACCAGCTCACCTGCATCTATGTCGACCACGGTCTGATGCGCCTCAATGAGAGCGAACAGGTCGTCACCATGTTCCGCGACGAGTACAACATCCCGCTCGTCCATGTGGACGTCTCCAGGATATTCCTGCGCGAGCTCGATGGGGTCTCGGACCCCGAGACCAAGCGCAAGATCATTGGCCGGCTGTTCATCGAAACTTTCGAGGAAGAGGCCAGAAAACTCGGCGGCGCCGAGTTCCTTGCCCAGGGCACGCTCTATCCCGACGTTATTGAATCCGTCTCGTTCACCGGCGGTCCTTCGGTCACCATCAAGAGCCATCACAATGTGGGCGGTCTGCCCGAGCGCATGAACATGCAGCTCGTCGAACCGCTGCGCGAGCTGTTCAAGGACGAAGTCCGCGTGTTGGGCCGCGAGCTGGGCCTGCCCGAGAGCTTCATTGGCCGCCACCCATTCCCCGGTCCGGGTCTGGCCATTCGCTGCCCCGGCGGCATCACGCCCGAAAAGCTCGACATCCTGCGCCAGGCCGATGCCATCTATCTCGATGAAATCCGCAAGTCCGGCCAGTACGACAAGATCTGGCAGGCCTTTGCCGTGCTGCTGCCGGTCCAGACCGTCGGCGTCATGGGCGATGGCCGCACCTATGAGTTCGTCTGCGCCCTGCGCGCCGTGACCTCGGTCGATGGCATGACGGCCGATTTCTACCAGTTCGACATGAACTTCCTCGGCAAGACCGCCACCCGCATCATCAACGAGGTTCGCGGCATCAACCGCGTCGTTTATGACGTGACCAGCAAGCCGCCCGGCACCATTGAGTGGGAATAATCCCCGGCGCCTCAACCCGCGCTAGTATCGCACCAAAGCCTGCGGCAATGGCCGCGCCGGGCGCATTTGCATTCGCCCGGCAAAGTGCTAAACGTGCGCTCCAATCCAAACCCGACCATTAGGCAGACCATGGCCGAAGACAATATTTTCCGCGAAGTCGATGAGGAGCTGCGCAGCGATCGTATGCGCGCGCTTTGGCGTCGTTTTGCGCCTTATGTGATTGGTGCTGCCGTGGCCGTTGTGGTCCTCGTTGCCGTCAATGAAGGCTGGGCCTGGTATCATGCCAGCAAGGCGGCCGCATCGTCCGACGAATTGTACGCGGCCTTCGAACTCGCCGATGGCGGCGATCTGGCTGCTGCCCAGGCCCAGCTTGATAGCGTCATTGCCGATGGCAGTGGCAAC
Organism: Devosia alba; assembly: GCF_039938915.1. Lineage (NCBI taxonomy): Bacteria > Pseudomonadati > Pseudomonadota > Alphaproteobacteria > Hyphomicrobiales > Devosiaceae > Devosia > Devosia alba. The sequence continues at coordinate 118,688 of NZ_JBDUUI010000004.1, read as the reverse complement.
TACCCCACACTGGCCGAGTTCCGCAAAGCCGGCCTTCTGGCCAGGGACGGCAAGATTGACGAGGCCGTCGCCGCTTACGACTCCCTGGCCAACAGCCAGTCCAATCAGCGCCTGCGTGAGCTGGCCCTGGTGCTGGGCGGCACGCTGATGGTCGACCACGGTAATCTGGCTGATGTCGAAGCGCGCGTCGGCAGTGTTGCCACCGATACCAGCCCGCTGCGCAATGCGGCCTACGAAGCGCTGGGCCTGGCCCAGTACAAGGCTGGCGATTTTACTGCGGCCCGGACCAGTTTCGAGGCGGTGATCAATGATCCGCTGACCCAGTCAACCACCCGCAACCGCATGGGCTATTATCTGGCGCAGTTGCAGGCCGAGGGCGTTGCTGCACCGACTGCCGATGCGGACGCTGCTGCCAGCGCCATTGATGCCATCGTCAGTAGCGATGCACCGTCTGCTGACGCAGCGGCCACCACAGAAACACCGGCGGCCGATGCATCGGCTGTCACCACCGAGACTGCGCCAGCCGCTCAATAGCGGTCGCCGTCTCCGCCTGATCGGAACGCATATCCATGACCGTCACCGTCGCCATTGTCGGTCGTCCCAATGTTGGTAAGTCCACGCTCTTCAACCGCCTTGTCGGGCGCAAGATTGCGCTGGTCGATGACACCCCCGGTGTCACCCGCGACCGCCGCGAGGCCGAAGGCCGCATCGCCGACCTGACCTTCCGCATCCTCGATACGGCGGGCTATGAGGATGTCAAGGATGGCAGCCTTGAGGACCGCATGCGCCAGCAGACCGAGCTGGCCATTCGCGAAGCCGACGTCATCCTGTTCATGATCGACGCCCGCGCCGGCGTCATGCCGCTCGATCAGCGCTTTGCCCAGGTGCTGCGCAAGGCCGGAAAGCACGTCCATCTGATCGGCAACAAGGCCGAAAGCGGCGCCTCCGAGGCTGGCCTGGTGGAAGCCTACAAGCTTGGTTTCGGCGAGCCCATCGCGCTGTCCGCCGAACACGGTCTGGGTCTGTCCGAACTCTATTCCATCGTCTCTGCCGCCATCGACAAGGCTGCCGCCGAGCGCGGCGCGCAGGACCAGGCCATTGTTGACCTGATGCCGGCCGTCGATGTCGACATTACCGAGGACATGCTCGAAGGCGAGGGCGACGAAGCCACGCTGCGCTGGAATCCCAACCGCTATCTCAACGTTGCCATTGTCGGGCGCCCCAATGCCGGCAAGTCGACCCTGATCAATCGCATGGTCGGGGAAGAGCGCGTGCTGGTTGGTCCCGAGGCCGGCATTACCCGCGATTCCATCCTGGTGCCGTGGGAATGGGAAGGGCGGGTCATCAATCTGGTCGATACCGCCGGTATCCGCCGCCGCTCCCGCGTGACCGAGAAGCTGGAAAAGCTTGCCGTCGGCGATAGTCTGCGCTCCATCCAGTATGCCGAAGTTGTCGTGCTCATGCTCGACGCCACCGTACCGTTCGAAAAGCAGGATCTGGCGCTGGCCGATCTGGTTGAACGCGAAGGCCGGGCGCTGGTCATCGCCGTCAACAAATGGGATCTGATCGAGGACAAGAACGCCGCACTGGCCCACCTCAGGGAGGCGTGCGAGCGGCTGTTGCCGCAGATGCGCGGTGTTCCCCTCGTCACCCTGTCTGGCCTTACCGGCAAGAACATCGACAAGCTGATGGCCGCCATCTTCAAGATCGAGCGCACCTGGAATACCCATATTTCCACTGCCCGCCTCAACCGCTGGCTGCAGGGCATGGTCGATGGGCATCCGCCACCGGCCGTCTCGGGTCGCCGCCTCAAGCTGCGCTACATGACGCAGGCCAAGACCCGGCCACCCAGCTTCATCCTGTTTGCCTCGCGCCCCGACGTGCTGCCCACGTCCTACCAGCGCTATCTGGTCAATGGCTTGCGCGAGGCCTTCGATATCAAGGGCTCGCCCATTCGCCTGTGGGTGCGTGCCGGCAGCAATAATCCCTATGACGACAAGACCAAGCGCCGCCTGGGTTAGTCGCGCCCCGGCGGGCCCCGTTCCGGTTCACCGTTCGTGCCGTGGTTGTCCGCAACATATTCACAGACCCCATGGTACAAAGCCGTGACTTACCCCTATATTGCGCGCGCTGAAGCGACCCGCTGCTGAGTGTGCGGTCGCATTTTGTGAAGTCACCTTGTTCCTAGAAATACTGATCGTCGTCGTCCTGACCATCGTCAATGGCCTGTTGGCCATGTCGGAACTTGCGGTGGTTTCCGCCCGCCCCGCCCGCCTGCGCAACATGGCAGATCAGGGCAATAAGGGCGCCGCAATTGCCATCGTCCTGGCCGAGGACCCCGGCAAGTTCCTGTCTTCGGTGCAGATCGGTATTACCCTGGTGGGCATCCTGTCGGGCGCCTTTTCCGGCGCGACGCTCGGCCTGCGCCTCACCGACTGGCTCAAGACCGTCGGCGTCGCCGGCAGTCTCGCCGACATTCTCGGCGTCGGTGTTGTCGTGCTGGTCATCACCTATGTTTCGCTGATCCTGGGTGAACTGGTGCCCAAGCAGATCGCCCTGCGCGATGCCGAAGGCGTCGCTGCCCGTGTCGCCCCGTCCATGAAGCTCTTGGCTGCCGTCGGCTCACCAGTGGTCTGGCTGCTCGACATCTCGGGCAAGGCCGTGCTGGCCCTGCTCGGCCAGGCCGGGGAGTCTGACGAAAAGGTGACCGAGGAAGAGGTTAAGACCATCATCGCTGAAGCCACCACCGCCGGCGTCATCGAAAGCGACGAACACTCGATGATCTCGGGCGTCATGCGTTTGGCCGACCGTTCGGCCCGTGGCCTGATGACACCGCGCCTCGATGTCGATGTGCTCGATCTCTCCGATCAGAGCGAGCAAATCCGCAAGACGATCCTCAGCACCAATCGCTCCCGCCTGCTGGTGCAGGACGGGGATGCCGATTCCATCATCGGCGTTGTCGCCATCAAGGACATTATCGGCGTCTTCGCCAATGGCCTGCCGCTCGAGCTGCGCCGCTTCGTGCAGCCGGTGCCTGTCGTGATGGATCATGCCGATGCGCTCGACGTGGTGCGCGCCATTCGCAATTCCACCGTCCACATGGCCCTGGTGGTCGACGAGTACGGCCACTTCGAAGGCATTGTCACCTCGGCGGACATTCTCGAAGTCATCACCGGCGTGTTCCAGGAAGAGACGGGCGATGATCCGGCGATCGTCAGACGCGAGGACGGCTCCTGGCTGGTCGCCGGCTGGATGCCGGTCGACGAGTTCAGCGACAAGCTCAAGATCGCCATTCCGCGTGACGCCAAGTTCGAGACGGTGGCGGGCTATGTGCTGTCGATCATCAATCGTCTGCCGGCAGTCGGCGAGACATTTGAACATGACGGCTTCAGGATTGAGGTGCTCGATCTCGATGGGCGCCGGATTGACAAGATCCTGATGACGCCGCTGGCCGATTAGTCGGTCAGCGCCATACCCATCCACACCGTGCTGCCAATGGTCTGCAGCGGAGCAAAGCCGCTGCGCCGCCAAAAGCCAACGCCGCCGCTATTGCTGACACTGGCCCCCAGGTGAATGCCCGCCACGCCGGCCGCGCGCGCCTTGTCCACCCAGCGTTCCAGTAGCGCTGTACCCACGCCCTGACCGCGCAGCCTGCTGCGCAGGTTCATGTGGATATGGGCCGGATAGCGGGCAACGATTGCTGGCGGATTGCTCCTCGGGGTCTGAATGTCGGCGATCCGCTGCCTGTCGCTCTGCGTGAGCGCCGTTGACGGCTTGGCGTAACGCTGTCGCAGCGCCGGCCACCATTCGCGCTCCAGGCGCTCGGCAAAGCCATTGCTGTCATATGTGCCGACAATATAGCCGGCAACGCCAAGCGTGTCCTCGGCCACCAGCACCAGATCGGGCTGCAGCACCGCATAGGGCGCCGCGTAGAGGTGTCCGATCAGCTCTGGATCGCTGTATTGTGCCGATGCGTCCTGACCGGCCGCGCCGGTCGTCAGGCAGATATCGTACAGTGCTGGCAGATCGTCCGGCCGGTAGCTGCGGATCGTTGCCATGGCGGGCGCCTAGAGTTCGCTGATGGTGCCGGTGCTGGCATCATACAGCTTGCCGCTGTCCTTGAAGGCCGGGCTGACCATGTCGACCAGCTTGGGCGCAATCTCGGCAGGCGTTGGCAGAGAAGCCGGATCTTCCCCAGGCATTGCCTTGGCGCGCATCGCTGTCCGCACCGCGCCGGGATAGAACACGTTCACCTTGACCTTGGACTGCTCGATTTCGGCAGCATAGGACTTGACCATGGCATCTACCGCCGCCTTGCTGGCGGCATACAGCCCCCAGAACGGCCGCGCCGACTTGGCCGAAGACGACGACACAAACACCGCGCGCCCGGCCTCGGCCTGGCGCAGCAACAGATCGGTCGATCGCAACAGCCGGTAATTGGCCGTCACATTGACCGCTATCACCTTGTCGAAATCCTCTGGCTTCACATGGGGCAGGGGACTGAGCACACCAAGCTGCCCGGCATTGGCGATCAACCCGTCCAGGGCACCCCAGCGCTCAAAGATTGCCGCGCCCAGCCGGTCAATCGCGTCACCATCGCGCAGGTCGAGCGGCACCAGCGTCGCTGACGATCCAAGGTCCTGGATTTCGTCATCGAGCTCCTCAAGTCCGCCAACCGTACGGGCCACCGCCACCACATGGGCTCCGCGCCGTGCCGCCTCAAGCGCCGCCGCATAACCGATGCCGCGCGAAGCGCCCGTCACGAGAATGACCTTGCCGACCAGATCCTGGCCGGTTTGATCCGCAGATACAGCCATTAACCGGCCTCTTTCAGCAGAGAAACATGTTTGGGGTCGTTCTTGCCGCGGCCGTCCAGATCGGTCAGCTGCGTCGGATACTCGCCAGTGAAATAATGGTCGGTGAACTGTGGTGCCTGCGCGTTGCGCTTCTCGCCACCGACGGCTTCGTACAGGCCATCAATCGACAGGAATGCCAGCGAGTCCGCGCCGATGAACTTGCACATGGATTCCAGGCTGTCGTGCTGATTGGCCAGCAGCTTGTCCGGATCCGGCGTGTCGATGCCATAATAATCCGAATAGGCGATCATCGGGCTGGCCACGCGGATATGCACTTCCGTGGCGCCCGCATCGCGGATCATCTGCACGATCTTGATCGAGGTTGTGCCGCGCACGATCGAATCGTCGATCAGCACCACGCGCTTGCCGGCGATCTCGGCTCGGTTGGCCGAGTGCTTGAGCTTGACCCCAAAGGCCCGGATCGACTGGGTCGGTTCGATGAAGGTGCGGCCCACATAATGATTGCGGATAATGCCCAGCTCGTACGGGATGCCACTGGCCTGCGCAAAGCCGATGGCAGCAGGTGTCCCCCCATCGGGCACTGGCACTACCACATCGGCCTCGACCGGGGCCTCCTTGGCCAGGTTGATTCCCATGCGCTTGCGGGCGCCATAGACACTGCGACCCGAAACCATCGAGTCAGGCCGGGCGAAATAGACATATTCGAACAGGCATGGACGCTCGGGCTGCTTGCGCGCCTGCTTGCGCGCTTCAATGCTGATCGACCCATCGGGCTGGACCTCGCAGATCACCACCTCGCCGTTCTCGACGTCGCGGATATATTTGGCCCCGATCATGTCGAGCGCGCAGGTTTCCGAACAGAAGATCGGCTTGCCGTCGAGTTCGCCCATCACCAGCGGCCGAATGCCAATCGGGTCACGCGCGGCGATCAGCTTGGTTCGGGTCATCGCCAGCATGGCGTAGCCGCCTTCCATCTGGCGGATGGCGTCGATGAACCGGTCGGTGCTTGAACTGTGCCGCGAGCGCGCCACCAGATGCAGCACCACTTCGGTGTCCGAAGTCGACTGGCAGATGGCGCCGGTGGCGATGATCTGCCGGCGCAGCGTCAATCCGTTGGTGAAATTGCCATTGTGGGCAATGGCAATGCCGCCGTCACCCAGTTCGGCAAACAGCGGCTGCACATTGCGCAATGCCACTTCGCCGGTAGTCGAATAGCGCGTGTGTCCCATTGCCATCGCGCCGGGCAACTTGGCCAGCAGCACGGGGTCGGTATAATGGTCGCCCACCAGCCCCATGCGCTTTTCGGCGTAGAACTGGCGCCCGTCAAAACTGACAATGCCAGCCGCTTCCTGCCCGCGATGCTGCAGGGCGTGTAGCCCCAGCGCGGTCAGGGCGGCCGCATCACTGTGCCCCAAAATGCCGAACACGCCGCACTCTTCGTGCAGCGTGTCGCCATCAATATCAAGCCGGTCATCGTTCGGATGGTTCAACGGGCTCTCCATGCCAATGCTGCCTCAATCGCGGCTGCCGCGGGTCGTGACTTGCGGGCGGACCAGAGCCGGAATGAGATCTCCACGCTATAGTCCCATTTTCGGGTCCCGACCATTGCGGTGCAAGGTGGTCAGGGTTGTGGCGAGCGCGCTGCCCTCACCACAGAGTGATCAAGCGTCAGTTCACGGCGGCTGGTGGCACTGTGCCGTCTTCGATGGCGTCGGTGCCCTCTTCAATCGGAACGACCGGGCCGCCCGTGTTTTCATCGGTCAGGCCGGTGCCGCCCTTGAGAATTTGCGTTACCTGCTGCTCCAGTTCGGCCGGCAGCATGGAGATCAGCGTGTTGCCCATCGACTGCAGGGGCTGCAAGGTCTGTGCGTTTGCGGCCCAGGGCGGCAGCGCATTGGGCAGCAGCCAGGTGCCGAAAATGGTGATGACGATGGCAATCAGAATGCCGCGCAATACGCCGAACACGAAGCCCAGCGTGCGATCAATCGGGCCGACACGGCTATCGACCACGAAATCGGCGATGCGCATGGTCAGCAGGTGCAGCACAATCAGCGCAATGATGAACGTGACCACCACTGTGGCGATATCGGCAACCAGCGGCTCGGCAATGTAGCCGCGCGCAATTTCGGGATGATACTGCCACATATAGATGGCGATCGCGGCCGAGCCGGCCCATGTCGCCAGTGACAGAACTTCGCGGGTCAATCCGCGTGCGGTTGCCAGGATTGCTGAAATCAGCACCAGCACACCTACACCAACGTCAAACGCTGTCAGCATCTTTGTTCGCCAAGCTCCTGTAGCCGCCCCCGGCTGTGTTGGGTCCCGTTTAGCGACTTTGTACGCGGCTGCCAAGGGTTGCCGCCGTCATCGCGGTCAATCCGCCGACAAACCATGGTGCTGTCGCCCGCTTACCACTCGTCGCGATCCGGTTCGCGCGGTTTGCCATTGGCCGCAATGCGCCCCACCAACTCCTGCAAGGTGCTGTATTCAGAGACTTCCAGCCCGCTGGTGCGGTCCGCATTGGTCAGCCGTCCGGTCGACACCGCCTTGAATCCCAGCTTCTGGGCCTCGCGCAACCGCAGCGAGCCATGCACCACCGGCCGCACCCCGCCTGCCAGTGAAATCTCGCCAAAATACACCGAGTCTGACGGTAGTGGCGAACTGGTAAGCGACGAGATCAGCGCTGCGGCCACGGCCAGATCGGCCGCCGGCTCGTTGATCTTCAGCCCGCCCGCTACATTGAGATAGATGTCATTGGCGCCAATCCGAACCCCGCACCGGGTTTCGAGCACCGCCACCACCATCGACAGTCGGGCGGCATCCCAACCCACCACTGCCCGCCGCGGCGTGCCCAGCGGGGAGGGGGCCACCAACGCCTGGATCTCGATGAGAATGGGCCGTGTGCCCTCCATCCCGGCAAACACCGCCGAGCCTGCCGCGCCCTCGTCCCGTTGATCGAGAAACAGGGCCGACGGGTTGGCGACCTCTTCAAGCCCCAGTTCGGTCATGGCAAACACGCCAATCTCGTCGGTGGCGCCATAGCGGTTCTTCACGCCGCGCAAAATCCGGAAGGTGTGGCTGGTATCGCCCTCAAAATACAGCACGGCGTCGACCATGTGCTCGACCACCCGTGGCCCGGCAATCTGGCCGTCCTTGGTGACATGGCCGACCAGAACCACCGCAGCCCCGCTTTTCTTGGCAAACCGCGTCAGGGCCTGTGCCGAGGTGCGCACTTGCGTCACCGTGCCCGGGGCGCTGTCCACCCGGTCGGTCCACAGTGTCTGGATCGAATCGATAATGACCAGATCGGGGGCAGGGCCGTTTTCCAGCGTCGCCAGAATGATCTCGACATTGGTCTCGGCCGCCAACAGCACCGGGGCCTCGCCCAGTCCCAGTCGCTGCGCCCGCAACCGAACCTGGGCCACTGCTTCTTCGCCCGAGACATAGACCACGCGGCGGCCCAGATTGGCCAGGGCGGCGGCCGCTTGCAGCAACAGCGTCGATTTGCCAATGCCGGGATCACCGCCAACCAGCAGCGCCGACCCCATCACAAACCCGCCCCCGGTCACACGATCCAGCTCGGCGATGCCGCTGACCACGCGCGCCGCACTTTCCGTCTCGCCCGACAGCGGCACCAGATTGGTTGGACGGCTGCCTGCCTTGGCCGATTTCGGGCCGGCGCCAACACCCGAATCGGTCATTTCCTCGACAATGGTGTTCCACTCGCCGCACGCGTCGCAGCGTCCCTGCCAGCGTGTGGTGGTCGCGCCACAGGACTGGCAGACGAACGAGGAGCGGGCTTTGGCCAAGACGAACCTTTCACGAAACGGCGGATCGCGCTGCTGCCCGGCCCGTCAATGCACCGGCGATACTAGTTGATCACAACCAGGACGCAAGAACAAAACACGAACCTACTCCGGCGGTAGATTGCCGTCGCCAACGTAATTGCGGTTGTAGCGGCCCTTGAGCGATGTCAGCACTTCGTAGCCGATCGTTCCCGCCGCATCGGCCTGGTCATCAATGCTGATTTGGCGACCGAGCACTTCAGCGCCTTCTCCCGGATTCGGGATGTCGGCACCCAGCTCGGTAATGTCCACCACCATCTGGTCCATCGATACGCGCCCGATCACCGGACACAACTTGCCGCGGATCGCGACTTTGCCGCCAGGCCGCGCATTGGTGCCCGACAGGCTGCGGAAAAACCCGTCGGCATAGCCATGGCCGACAATGGCCAGCCGGCTGTCGCGTGCCAGATTATAGGTCGCGCCATAACCCACGGTCTCGCCGGTCCGCGCTTCCTTGACCTGCAGGATCGGCACATGCAGCGTCACCACCGTGGCCATCGGGTTCTTGCGGCCGATTACCGCCCGCCCGCCATAGAGCGCGATACCGGGTCGCACCATTTGGAAATGATAGTCGCGCCCGCTCATCAGCCCGGCCGAATTGGCCAGTGAGGCTGGAATGCCGGGGAACTGCGTCATCACCGAGCCGAACAGCGCCAATTGCGTCCGGTTCTTCTCATGGTTGGCCTGGTCGGCGCAGGCCAGATGGCTCATCAGCATCTGCGGCGCATAGCCCAGTGCGGCGATGCGTTCGCGCACGAACCCGGCCTCATTGAGCCGGAAGCCGAGCCGGTTGATACCGGTGTCAAAATGAAATGCCGACGGATAGGCCTCATTGCGCTCCATGCACTTGGCCAGCCATTCTTCAAGCATGGCCACCGAACTGAGCACCGGCATCATGTTCTGGCGAATGTAGAGATTGGCCGCGCCCGGATAGAGCCCGTTCATCACGAAGATATGGGCGTCCGGCACGGCAGCACGCACCGCCATGCCTTCATCGGGCGTCGCCACGAAGAAAAACCGCGCGCCGGCAGCATGCAGCGCCTTGCTGGCCACCGTGATGCCCGTGCCATAGGCATCGGCCTTGACCACGGCGCCCGTCAGCGCGCCGGCGCTGACCTTGTCCAGGGCCCGCCAGTTCCGGGCCAGTGCCCCAAGATCGATACTGAGTTGCCCGCCAAGGCCAGACGTCAGCGCCATGCCTATTCCATACGTTCGGGCAGGTAGTCGGCACGCGCCAGATTGCCAAAGCGCGTGTACTGCGCCTCAAAGCTCAATTGCACCGTACCCGTGGGGCCATGGCGCTGCTTGGCAATAATGACTTCGGCCTTACCGTGCACCTGTTCCATTTCCCCTTGCCAGGCCATGTGCTCTGGCGTGCCTTCTTTAGGCTCTTTGTTCTTTAAATAGTATTCTTCGCGATACACGAACAGCACCACGTCGGCGTCCTGCTCGATAGAACCCGATTCGCGCAAATCCGAAAGCTGCGGATGCTTGTCGTCGCGCGACTCCACCTGCCGGGACAGCTGCGACAGTGCGACGATGGGCACTTCCAGTTCCTTGGCCAGCGCCTTGAGCGTGGTGGTGATTTCAGTCAGTTCCTGCACGCGGTTCTGGCTCGATGCCTTGCTCGACCCGCTGAGCAATTGCAGATAGTCGACGACGAGAAAGTCGAGGCCCTTCTGCCGCTTCAGCCGACGCGCCCGCGCCGCCAGCTGGGCCACGCTGATGCCGCCGGTATCATCGATATAGAGCGGGATCTTGCTCATCATGTTGCTGACATCGACCAGCTTGGAAAACTGGCTGTCGTGAATGCGGCCGCGGCGGATGTCAGACGAGGAAATCTCCGCCTGCTCGGCCAGAATACGGGTGGCCAGCTGCTCCGAGCTCATTTCCAGGCTGAAAAAGCCGACAATGCCGCCATTGGTGGTCTTGAGATGTCCGTCCGGCTGAACCTCTGACTTCCAGGACTTGGCAATGTTGAAGGCAATATTGGTGGCCAGCGAGGTCTTGCCCATGGCCGGGCGACCCGCCAGAACGATCAGATCGGAGCGCTGCAAGCCACCCATTTGCCGGTCCAGGTCGTCCAGCAGCGTGGCCACGCCCGACAGGCCCCCGTCACGCTGATAGGCTTCACCGGCCATCTGGATCGAGGCGCTGAGCGCGGTGGAAAAGTTCAGAAAGCCGCCATCATAGCGGCCTTTCTCTGCCAGCTGGAACAGCTCGCCTTCCACCTTTTCGATCTGCTTGTTGGGGGTCATCTCCACTTCGGATTCGTAGGCGACCTGCACCATCTCTTCGCCGACCAGGATCAGATTGCGCCGAATCGCCAGATCATAGATCGCCTGGCCGTAATCAGCCGCGTTGAGCACGGTGGTGGCTTCCGCCGCCAACCGCGCCAGATACTGCGCCATCGTCACCTCAGGCAGCAATTGGTCGGGCAGATGCGTCTTGATGGTGGTGGGGTCAGCCGATTTGCCGGCCCGGATGATCTTGCCGGCCAGCTCATAGATATCGCGGTGAATCGGTTCGTAAAAATGGATCGGCTCGAGAAAGTCCGAAACGCGGTAAAACGCGTCATTGTTCAGCAGGATTGCACCCAACAGCGCCTGCTCGGCTTCCACATTGTGTGGGGCGAGACGAAACGACTTGTCTTCGGTCGGATGCAGTCGTGCAATCTCTGCCATGGGTCCCCTCGGGTAAAACGTTAACGTGTCTTAACCGTCACGTGGCCGGAGTCGATTCCAAACGGCCCGCCAATGAGCGATTGGTTGAGCCTTCATATGCCGCTGCGGTTAACTCTGTGAACAGCGGGGATTATGACGGCTTAAGCTTGCTTTGGGGAGGGTACCAGAATGCGGGCGAGTCGCGGCCTTCGCTAAAACAAAAAGAGGCCGGGCGAGATGCCCGGCCTCTTTAGATCTATTGGATCGCCGGGGTTTTAGGCTTCGTCGTCGAAGCGGTCGTCCTGCTTGGCGTCCTTCTGGCCGGCGGCGAAATCGCCATCGACATCGTCTTCATACACGGTAACGGTCACGTCTTCGCCGGCAACCTGGCGAGTGGCCTCGTCGGCTGAGCGGGCGACGTTGACGGTGATGGTCACGGCAACTTCAGCATGCAGGTTCAGGGCAACAGTGTGCAGGCCAACCGATTTGATCGGATCAAGCAGGTCAACCTGGCTGCGCTGCAGGGTGAAACCGTCTGCAGCCAGCGCTTCCACGATGTCGCGCGCGGCGACCGAACCGTAGAGCTGGCCGGTCTCGCCGGCCTGACGGATCATCGTCACGGTGGCGCCGTTCAGGCCTTCGGCAATGCCGGTGGCGGCGTTGCGGCGCTCTTCATTGCGCTTTTCGATATTGGCGCGTTCGGCTTCAAACTTCTTGCGATTGGATTCGGTGGCGCGCAGCGCTTTGCCCTGGGGCAGCAGGAAGTTACGGGCAAAGCCGTCCTTCACCGTGACTTCGTCGCCGATCGAACCCGTACGGGCGATACGCTCGAGAAGAATGACTTTCATGTGGAAATTCCTTGTGGCTGTCCCGTCTCAAGGACGGTTAGGAGCGCCGGACCATTCCGGTCGCCCCAACTTTGTGCGGATGAGGCACAGCGTGTCGGATCGACAATGATCGGGCTGACCGCAGCCAGCCCGATCAGTTTCTTACGAAACGGCGTAGGGCATGATGCCGATGAAACGGGCGCGCTTGATGGCGCGGGCCAGTTCACGCTGCTTCAGGGCCGAAACGGCCGTGATGCGGCTTGGGACGATCTTGCCGCGCTCGGAAACATAGCGCGAGAGCAGACGCACATCCTTGTAGTCGATCGTTGGCGCGCCTTCGCCCGAGAACGGGCAGGTCTTGCGACGACGCTGGAAAGGACGGCGGGCTTGGGCGGTTGTGAGGTCTTTGATTGCCATAGCGTATGGGTCCTGTTCTTAGAAACGGCGCGGGCGGCGTTCGCCGCTGAAGCCACCACGATCGGGGCGGGTGTCATCGCGGTCACGCTTTGCCATCATTGCCGACGGGCCTTCTTCATGCTCGTCCACGCGGACGGTCATGAAGCGCAGGATGTCTTCATTGATGCGCATCTGGCGTTCCATTTCAGCAACCGCCGCCGGCGACGCATCGATGTTGAGCAGCGTGTAGTGCGCCTTGCGGTTCTTGCGAATGCGATAGGAGAGACCCTTCAGGCCCCAGTATTCATTCTTGGTGACCTTGCCGCCGCCAGTGGCGAGGATGTCAGTCAGTGCAGTGGTCAGTTCTTCAACCTGCTGCTGGGAAACGTCCTGGCGTGCCAGGTAGATATGTTCGTAAAGGGCCATGAATGCGCCTTCCTTCGTGGTTCAAACACTGCAATCACCTGGCGCGGAGCCTCCTTGAAACCGGGAAGGGCATCAAAGCAGTCTTGCAAAGAGCGGGAACACGGGAGGCCGGACAACACGTCCTATCTGCAAACGCAGACCCTCCGTTCAGCCCCCGGCCAAACGAATTGCTGGCGCGGCTATAAGATATGAACAAGCCCGAAGCAAGGCAAAACTGGGCCAAACGGCCGCCTTGCCTTGACAGCGCCGCACCCCCGAGGCAAACGCCGCGCAACTGGACAGCCGCTTAGGAGCCTGTCTTACTGCTACCCTGGAGAACCTGCATGACCAAGCGCGCATTCACATTTCCCGGCCAGGGCAGTCAGGCCGTCGGCATGGGCAAGGATCTGGCTGCGGCCTATCATGAGGCCCGCCTGGTGTTTCAGGAGGTCGACGAGGCCCTTGGTCAGCGTCTGTCGGCCATCATGTTTGAAGGCCCCGACGACATCCTGCGTCTCACCGAAAATGCCCAGCCGGCCTTGATGGCCGTCAGCCTGGCCGTCGTGCGGGTGCTCGAGGCCAGGGGAATTCGGCTGGCCGATCATGCCGCCTATGTTGCCGGCCACTCGCTGGGAGAATACTCGGCGCTGTGTGCAGCTGGCAGCTTCTCGCTGTCTGATGCGGCGCGCCTGCTCAAGACGCGCGGCCAGGCCATGCAGAAGGCCGTCCCGGTCGGGCACGGCGCCATGGCCGCGCTGCTGGGGCTGGATCTGCCCACCGCCCGTGCCGTGGCGGCCGAGGCTGCAGGCGACGACGTCTGCGACGTCGCCAATGACAATGCCCCCGGCCAGGTTGTGATCTCCGGCGCCACGGCCGCAGTCGAACGGGCTCTTGAGATTGCCAAGGCCAGGGGCGCCAAGCGCGCTCTGCTGCTGCCGGTGAGCGCACCGTTCCATTGCTCGCTTATGCAGCCCGCCGCCGAAGCCATGGCGGCGGCTCTTGCCGAAGTGACCGTCAATGCCCCGGTCGTGCCGCTGGTCGCCAACGTACTGGCGACCCCGATTTCCGATCCTGACGAGATTCGGCAACGCCTGGTCGAACAGGTGACCGGCGTGGTGCGCTGGACCGAGAGCGTAACTTGGCTCACCGGTGCTGGTGGGGTCACCCATCTGGCCGAACTGGGCACCGGCAAGGTGCTGACCGGCTTGGCCAAGCGGATCAATGGCGAGGCCATTGCCACCGCCGTTGGCACGCCGGCCGATATCGATGCCTTCGTCGCCGAATTGTCAGCCTGACCCCTTTATGCAAAAGCTGAGCGACGTGAATCGCTTTCTCCACGGGAGACACTTAAATGTTTGATTTAACTGGTAAACGCGCTCTTGTAACTGGCGCCAGCGGTGGCATCGGTCGTGAAATCGCCAAGGCGCTCGCCGCCGCCGGCGCCAGCGTCGCATTGAGCGGCACCCGCGTCGGTGCGCTCGAAGACACCGCCGCCGCCATCGGCAAGGACTGCCCGATTCTGCCCTGCAACCTGTCCAGGCTCGATGAGGTCGACAAGCTCGTGCCGGCGGCTGAGGCGGCCCTGGGGGGGCTCGATATCCTGGTCAACAATGCCGGCATGACGCGCGATAATCTGTTCATGCGGATGAAGGACGAGGAGTGGGACGAAGTTCTGGCCGTCAATCTGACCGCGGCCTTCCATCTCAATCGCGCCGTGCTGCGCGGCATGATGAAGCAGCGTTTTGGCCGCATCATCGGCATTGCCTCGGTCGTGGGCGTCATGGGCAATCCCGGGCAGGGCAATTATGCTGCCTCCAAAGCCGGCCTGATCGGCATGAACAAGGCGCTGGCCCACGAAGTGGCCTCGCGCAATATTACCGTCAACTCCATTGCGCCGGGATTTATCGCCTCCGCCATGACCGATGAGCTCAACGACAAGCAGCGCGAGGCGATCATGGCGACCATTCCTGCCAATCGGCTGGGGACTGCACAGGAAGTTGCCGGCTGCGCGGTTTTTCTCGCCAGCGACGCGGCGGCCTACATCACCGGTCATACGCTTAACGTCAATGGCGGCATGGCAATGATCTAAAGCGGTCAAACTCGTGGAAAACCGGGACATTGGCTTATGGCGCAGCGTTAACAAGTGTGCTAATCGGCCCCGGTTGCATCGCTGGCAGATCGCCTTGCAGGCGCCCCAAAGCGCGCTTACATTGCCGGTTAGTCAGCTAATACGGTGCTTGAAGATTTGGCAATGCGCCAATAAGAAGCGAAACGAAACGTCGATTTCGAAAAGGGAAGTCAAACTATGAGCGATGTCGCTGATCGGGTCCGCAAGATCGTTGTGGAACACCTTAATGTGGATGCCGAGAAGGTTGTCGAAAAGGCCAGCTTTATCGACGATCTGGGTGCTGACTCTCTCGACCAGGTCGAGCTGGTGATGGCCTTTGAAGAAGAGTTCTCGGTGGAGATTCCGGACGACGCTGCTGAAGGCATTCAGACCTTCGGTGATGCCGTATCGTTCCTCACCAAAGCTGTTGGCTAAAAGCCAGCAGGGATAGCTCGCCATGGAATTGCGTCGCGTTGTCGTCTCCGGGATGGGGCTTGTAACGCCCCTCGGTTGCGGAGTTGAATCCACTTGGGCCAATATTCTGGCCGGCAAGAGTGGTGCCAGGCGCATTGACGAGTTCCAGGTGGACGATATCGCCTGTCAGATCGCTCATCGCTTGCCCCTCGGCGACTACGCCGATGGCAAGTACAATCCAGATGAGTGGATGGACATCAAGGAACAGCGCAAGGTTGACCCCTTCATCGTCTATGCGATGGCGGCGGCAACCCAGGCTATTCAGGATGCCGGCGTTGAGCCCAGGACCCAGGAAGATCAGGAACGCACAGGCGTCCTGATCGGCTCTGGCATTGGTGGCATCGGCGGCATTTACGACGCCTCGATCATTCTGCATGAAAAGGGGCCGCGTCGCATCAGCCCCTTCTTCATCCCCGGTCGCCTGATCAACCTGGCCTCGGGTCATGTGTCGATTCGCTTTGGGCTCAAGGGCCCCAATCATTCCGTCGTTACCGCCTGTTCCACCGGCGCCCACGCCATTGGCGATGCCGCCCGGCTGATCGCCTTGGGCGATGCTGACGTCATGGTCGCCGGCGGCGCTGAAAGCTGCGTCAACCGCTTGGCGCTGGCCGGCTTTGCTGCCTGCCGCGCGCTCTCCACCGGCTTCAATGACCGGCCCGAAGCCGCCTCGCGCCCCTACGACAAGGATCGTGATGGCTTTGTGATGGGCGAAGGCGCCGGCATTGTCGTGCTGGAAGATTATGAGCGGGCCAAGGCCCGTGGCGCCAAGATTTACGGCGAAATCATCGGCTACGGCCTCTCCGGCGATGCTTACCACATCACCGCGCCGTCCGAAGACGGCGATGGCGGTTTCCGCTGCATGCAGGCCGCTATCAAGCGCGCCGGGATCAGCCCGGGCGAGATTGACTACATCAATGCCCACGGCACCTCCACCCCACTTGGCGACGAGATCGAACTTGGTTCGGTCACGCGCATGCTGGGCGATGCCGCTGCTGGCGTCGCCATGAGCTCGACCAAATCGGCAGTCGGCCATTTGCTCGGCGCGGCCGGTTCGGTTGAAGCGATCTTCTCTCTGCTGGCCATGCGCGACAACATTGCGCCGCCGACACTGAACCTCGACAATCCATCGGTCGAAACCGCCATCAATCTGGTGCCCAAAACGGCATTCAGAAAAGAGATCAACGTGGCGCTCTCCAACAGCTTTGGCTTCGGCGGCACCAATGCGACGCTGGTTATGCGCAAGGTCCACTGAGTTTTCCACGATTGTGGAGGGCCTCATGGCATCGCCGCGCCGCGTGCCTCTTGTCTTTGCCACCAGCCCCGCCAACAATGGCGTTGGCGCTATCGTCGAACGGCTGCCGATTTACACTTAAGATCCGGCGCACTAGTTGCGCGACCGGGCATCAAGGTTGAACAGCACAATGAATGATCGTAAGGCCCGGCGCCCCCGCCGCCGTTCGCGCAATGGTTTGGTCGATGTCCTGAACGCACTGTTGACCCTGCTGGTCATTGCCCTGCTGGTGGCCGGCGGTGTGCTGCTCTATGGCGCTTCCCAGTTCTATGGTGATGGCCCCTTGACCCAGGAGGCGACTTTCCGCGTCGAAGCCGGGTCCGGCCTCAGCTCGATCTCCACCAGGCTCGAAGAGCAGGGGCTTATTTCCAATCGCTATATCTTCCAGCTGGGTGGTCGCACCCTGGAGCGTGTGTCCATCATCCAGCAGGGCGATTTCCGCATCCCGGCCGGGGCAAGCATGGCCGATATTCTCAAGGAAATCACCGAGGGCGATCCGATCCGCTATGCCGTGACCATCCCCGAGGGATGGACCAGCTGGGAAGTGTTGCAGCGGGTCAATGCCAACGAAAACCTGATTGGCGAAATTGCCACGCTGCCACCCGAGGGCTCCATTCTGCCGGGCAGTTATGACTATGTTCCTGGTGCCACACGCCAATCGGTCATCGACGAAATGCAGGCGGCCATGACCGCCAAACTGGCGGAAGTATGGGCCGCTCGCCAGGCCGACCTGCCGATGGAGACCCCCGAACAATTGCTGATACTCGCCTCCATCGTCGAGCGCGAAACCGGCGTGGCCTCTGAGCGTCCCCAGGTTGCGGCGGTCTTTGTCAATCGGCTGCGCGAGGGCATGCGCCTGCAGTCCGACCCCACCATCATCTATGGCATCACGCAGGGACAGACGCCGCTCGGCCGTGGCCTGCGCCGCTCCGAGATTGAGGCGAAGACGGATTACAACACCTATCAGATCGACGGGCTGCCCCCCACCCCGATCGCCAATCCCGGCATTGATGCGCTCGAGGCCGTCGCCAATCCCGATAGCCACGATTATCTCTACTTCGTTGCCAAGGGGGCCTTGCCCAGCGAAGGCCATGTCTTTGCCGAGACCTATGCCGAACACCGCAAGAACGTCGCCCAGTATCGCAAGCTGGCTGACGAGGCCGAGGCGACCCGCAAGGCCCTTGAGGACGTCGAGGCAGGCGCTGAGGCCGATACGCCGGCTGCGCAGTGAGCCATTCCCTGGCGAGCATGACCGGCTATGCCCGCGTCACCGGTGCGGCGGCGGGGGCATCGTTCACCTGTGAGATCAAATCGGTCAATTCGCGTGGTCTCGACATCCGGCTGCGCCTTGCTCCGGGCTTTGATGCCCTGGAGAGCGACATTCGCCAGCTCATCGGCAAGATGGTCTCGCGCGGCTCTGTCACCTGCAATCTGGCCGTGGAGCGCGAGGGGGCAGGGGGAAATGTCCTGGTCAATCAACAGGCCCTCGCCACCGTGCTCGCCGCCATGGGCGAGCTGGCCGGCAAGGTCGATGCAGCGCCGCCCAGCCTCGATGGGATTTTGGGGCTCAAGGGCGTGCTGGAGCAGCGCGATCTGCCCATGACCGCCGCCGCCGAAGCGGACTTGAGCGCAGCTATTTTGCAGGGTGTCTCCCAGGCGTTGGTTGATCTGGCGCTGGCGCGACGTCAGGAGGGCGGCCGGATTGCCGCCATGCTGTTGCAGCGCCTGCAGGAAATCGAAGCCCAGATCGCCCAGGCCGAAACGCATCCCGCCCGCACCCGCGAGGCCATTCTGGCCCGCCTGCGCCAGCAGGTGTCCGCCTTGGCAGACGACATCACGCTGCCCGAGGAACGGCTGGCTCAGGAAGCACTGCTGCTGGCCACCAAGGCCGATATCCGCGAGGAACTTGATCGCTTGACGGCGCATCTGGGCAGCGCGCGCCAACTGATCGCCGGTGGCGGCGCCGTCGGCCGGCGGCTCGACTTTCTGGCCCAGGAATTCAATCGCGAAGCCAATACGCTATGCAGCAAATCCAATGCGGTGGAACTGACCGCCATCGGCCTTGACCTCAAGGCGTCGATCGATCAACTACGCGAGCAAGTGCAGAACATCGAATAGGAACTGGCCGATGATGGAATTCCAGCGTCGCGGCGTCATGCTGGTGATCGCTTCGCCTTCGGGCGCGGGCAAGTCGTCAATCTCGCGTGCCCTGTTTGGCGCTGATCCTAATATCAGGCTTTCCGTTTCGGCCACCACCCGCGCCCGCCGCACCGACGAAGTCGATGGCAAGCACTATCATTTTGTCGACGTCGCCAAGTTCAAGCGCATGCAGGCCGACGGCGAACTGCTCGAATCCGCCGAGGTGCACGGCAATTTCTACGGCACCCCACGCGCCCAGGTTGAACAGCAACTGGCCGCCGGCAACGACATCCTGTTCGATGTCGACTATCAGGGCACGCTGCAGCTCTACCGCAGCGCCCGCAAGGACATGGTGACCGTGTTCATCCTGCCGCCCTCCATCAAGGAACTGCGGGCCCGGCTGGAACGCCGCGCCCAGGATAGCGTGGGCACCATTGAAACGCGCTTGCGCAATGCCCGCATCGAGATGGAGCATTTCGAGGATTATGACTACGTCATCGTCAACGAGGATCTCGAGACGTCGAGCCAGCGCGTCCGTACCATCCTTGCGTCGGCGCGGCTGCAGCGCCAGCGCCAACTGAATTTACCTAGCTTCGTCAAGGACTTGCAGAGCCAGATCGACTCGATCTGACAGCGTCTTGAATCAATCCGTCAGGTTGGATTGCCGGTCTTGCGCAGCTCTGGCAGGGCACGTGCCATGGCCAGAAATACCGAAATGGGCAGATCTTCCGCCCGTTCGCTGCCGCTGATCCCAGCCGCCGCCAACAGTCCCTCAACCGGCACGCCGGTAGCCTTCAGGCTCTGCCGGACCATCTTGCGGCGCTGGCCGAACGCGGCCTTGGTGATCTGTTCGAGATGTTTCACCGCCACGTCCGCATCAACCGGCTTGGGCACCAGATGCACCACGGTGGAGGTCACGTTGGGCGAGGGCACGAAGGCCTCACGGCTCACATTGAACGCCATCCGCGCGTCGCTGCGCCAGCCGGCCAGTACGCCCAGCCGTCCATAGGCATCATCGCCGGGCTGGGCACAGATGCGCTCGGCCACTTCGCGCTGAAACATCAGCGTCAGACTCTCAAAGAACGGGGGCCACGGGGCCTGCGTCAACCAGCCGGTCAGCAGCGGCGTGGCGATATTGTAGGGCAGATTGGCAATGATCCGCGTCGGCCCGTCGGCCAGTGCCTGGTAGTCGATCTCCAGGGCGTCGCCACTGATCACCGTCAATCGACCCGGATAGGCGTCGGCGATCTGCGCCAGGGCGGGCAGGGCCCGCGCGTCGCGCTCAATGGCGATAACTTCGCGCGCCCCCTCGGCCAGCAGGGCCCGGGTCAACCCGCCTGGCCCCGGACCCACCTCGATCACCCGAACGCCCTCCAGCGACCCGCCAACGCGCGCTATGCGGGCCGTCAGGTTCAGATCGAGCAGGAAATTCTGCCCCAGTTCCTTTTTGGCGCGCAGCCCATGCTCGGCGATCACCTCGCGCAGCGGTGGCAGATTGTCGATTTGGCTCATAGGTTCGCCGTCATTGCGTCCGCCATGACGATGGCGGCGAGAAAACTCTTGGGTGAGGCCCGACCGGTGCCGGCCAGATCAAATGCCGTACCATGGTCGGGTGAAGTGCGCACGATCGGCAGCCCCAGCGTCACATTGACCGCCTCCTCGAACGCCACCGTCTTGATCGGGATCAGTGCCTGATCGTGGTACATCGCCACCACCGCGTCATATTGCGCCCAGTGGAGCGGATAAAACAGTGTGTCGGCGGGCAGGGGGCCCGTTACGCCATAGCCCTCGAACTGCAATTGCGCCACCGCTGGGCCGACGATCTCAAGGTCCTCCCGGCCGATATTGCCGCCCTCGCCGGCGTGCGGATTGAGCCCGGCCACCGCAATCTGCGGATTGGCGATACCAAACCGCTGCTTGAGATCATGCGCCACGACGCGGACCGTATCCACGATCAACTGCTTGCTCAGCAATCCGGGGACATCGCGGATCGGGACGTGGATGGTCACTGGCACAGCCCGCAAGCCGCCATGCGCCAGCATCATCACCGGCAATTTCGGCTTGCCGCCCTGCGCGCACAACTCGGCCAGAAACTCGGTATGACCGGGATGCTTGAACCCGGCCTGATAGAGTGCGCCCTTGTGGATCGGTGCCGTCACCAGCGCCCGGCAGCTCCCGCGCAGGGTTGCCGCCACGGCCGCTGAGATCGCCTCGATCACCACGTGACCTGACAGCGGCGTTGTCTGGCCGGGCTGATCAGGCACAATGCCATCAATCGGTGCGATGGGCAGGGCGCTGTCAAATGCTGCCATGGCGCCGTCCGGCCCCACCGGGGCAAACGCAATATCCAACCCCAGCCGCGCCGCCCGCTCGGCCAGAAACGCGCCATGCCCGAACAGGCAGAATGGTGGCAGGTTGAGTTCAGCACGGCGTGCATAAAGTTGCAGTGCGATGTCGGGGCCAACGCCAGCCGGCTCGCCCATGCTGATGGCCAGCGGCTTGTCCATCTCGGCCCCCATTGGCAGATCAGTGGCAGGCCCGCCTTGGCGGGCCTGTGACCTAGTTGTAGATGATCTTGGCGCGCTTGCGCAGATCGGCCAGATACTGGGTTACCTTCTCGGCCATTGCGCTGTTGCCGGCGTCAGCGCGCAGATCGCTCTTGATGAACGTCAGGTCCTCGGCCTGGGTCTTCTCGCAAACGGCCAGCATCGACACGCCGCTCTCGACCACGCGTGGCTTGGTGATGCCGCCGACATTGAGTCCGGCCAGTTCCTTGGCAATCGCCTCAGGCATCTGCGTGGCGTGGCGGCGTCCGACATCGACCACGGCCGCATCGGTGAAGTTCAGCGACAGGTCGACGGCGGTATCGCAGCCGGCAAAACTGCTGCGATATTTGTTGGCCTGACCTGTCCGCCCGCTCGACCCCTGGCCGACAAAAATGATTTCCTTCAGAATGTAGTCAAAGCCCTGATACGCCTCAATCTGATTGGCTGCCTTCTGGTCCAGTTCCAGATCGGAAATCTGCACCTGCGGCATGATGGCCTGTTCGGTCACCGCATTCCAGGCAATGGCCGCCCGCAGGCGATCCTTGAGGGTGTCGCTATTGATGGCTTGCTGCTGCAGCATCTGGCGCAGATTGTCGGAGCTCATCTTGAGATTGCGCGCGATCTGCAGGAAGGCGTCGTCGATCTGCGCATTGGAGACCGTAATGCCCAGCCGCTTGGCCTCACTCAATTGCACAGCTTCGTCGATCAACTGCTCGGTGGCGCCCTTGGTGCCGCCGCGATTGCCCTCCAGGGCAAACAGCTTCACCCGCTGGGAAATCTGCACGTCAGTGATCGGCGTGCCGTTGACCGTAACCCGGACGCTCTGCGCAAGGGTCGGCATCGCTGCCGCCATGCTCAGCAGCAGTCCAGCGATCAGGGCGCCAACTGCGCGTCCCCACAAACCATTTGCCATCATCGTCTTCTGCCTCGAAATCATGTGCCTGCTTCCCATGCGGCGGGAAACCCGTACTGTCAATTGCCCGCACAATACGGCCAAAATCCGGTATCTCGCCTACTGGCCGGGCGCAAAGGCCCCGCTATAGCCTAGATTGAGCCCCGCCGGTGCCTTGATGGCAAAAGTTGCGGTGACCTTGGTGTCATTGGCGACGCCATTGGTCCGTGTGCCATCCAGCGCCATCAGCAAATAGCCGTCGTCATACTGAACGCCGCCACTCACCTTGTACCATCTATTGGCCTGCAGGTCCCAATAGCTCGCCGCCCTGATCGTCCAGTAGTCGGCGATCGGCACGCCGACGCTGCCACCAATTTCGTGCTGATCATTGACCACGCCAGCGGCCGGGTTGGCGGCCAGATAGTTGTAGTCGACCGAGGCCGAGTAGCCATCCTGTGCAAAGCTGCCGCCAAATCCGCCGCGCGCGATGCTGGGCTCTACCGTATCAATCTGCAGCTTGCCGCCAAGCCGGATACCGGGCTCGAAAGCACCATAGGCTCCCAGCACGGCGTAGGACGCAGTGGCATCGAGCCCGCCACCAACCGCTGTCTGCGCCGGATCGGCCGCCCCAAAGGCATTGGCGCCGGCCAACTGAAACGACTGCCCCGCGATCAGCTCAAGATAGTCATTGTCGGCGAAGTTGACCTGATAACGGCCACCCAGATTGGCGCGCAGTCCGGTTTCCTGCCGGTCGCTGCCCGAAAAACGGTTGTAGCTGAACAGATTGGTGTCATCGAACACAAAGCTCTGCGCATCGTCATTGGTGATACCGACCGCCGTGGTGCTGGACCCACGATAGACCAGTTGCGCGATGGGCTCGACCAGATGCACCGTTCGCCCATCGCTGGCGGCCATCGGGAAACGCACATCCATCGCCGCAATCGGCGTGGCGCTGAACAAAGAGGTCGGCCCCGGACCGATAGCGCTGCTGCCGTCATAATAGGCCATGTCGGCGCGCGCACCGACATAGGGCGTAAAGACAAATCCGCCCCCGCCGATATACTGGTTCTGCCAGCCGGCCTGCAGGCTCGCGTGCTGTTTGCTGCCCGCATAGCCAAAGGTGTAGGGGGTGCTGGCAGGTCCCACTGTCGTGGTCGAATCAAGGTCTCGACGCACCCCGAGCAGCTTGCCGCTGACCTCGATGCGACCCAGCCCCGGCGCAAGATCCTCGATATGGTCAAACCGCACCGTTGGCCGCGTTTGGCCCTGTTGACCCTGGCTGGCCTGGGTGACGTCGCCGAGCAGGGTGAAGCTCTGCACCCGGGCGTCGATATAGGTGTTTTCGGTCAAATTGGTCGCGTAGATCTCATTGACCGACGATTTGTCGTCCGTCCGCGTATAGTCCGGCAGATAGGCGGCATCGGTGAATGCCGTGTAGCTCATGCCCACGGTCCAGTCCTTGACCGGTTGGAAGCTGCCGCTGGTCTGCAAGGCCCCGCGCCAGTCGCGCTTGGCTTCGCTGAAGGTAAACGCGCCCTGGTCTCGCTGGTACAGGCCCGATCCCTTGATGCGGAACGAGCCACCCTCAAACCGTTGCACCCATTCCCCACCCAGCAGCAATCCCTGCCGGCTCATCAGCGTGGGGGTCAGGATCACGTCGCTCCAGCGCGTCGAATACACCGTCGAGGTGAAGGCCAGCGCGTGGCCGGTTTTCTCGGTGAAGGAATAGGCCGGTTTGGGCACGCGCGACAGCGCGTCCTCGCTGGTGTCGGGCAGCCAGAGGAATGGCAGCCACGCCACCGGAATGCCCAGAATGGCCAGGCTGGGTTGATCCAGATAGAGCGAGCCATCCTCGGAATTGGAGATCACCCGCTTGGCCTTCATCGACCAGCCGATTCGGCGGCCCTTGGCGTCGATGCATTCGCCACAGGGGGCGTAGGTGGCATTCACCAGCAGGGTTTCCAGCGCCTCGTCATAGTCGGTGCTGTCGGCGGTGATCCGCGCGCCGTCATAGGTGGTGATAGTCATGGCCTCCAGAAAGGCCTGCTTCATCCCCCCCGTGACCTCAAGGTCGGTGGTTTCCGTCAGATTGCCGGACGGGTCGCGAATGGTCACGGCCCCGGTAAAGTGCACATTGTCGCTATTGCGGTCATACACCAGATTTTGCCCGGTCAGCGTATAGCCGCCGCGCTTGAGCACCACATCGCCACTGGCCAGAATGACATTTGAGGCGTTGTCGAATGTTAACGTACTGGCCTCGATCGCCGAAGGTGAGGCGGGATCAATCGGCGCATTGAAGAAGTCGCTGGGAATCAGGCCCTGTGCGGTTACACCGCCTGTTGCCACGAGCGCCAGCGCCGCGCTGGCACAGGCCAGGCGGAGCGCCGAATTCAACCAATCGCTCCAGCCCACTTTTCTCACGCGCGCCCGTCTTCTTTGTGCAGCAATACCGTCACACCAATGACGATGGCCACAAATGCTGGTCCGACTGCGGCAAACGTAGGATCGAGAACGCCGGTCGACCCAGCGCGGTCGGCCATCTCGGTTATCACGAACACAACGAAACCCAGCACGATCCCATAAAGCACCGCAGGACCATAATTAGATGACCTTCGATAACCCGCGGTAAACGCAAAGGCAATGAACAGTGACCCCGTCAGCACAAGCGGTAGCGCCAGCAATTTGATCAGGCGCATTGTCGCTGCATTGCGGATCAGTGGATCTGCCACCCCGACGCTCAGCAATCCGGCCAGTTCGAAAAATGTCATATCCTCGGTCGAAGCCAGCTTCAGGCTGATTTCACCAGCCGACGAAGTGGTTGGCAGCCGATAATTATAGACCGTGCGGGCCGGCTCGTGCGCCGTGCGGATCGTGGCGCTCGGCAGCAGCCAGGCGCCATCCTGCAACTGCGCCTCAGGCGCCTCGATGCGATCCTTGTCGGCCCCGTTGAGCCGGAAGATGGTCACATTGCCCAGCAACGCCCCACCCGGCTGCATGCCGGTGGCCATCATCACATAGTGGAACTCGCCACTCTCCTGTTCCAGCCAGATTTCCCCGCTCGGCGTCTGCATGCTCGCTTGCCCCGGCGGCGTTGGATACAGCCCGCGATTGACGATCGTACTGACGGTCTCTGCGCCCAGCGCAATCCCCAGGCTGATCACGGCCAGCGCGATGGTTGGCGCGCGAACCACGCGCCAGATCGAGATGCCACTTGATTGGATGACCGTCAGCTCATGCCGCGCCTTGAGGTCCAGAAACCCCAGAATGGCGCCCATCAGCACGGTGACGGGCAGGGTCTTGATGGTCCAGCGCACCGCACTCATGGCCACCATCAACCCAGCCATTGGCAGGCCGTAATTGTCGGCGACGAAGTTGAAGCGCCAGGTGTCCAGCGACTCGGCCAGCATGATGATCCCGTAAAAGATCAGCACCGTGACCCCGATTCGGCTGCCCAGCCGGTTCAGTACGATCCAGTCGATCCGGGTCATGCCGTTATCCCGGGCTGTATGCGGCGTGGTCGGGCCAGCAGCAGCAGGGCCCCCCCGCCAGCGATGATCATGGCCAGCGCACCGGTCGACGGTCCCAATGGACTATAGGCGCTCAGGCCCCGCTCGCCGAAGGCAATCAGCAGCACAACTGCCTCCATCGGCACGTTGAAGCGGGCCCGCCGCCCGCTGGGAAATCCCGACATTGCCAGCACCAGCAGGCAGATGCCGATTACCCGCAGCCCCTCGCCACCACGATTGCCCAGCGCTGTCAGCAGTCGTGGCGACCACTCGCCACTCTCCAGCGCCGCCAGCACCAGCGCCAGGCTATTGGTTTGGTACAGTTCATCGATCTGCCCGACCGGCTGGGAGAAGCGGTCCACATTGACGTCATAGCGACCAAAAGTGACCTCGGAAAACCGGCCGTCTGACCCGGTATTCTGCAGTGATCCGTCGCGCAGTTCGAGCACATAATTGTCCCCGTCGGTCGAAACGCGCGCCGATTCGGCGATATAGGTGCGCCGGGTTTCCGGATCACGCCGGTCATCGGCGAAAAACTCCTGGATCTCGCCATCGCCGGACCGGCCGCCAATCAACATCACCACCCCCGGCGTCACCTGGGTGAACCGTTGCGGCTTGAGCGTGGAACTCACCAGGTCCGCTGCAACGCTGGCACTGAGGATGTTCAGCCGGCGATTGGCCTCGGGTTCGATGAAGTGCGTTAGCAGCAATACCCCCGCAACCCCGGCACTGGCCACGATGGCAGTGGCGCTCCACAGCGAGCGAAGGCCGCCACTGCTATGGATGATATGCAGTTCCCGATTGGCTTGCAGCGCCTGCAAGGCGCGCACCAGACCAATGCCAACACACACATAGAAGAAGGAAATGGCCAATGGCGGCAGTGTCAGCAGCCCCTGCAGCGCCAGCGTGGCGACGCCCTGGCCCTTGACCGCGACAACGTCGAACGAGCGCAGACAATTGACCAGCCAGAGCAGGAAACACACCACCCCGAACAGAATCACCGCATCGGTGACGAACAGGCGTGCCAGATAAGCCGTCAGTCGCTTCATACTGTCTGACTAGCGTCCCCAGGTGCCGCAATTGTGTCTCGTTGAGTGCACTTAGTCTGGTGCAGTTCGCCGGGGCAGACAAGCGCTCAAACAGACCTGCTCCGATTTGATTGCGCCCTGTTGCGGGATTGACGCGCGGTCCAAACATCTCAATGTTGCCCAGTCATTATTTTGCGCCCTGCGCTTCCTCGCCCACCAAGGCTTTCCATGTCCCAGTCTCTCGAAATCCGCACCGCCGCCCAGTTGGGCGCGTCGGCACCGCTGACCGTTATCTATGCCGCCGAAGGCGCAGCACCCACCGGCGCAGCGGCTGCCATCTGGACGGCCACCGGCCTGGACTGGACGCAAGCGGCGGCGGCCGGCGCCTTTACCGGTCGGCAGGGTCAGGCCCTGGATATCATTGGCCAAAAGGGTGCCCGCCTGCTGGTGCTGGGCCGCGGCAAGCCCGAGACCAATGCGCCACTCAATGGCTGGACCGATCGGGGTGGCTCGCTGCTCGCCAAGATCGCCGCCACGCGCCTTGAAACTGTCGCCATCGTGATCGACGAGCCTGACGCCACGCCTGCCGCGATTGGCGAACTGGCCGCCGGCCTGCGCCTGCGTCACTATCGTTTTGACAAATACAAGTCCGTCCGCCCCGAGGATGCGCCCGGCAATCTCTCCATTACCCTGCATGTTGCCGACCCGGCGGCAGCCGATCTGGCGATTGCCGAGCGCGACGCGGTCGTGACCGGCACGCTGCTGGCGCGCGATCTGGTCAATGAGCCGGCCAATGTGCTCGGCCCCGTGGAATTTGCTGCCCGCGCCGCCGAACTGAGTGCGCTGGGCGTTGAGGTCGAAATCCTTGAGCCCGAAGCACTCGAGCAGCTCGGCATGGGCGCGCTGCTCTGCGTCGCCCGCGGCTCCGACCGCCCGGCGCGCCTGGTTGTCATGCATTGGAAGGGCGGCAAACCCGATGCTGCGCCGCTCGCCTTTGTCGGCAAGGGCGTGGTGTTTGACACGGGTGGCATTTCCATCAAGCCGGCCGGCTCCATGGAAGACATGAAGGGCGATATGGGCGGCGCTGCCGCTGTCACCGGCCTGCTATGCGCCCTGGCCACCCGCAAGGCGCCGGTCAATGTGGTGGGCGTCATCGGTCTGGTGGAAAACATGCCGTCGGGCACGGCGGTGCGCCCGGGCGATATCGTCACCGCCATGAGCGGCACCACCATCGAGGTGATCAATACCGACGCCGAAGGCCGCCTCGTGCTGGCCGATGCGCTCTGGTACACGCAGGATCGGTTCAAGCCGAAATTCATGATCAATCTGGCGACGCTGACCGGCGCCATCATCGTGGCCCTCGGGCACGAATATGCCGGTCTGTTTTCCAACGATGAGCAGCTTGCCGGCCAACTGCTCACGGCGGGCCAAACCGCCAACGAAAAGCTGTGGCGCATGCCGTTGAACGCCGCCTATGACAAAATGATCGAATCCAAGTTCGCCGATATCCGCAATTCGGTCGGTCGCCCCGCCGGTTCGATCACCGCTGCCCAGTTCCTGCAGCGCTTCGTCAATGATGTGACCTGGGCCCATCTCGATATCGCCGGCACGGCCTTTGGCGTCAAAGCGAGCGAAGTCAACGCCTCCTGGGCGCCAGGCTTTGGCGTGGCCCTGCTTGATCGGCTGGTGCGCGACTGTTACGAGCGCTAAACTGTGCCAGGATCCGGTCAGGGCGAGGCGAAAATGGTGAGTTTGGCGAACCGGAGCGGAGCGTATCTTGGAGTACGTCAGCACCGGAAGCGCAGAAACTCCCCCTTTGGCCGGAAGATCGGTGCACTTGATGACTGATGTGCTGTTTTATCATCTCGAAGCCCGCCCGCTCGAAGCCGTCCTGCCCCAATTGCTGGAAAAGACCCTCGAGCGCGGCTGGCGCGCGATTATCGAAGTCGGCTCGACCGAGCGGGCCGAGGCGCTCGACGCCGAGCTGTGGACCTATCGCGACGACAGCTTTCTCGCGCACGGTCTGGCCGGTTCGCCCACCGATGCGCATCAGCCCATCCTGCTCACCACCGCCACCGACAATCCCAATGGGGCTGCCTGCCGCTTTTTCGTTGATCGCGCCGTACCGCAATCGATCGAGGGCTATGAGCGGCTGGTTTATTTGTTTTCCGGTCACGACCCCGATGCCTTGGCCGAAGCCCGGCTGGCCTGGCGCGCCCTCAAGGATAGTGGCCAACTGACCTATTGGCAGCAGGAGGCCAATGGCCGCTGGACCAAGAAAGCATGACGCCAGACCTCGCCACACCCAGTCGCCACCAGCTGCACGAAGACATTCTCGCCATGCTGATCGGCACCATGCTGGTCTCTCTCGGCATCGTGTTTTACGCTCAGGTCACCCTGACCACCGGCAGCACGGCCGGTCTGGCGCTGCTGCTGCACTATGGCACAGCCATCCCGTTCGGTTGGCTGTTCTTTGCCATCAACCTGCCATTCTACGTGCTCGCGGTGCTGCGCATGGGTTGGCCCTTTACCATCAAGACCTTTGCCTGCGTCGGGCTGGTCTCGTTCTTTACCGGTCATATTCCCGATTGGCTCGACGTAGCCTCGGTTGACCCGCTGTTTGCCGGCCTGGTGGGCGGCGGGCTGATGGGGATCGGCATGCTCTTGCTGTTCCGGCACAAGGCCAGTGTCGGCGGCATCAACATCCTCGCCTTGTATCTGCAGGACAATTTCGGCATTCGCGCCGGCTATTTTCAGCTCGGCATCGACGCCCTTATCCTGGTGGCGGCCTTCTTCATATTGCCGCTGGACCGGGTCATCTACTCGGTGCTGGGCGCGCTGGTGCTCAACATCATTATCGGCTTCAATCACAAGCCGGGCCGCTATGTCGGCTTCAGTTAGGCGCCACCGCAGCATCTCTCCAGTGCCCCACCAGGTTCTGCCGCGGACCATCGCTGTCCACGCGCTCGACCGTCACCTCTTCGGTCTCTGACGCCGCCGCCAGCGGCAGGATGTCATTGACATAGAGCGCATGCATGTCCGCGGCCATCTCGTAGCAATAGATGACTGCGCTCTGGCTGGGGCTGTAAAAGGCATTGGGCTCGCCGCACTGCCTGGCGATGAAGCTCACCGGTCCCGGCAGCACATAGCTCTCGGTGATCAGCGCCGCCGCACGTTCCAGTACCTGCCGGCCCTTGAGCGCCTCGGCAAAGCCTTCATAGTCCCCGGCGTCCTCATAGCGCACGGTGATCTCGGCGCCGGGCGCTTCAACCACCATATGGGGCTCGAGCAGCGTCGCCCAGGCAGAGGCCGCCTGCGCAAAGGTATAGCCGCAGGCCTCGCGCCGATCCGCATCGAGATCATAGGCCTCAGCGGTCTCGGAGAAGGCATCCGGATCCTTGCCCACCATCATGCACACCATGGCATAGGCGCGCTGGATATCCAGGCTATGGTCGGAATAATAGGAGAACGCGTCGACGCCCTCGCCGGTGGATTTGACGGCGTTGAAATACCAGCCATCGGCGCTGTCGATCAGCGCATCGTAGCTGTCGTCATCGCTGCTATCAAGCAGCAGCATGATCGTGGCTAGAGCGTCGGCAGCGTCTTCTTCCTTGCCCAGCACTGGCAGGCCGAGTTCCCCGATCAGCAGATGGCCGATCTCGTGATACATCGTGAACACGGCGTCATGCATGGCAAAGTCCATTGCCTCTGCAGTCTGTGTTTCATCGAGATCTTGCGCATGCGCCGGCAGGCTCAACAAGGCGCCTATGGCAGTCGCGATCAACAATGCAGTCGGCGTCGTCATCTTGGGGTCCCCCGCGCCAGTGTGGCGGCTGATGCGTGATATCAGTACTGGGACGATCTGTCTGGGCCGATGTCTGTCGGTTGAAACCCGGGGCAGGGGCGCGCCAGCCTATTTGTGGCCAGGTTCCCAGCCGGGCGGGGCCAGCTCAAAGCCGGAGAACACAAAGCCTGGCGCCACGGTGCAACCCACCAGCGTCCAGTCTCCCGTGCTCTGGGCCGACTGCCAGGCGGCTTTCGGCACCACCAGTTGCGGCCGCTGTCCGTTTTCCAGATCAGGACCCAGGATGAACGAGTCGACCGTGGTGCCGTCCGAAACCTGCAGCCCGAGCGGCGCGCCGGTATAGAAATGCCAGACTTCGACCGCGTCCACCCGATGCCAGGCCGAAATGTCGCCGCGTTCCAGCAGATAGTAGATCGCTGTCGAGCGCGACCGACCATCCGCCTTCGCCGCGTCCTCGAATGTCTGCGCATACCAGCCGCCCTCGGGATGGCGCTGCAGGCCGAGCGTGAAGATCACATCCTTGGCGGTCAGTCGGTTCATGCCTGCTCTACGCCTTCCAGCTCCGCGCTCAGCGCCAGCCATTGCTCCTCGGTGCTCTCGAGCTCGGCGCCGCATCGCGCCTTGTCCTTGCCAAGGGCAATCACCTGCTCGGGACTGCCATTGTAGACTTTGGGGTCTTCGAGCTGGGCGTCGATTTTGTCGATCTCCCGCTTCAAACGGGCGATCTTGGTTTCCGCATCCTTGATCGCACTCTTGATCGGCGCAATCTCGGCGCGGCGGGCGGCGGCTTCCTGCTTGTTGGCCTTCCGGTCGGCCTTGCTGCCGCCTTTGCCTTCCTTGGCCGAGGTGATGGAATTCTGGTAACTGTCCAGATCCTCATCGAGCACGCGGATGGTGCCGCCCTCGGCAATCCAAAGCGTGTCGCAGGTCGCTTCAATCAGATGGCGATCATGGCTGATGATCAGCACGGCGCCTTCATAGTCATTGAGCGCGTGCACCAGCGCGTCGCGGCTATCGATATCCAGATGGTTGGTAGGCTCGTCCAGGATCATCATGCCCGGGCCTGAAAAGGTAATCAGCCCCATCAGCAGGCGGGCCCGCTCGCCGCCTGAAAGGTTCTTGGCCGGGGTGTCCATGCGTGATTTGGTCAGGCCCATCTGGCTCAGGCGCGAGCGACGCCTGGATTCGCTGTCGGTCGGCATGATGTCGACGATATGCTCGAACGGGGTCCATTCGGGCTTGAGCTTGTCCATCTGGTGCTGGGCGAAATGTGCGATCTCGAGCTTCTTGCCCTTGGCAAATGTGCCGCCCATCGGCTTGATGTCGCCGGCCAGCAGCTTGGCAAAGGTCGACTTGCCGTTACCATTCACCCCGATCAGCGCGATCCGGTCGCCCGGGTCAATGCGCATATTGATGTGGCGCAGAATGGTCTTGTCGCCATAGCCGGCCGAAGCGCCGTCCAGCGAGATCATCGGCGTGGCTTGTTCGACCTTGGGCTGCGGGAAGGTGAAGGGCGCAGAGTACTCGTCAAACATCGCCGCTGGCGGCTTCAGCTTGGCGATCATCTTCATGCGCGCCTGCGCCTGCTTGGCCTTGGTCGCTGACGCACCGAAGCGGTCGACGAATTTCTGCATGTGGGCGATCTGGTCCAGCGATTTCTCGCGGCCCTTGTTATTGAGCTCCATCTGCATGCGACGCGTGCTTTCGAACGTGTCGTAATTGCCCTTGTAATAGGTGAGCTTGCGATGCTCGAGATGGATGATCGAGCTGACCGACTTGTTCAGCAGGTCGCGATCATGGCTGATCATGAACACGGTATAGGGATAGGTGGCCAGGTACTTTTCCAGCCACAGCGTGCCTTCAAGATCGAGATAGTTGGTTGGCTCGTCCAGCAGCAACAGGTCAGGCTGGCTGAACAATACGCCGGCCAGTGCCACCCGCATGCGCCAGCCGCCCGACAATTCATGCGTCGGTGAATTCTGCCGGTCCTGTTCGAAGCCCAGACCCTTGAGAATGGAGGAGGCGCGCGCTTCGGCCGTATAGGCGTCGATATCGGCGAGCCGGATATAGATTTCGCCGATGCGGTCGGGGTCGGTCGCCGTCTCGGCCTCGGCCATCAGCGCCGTGCGCTCCTTGTCGGCCGACATCACCACATCCAGCACGCTTTCATTGCCGGCCGGGGCTTCCTGCGCCACCGCGCCGATGCGCGCCTTCTTGACCAGTTCCATGCCGCCGGAATCGGCATGGATATGGCCTTGGATCAGGTGAAACAGTGTCGTCTTGCCGGTGCCGTTCTTGCCGACAAAGCCGGTCTTGGACCCCGTCGGCAACACCACCGAAGCGTCCTCGAACAGTTCGCGGCCCTGAATACGATAGGTGAGGTTGTTGATCGACAGCATGACAACGGCAATCTATGGAACTGGGCAGGCAAAACAGCGCATCGGCCAAGCCGTGCGCGTACCCGCAACAAAAAGTCTTTGCCGCTGGATAAAGTTATGTGACGCCGATGGCAACCGGGATTCCCGCATGGCTGCCCCGTCTTGCCTCCGTCAGACTCTCCCGCTACAAAGCGCCACCATTCCCTCAGACCCATCCAAGGATCTACCCATGGCGCTCGAACGCACCTTTTCGATCATCAAGCCTGATGCCGTCCGCCGCAACCTGATCGGCAAGATCATTGCCAAGTTCGAGGAAGCCGGTCTCCGCCCGATCGCCCTCAAGAAGATCCATATGACCCGTGCCCAGGCCGAAGGCTTTTACGCGGTGCACAAGGAACGCCCCTTCTTTGGCGAACTGGTCGAGCAGATGATTGCATCGCCCGTCGTCGTTCAGGTGCTTGAAGGCGAAGGCGCCATCCTCAAGAACCGTGAAGTCATGGGCGCCACCAACCCGGAAAACGCCGCTGCCGGCACCATTCGCAAGGAATTCGCCCTCTCGATCGGCGAAAACTCCGTGCACGGTTCGGATGCGCCGGAAACCGCTGCTGAAGAAATCAAGTTCTTCTTCAACGAAGACGAAATCGTCGGCTGATGCCCTACATCAACGTCCGCATTACCGATGATGATGTCTCGGCCGAGAAAAAGGCCGCGGTGATTGCCGGCATTACGGATGTGATGGTTCGTGTGCTCGGCAAAAGTCCTGACAGCACCTTTGTCGTGATCGATGAGGTGCCGATGGAAAACTGGGGCCACAAGGGCAAATCAATCGCCGAACTGCGCCGCCAGACCAAGGGCTGATCGCCTCGCGCCTCCAAAAATCCGAGGCCGCCCATCGGGGGCG
This sequence comes from Devosia alba, assembly GCF_039938915.1. Classification (NCBI taxonomy): domain Bacteria; kingdom Pseudomonadati; phylum Pseudomonadota; class Alphaproteobacteria; order Hyphomicrobiales; family Devosiaceae; genus Devosia; species Devosia alba. Next base: position 84,668 of record NZ_JBDUUI010000004.1, on the reverse strand, counting down.
GCCTTTTTGCTTGTTTGTGCTATAATGCACCAACTTCAGAACTCCTTGCCGCCCTCCCGACTATCCAGGGGAGGCTCGGGTAGGGGTTCTCACCCCATCCGAAAGATCTGCATTGTCCCTGCCTGAAACCATTTCGCCTCCACTCGCTCGCGCCCTTGCTGCCAAGGGCTACGAGACTCTGACCCCTGTCCAGTCATCCATCATCGAAGATGAGACCGCTGGCCGCGACCTGCTGGTCTCGGCCCAGACCGGCTCGGGCAAGACCGTTGCCTTCGGCATGGCCATCGCCGCCACCCTGCTCGGCGAAGCCGAACATTTCACTTCGGTCGGCGCCCCGCTGGCCCTGGTCATCGCCCCCACCCGTGAACTGGCCCTGCAGGTCCAGCGCGAGCTCGAATGGCTCTATGCCGAAGCCGGTGCCAAGATGGCCACCTGCGTCGGTGGCATGGATGCCCGCACCGAGCGCCGTGCGCTCGATCGTGGCGCCCATATCGTGGTGGGCACCCCCGGTCGTCTGCGCGATCACATCACCCGGGGCGCGCTCGACATGTCGGCACTGCGGGCCGTCGTGCTCGACGAAGCCGACGAGATGCTCGATCTGGGTTTCCGCGAGGATCTCGAATTCATCCTCGACGCCGCCCCCGAGGATCGTCGCACCCTGATGTTCTCGGCCACTGTGCCCAAGCCCATCGCCCAACTGGCCAAGACCTTCCAGCGCAATGCATTGCGTGTTGCTGCCACCGGCGGTGGTCAGCAGCATGCCGATATCGATTACAAGCTCATGCTGGTCCCGGCCAATGAGCGCGAAAACGCCATCATCAACACGCTGCTCTACTACGAGGCGGCCAATACCATTGTCTTCGCCTCCACCCGTGAGGGCGTCAAACACCTCTCGGCCCGCCTGCACAACCGCGGCTTTGATGTGGTCACCCTGTCCGGCGAACTCAGCCAGGCCGAACGCACCAATGCGCTGCAGTCCATGCGCGACGGCCGCGCCCGGATCTGCGTCGCTACTGACGTTGCTGCCCGCGGCATCGATCTGCCCAATCTCGATCTGGTGATCCACGCCGATCTGCCGACCAATCCCGACACCCTGCTGCATCGCTCGGGTCGCACTGGCCGGGCAGGACGCAAGGGCACCTGCGTCATCATCACCCCGATGCATCGTCGCAATGTCGCCCAGCGCATTCTGCGCACGGCCAAGCTCGACGTCACCAATATGGCGCCGCCCACCGCGGCCGAGATCGACGCCCGCTTCCGCGAAGGTATTTTGACCAATGACGCCCTGACAGCGCCCATCGCCGAGGACGAATCCGAATTCGTCGCTCAGCTCATGGAACGTCATTCGGTCGAAGCCATTGCCGCCGCCTATCTGCGTCAGCAGCTCGCTGCCCGTCCGGCTCCCGAGGATGTCACCGAAAACCCGGTGCCCGGCAAGCCCGGCGACAGCGATCCGCGGACCCGCGAACGCTTCGAAGGCGGTACCTGGTTCAAGGTCAATGTCGGTCGCAAGCAGCGTGCCGAACCGCGCTGGATCCTGCCCATGCTGTGCAAGGCCGGCGACGTCACCAAGACCGCCATTGGCTCGATCCGCATCTTCGATACGGAATCCATCTTTGAAGTTGCCGCGCAAAAGGCCGATGCCTTTACCCGTAACATCGCCAAGAATGGTTCGGGCGAACGCGGTGTCACCATCACCCCGGTTGATGGTCCCGGCGAACGTCCGGCTGGCCCACCCCCGTCGCAACGTCGCCCACCCGGTCCGGTCGAGCGCTACGATCCCGATGCACCGCGCCCCGAACGGGCCGACCGTCAGAGCCGCTATGGCTCTGCAGGCTTGCGGCCTGATGATTTCGAGGCACCGGCAACCGGCGGCTGGAACCCCTCCGCTGATGCCGACAAGCCTCGGCCACCCAAGCCCGACTTCGACAAGCCGCGCCCGCCCAAGGTCAGCAAGGCGGCGCCGAGCAAGGACAAGGGCAAGCCGAAATGGGCCGGCAAGCCGACCGATGGCGTCAAGCCGGTCAAGAAAGACCACAAGCCCAAGCGCAAGCCGCAGATCTGAGCGGCGTCACATATCTGAAGGGGAGGGTGGCTACGGCCACCCTTTCTTCTTGCGCGCGGGATTTCCCGTCGCGCTATGCCAGGCGGGCTCGCATTCTGCTGGCATTGCCGGTCAGCATGATCAGCCCACCCGCCGCCGCAATGGCCGCTGCCACTTGCAGCACCAGCTGATAATCGCCAGTAGCGCTCAAGACGCCAAAGGCGGTCGCCCCCACCAGCGTGGCGCCGATCGCAACCGCATCCATCAGCGAGGTCGACAGCCCCACGCGCCCCTTGATCGCGTCCTGAATATAGCTGATCGGGATCGACATCAGCGCGGCGGTGGCAATGCCGTTGAGGATTTGCAGCCAGAACACTTCCAGCACTGACCCGGCCTGCGACACCAGATAGATGTAAAGACCCAGCAGCAGCGCATTGCCCACGATGATGGCTTCGCGCGACATCCGTGCCAGCAGATAGCCCCACATGATCATGAACGGGATTTCCATGGCCGCAGCAAATCCGGCATACAGTCCCACATCGGCCAAGGTGCCGCCCAGCCGGGTGACAATGGTCAGCGGCATGGCCAGCGTCACCAGTCGCATGGCGATATTGATCACCAGAATGCCCGCCAGTCCGGTCAGGATCGGCGCCGGGAGCAGCCCCCGCTTGGCGCCCGCCTCGCGCTTGGCAATCGGGGCCGAGGCAATATGGGTGCCCGGATCGGTCATCATGATGGCAAAGATCAGCCCGCACACCGCATAGGCCAATGCCGCCACTAGATACACGTCAAACACCGAAAACTGCGCTGCAATAACGCCCACAATCGGGGGCACAACCACCCAGGCTACGGTGAACACCGTGCGCATCGCCGAGACCATGAACTGCGACCGTTCTGGGTTCTTGGCGTTGTAATACACCCGCGCATAGGCAAAATTCTGGGAAAACATCGCCAGGCCCAGCGGCATGATTGCGCCCATGGCGACAACGAATGCCAGTTGCGTCCGCACGGCATAGATCAGGCCATAGCCGACCATGCCGGCGACAGCCGCCAGCAACACCAGCACGCGTCGATCATGCAGGCGGTCAGATGCATAACCCAGCGCCACCGACACCAGCGCGCCGACAACCGAGCCGATGGCAATCAGCAGTCCATACTGCGCGCTGCTCAATCCCAGCGCCTCGATGCCAACAATGGCGGCATAGGGGGCGGTGCTGGCAAAGGTCACGCCGGAGCAGAACATGCTGGCGCCCAGCATCGCCGTCACCGGCATTGGTATCGAATCGCGCATCTCGCCCTCCAGCACGCCGCCAATTTAGAAATCGCAATGGGCTCGCCTGTCCACCCCGCACTGGCGGGCGCGCTGCGTCAGCGCCGTTGCGGCCGCATCCGATGCGCTGCCACGGACGAAATATGCGTGGTAAATCAACTATTTGGCGCGGCGTCATGAATCGGTTTCCTATCGCCTTGAAGCCATATATGCACGCCGACACTGTGACATTCTCGCCGGAAAATCGCCGCCACGCACACAAGTCGCAAAATTGTCAGTGGCCAAATCACCGCACCTTGCTAGATTCGAGGCATCGAAATTGCCGTTTCGCGTCATCGGCCCAACTATTTTGGAGAGCATTAGTGCCCTTGCGCTGGCAGGAAGTGGCTGTGCCACTGTCGATTATTATCTCCCTTCTCATTCTCAAATATGTACCGCTGACTGCTGACTTGCCGCTGTCCCGTGCCGCCGGGGTCGTCGCCTTCGGCTATGCCGCCTTTCTGGCGCTGCGCCTGCTGCAGAGTGAGGAGGCCCTGCTGGTGGATGGCTGGTCCGAGTTGCGGCCCTCATTGGTAGAGTATTTTGCCTGCTATGGCGCGGCGGCTCTGGCCGTTGTGCTGATGTCGGCGGTGATCGTCATTGGCAGTTCCAAACACATCCCCGCCACGCAGATGATCGCCACCTTCCTGGCCTCGCTGCTGCTGGGGGCAGGGGCACTGGGCATCGGCCTGGATGGCCTGTTCACCCGGGTGCGCTGGAACAATAAGTGCATCGAGCACCGCTCTGCCCTGGGGCGCGTCACCAGCATCATCTGGTCCGATGTGCGCGCGGTGCGGCCCAATTGGCGCGGCATCACCATTGCAACGCAGTCGGCCGGGACGATCACTTTCTCCCAGTTCCACGCTGGCGCCGCCCAACTGGCAACCCACGCCAGCAACCGCGCCCGCCGCAACGCCGAACCCGCCAGCAAAGCCTTCGCCACCCTGTAGCTTTGCACGACCACACCGCGCGATCTGCGCCTTCCCCTCGATGCAGAGGTACAATGCTGTGCATGTGGCAAGATATTGCCTCGATATCGGGGCCAACCACCCCCTCCCCACAAGGGGTGGGTGTCGACTGCAAGTCTGGCTGATCCTCACCCGCCAGGATCCAGAACTATCCCCCTTATCCCCACCCCCCAAAACCGCGTGCATACTCTGCCCATCACCCCGCATGGGCGGCCTGCAGGCGAACGGTGGTGGGGTGTGCCGGGTGGAAGTTCGTCTCTTCCACAGGTTCCAGTCCGGCCGTGTGGGGGCGAGCGATCCCCGTGCCGCCGTACAGTTCCAAAAACCGGCATCCCGGGACGGCAATCGTCTCGTTTTTTAACTTTACCAGAGGCGAAAGCCGTCTCGGGGTCCGTCCAGACTGATGAAAACCGCAATGCAGGCGGCGCTTGGGCACGCCATCACGCCTTATAATCCGTCCATCACAACAATCACTTTGCACCCGGGCCGAGAGGCACGTATTTTCCTGCCATGAACAAGCCCGTCGTCCTGCGCACTGTCCATTCCGTTTGCCCGCATGATTGTCCGTCAGCCTGCGCGCTCGACGTCGACATTCTCGATGATCGCACCATTGGCCGGGTACGCGGCGCTCAGGATGACCCCTATACCGCCGGCGTTATCTGCGAGAAGGTCGCCCGCTATGCCGAGCGGGTGCACCACCCCGATCGATTGACCCAGCCTATGCGCCGCACCGGCCCCAAGGGCAGCGGCCAGTTCGCGCCGATCTCCTGGGATGACGCGCTCGACGAAATCGCCGCCCGCTTCAGCCAGATCGAGGCCGAGCACGGCGCCGAAGCGATCTGGCCCTATTACTATGCCGGCACCATGGGCCATGTGCAGCGCGACGGCATTGATCGCCTGCGCGCCGCCAAGGGCTATTCCCGCCAATATGACACCATCTGCACCGGCACCGCCTGGCCCGGCTATATCGCCGGCACCGGCATGCTGGGCGGCGTCAATCCCGAACAGATGGCCGAAAGCGATTGCGTCGTCATCTGGGGCACCAATGCGGTCCATACCCAGGTCAATGTCATGACCCACACCATGCGCGCCCGCAAGGAACGCGGCGCCAAGGTGGTCGTCATCGACATCTACCAGACCGCCACCATGGCCCAGGCCGATCTCGGCCTCATCCTGCGCCCCGGCACCGATGGCGCCCTGGCCGTTGCCGTCATGCATATCCTGCTGCTCGATGGCTTGGCGGACCGCGAGTATATGGAAAAATATACCGATTTCGGTCCCGACTTTGAAGCCCATCTTGCCGGCAAGACGCCGCAATGGGCCGCCGAGATCACGGGCCTCACCGTCGCCGAGATCACCGAGTTCGCGCATCTCGTCGGCACCACGCCGCGCTCCTATTTCCGCCTCGGCTATGGCTTCACCCGCCAGCGCAATGGCGCGACCGCCATGCATGCCGCGCTCTGCATCCCCGCCATGACCGGCGCCTGGCAGCATCGCGGCGGCGGCGCCTTCCACTCCAATTCGGGCACCTGGGCGCTCGACAAGTCGCGCCTCACCGGCACAACCCTGCAAAAGGGCGAGCCGCGTTGGCTCGACATGTCCGAAATCGGCCCGATCCTCACCGGCGATGCGAGGGCGCTCAAGCAGGGCGGTCCGGTCAAGGCCATGATCGTGCAGAATACCAACCCCGCCTCGGTCGCGCCCGAACAGACGCTGGTGCGCCATGGTCTGGCGCGCGAGGACCTGTTCCTGGTCGTGCACGAGCAGTTCATGACCGAAACCGCCGAACTGGCCGATATCGTGCTGCCCGCCACCATGTTCCTCGAACACAACGACTATTATACCCGCGGCGGCCATACCCGTGTGCTCTACGGCCCGGCGGTCATCACCCGCCCGGGCGAAACCCGCTCCAATCATGAGGTCATCAACGCCCTGGCCTCGCGCCTCGCACTGACCGATCCAAGCTTTGGCGCCACCGACCGCGAGGTCGTCGCCGACACCTTCCGCCGCTCGGGCTATCCGGCTCTGGAGGAGGTCGAAAAGACCGGCTTTGTCGACCGCGAACGCCCCGACGCCGTGGCCCGTTTCGCCAACGGCTTCGCCTGGCCCGACAGTCGCTTCCGTTTCGAGCCTGATTGGCAGGCCGTGGCCGACAAGAAGGGTTACCTCTGGACCTGCGATCCCGCCGAACTGCCGCGCTTTGCCGACCATTGGGCCATCAATGAGCCGACCGACGCAGAACACCCCTTCCGCCTTGCCACCAGCCCGGCGCGCGGTTTCCTCAACTCGACCTTCAACGAGACCCCCGGCAGCCAGAAGCGCGAGGGCCCGCCCGCCGTCTTTATCCACCCCGAGGATGCCGCTCGCCTTGGCATTGACGATGGCCAGTTCGTCACCATCGGTAACCGCCGGGGTACCGTTGATCTGACGGCCCGGATTCGGCCTGGCCTGCCCACCGGCGTGCTGATCGCCGAAGGCCTGCACCAGAACAGGGCACATCGCGGCGGCAGGGGCATCAATACCCTGACCAGCGCCAGCCCCGCCAAACCCTTTGGCGGCGCGACATTCCATGATGCAGCGGTGTGGATCAGCAAGGCGGATATTCAGTAACGCACATGGCTGGCCCCACCCGATGCGCATCGCCCCCGGGCTCGACCCGAGGGCGCTACACTTTCGAACTGGTCAAGCCGAACGATGACGATCCAGCTTGGGCTGGGACTCAAGCGACATACGCCCCCCAAAAGAAATACCCGGTCATTACCAGCCCGTAGATAATCACTGCGCCCCGGATCACTTTGGTCGGAAACCGATGCGCATTTCGTGCCGCCAGATAACCACCCACTACCACGCCCACCAGGGCGATCGAGCCATGGTACCAGTCGATCGAACCGCTCACTGCAAACCGCCCCACCGCCACCAGCGCCACGATCGAGGACACATAGAGTTTGAGCCCGTTCATGGCGTGAATGTCGCTCATCCCTGCCGTCGCCAGAAACGCCAGCAGCAAAATGCCCAGACCCGCATTGAAGAATCCGCCATAGACGCAGACCCCGGCCAGAAACAGCAGCAACAGGCCACTGCCCAGCAGCTTCATGCCCCGTCCACCACCGCTATGGCTGGCCACATAGGCATTCAGCTGATTGCCAAACGCGAACAACAGCACCGCGAACAGCATCAGCCAGGGCACCACCAGCGCGAACTGGGCATCGGTCACCACCAGCAGCAGTTCGGCGCCGATATAGCCAAACACCGCGGCGACCACCCCATAGAGCACCAGCAGATGCTTGTGTTGCGCCATGGCATGCCAATAGCCAAAGGTGCCGCTGGCATAGCCGGGCAGGGCGGCAAAGGTGTTGGAGGCATTGGCCATCACCGGCGGCACGCCGACAAACAGCAGCGCCGGAAACACGATGAACGAGCCACCGCCCGCCAGCGAGTTCAGCGCCCCGCCCAGCAGGCCGGCAATCAGCAGGAACAGCGTTTCAACCATGGCAGTGTCCTTACATCCCGGTGTCATCCCGGCGCAGGCCGGGATTCTTCCGGCGAATTGGGACAGGCCATAGCCTGCCCACCAACATCTGCCCAACCGAAAAATGTGATCGCGCCCATCAGCGGCGCTGATCGCTGCCCAGCCATGCAGTTGACAAACCCCGGTCTCGGTATCATATCGGGCTCAGGTCACTGGCACCTGCCGCTCGCCGGAAGCAATTCCGATGGTGAAGCCCAGTCTCCGAGCAAGAAGCGAACCCAGGTTCATCTTTGCGAGGCTCTTCATGGCAATGCGGGCTCCCATGCACCAGACGCCTCATGCAAATGAGAGATCCTGTCATGTCGTATTCACTCGATACCCCGTCCATCCAGACCCTGAAATCTGAAGCCCGAACCCTGCGCGAAACGCGCGCCACGGCCGGTGAAACCCTCACCCATGGTGCGGCCCTGGAGCAGATCGCGCGCCGCCACGGCTATCGCGACTGGAACACCGCCCGGGCCGCCTTGCCCGATGCTGAGCTGGTGCCGTTCCAGGTTGGCGGTCGGGTCAAGGGCACCTATCTCGATCAGCCCTTCACCGGCAAGGTGATTGGCGTCCAACTGCTCGGCGATGGCGGTCACAGCACTGTCACGGTGACCTTTGACGCCCCCGTCAACGTCACGCCCGATTTCATGTTCGCCGCCATGCGCCACCGCGTCGTGGCCACGTTGGACCGTCACGGTGTGACGCCGGCCCTGCGTGGAAATGGTCGGCCACAAATGGTCGTCAAACGGGCATGAAAATCTTCCTGCAAGGGCAAGGCAGCATGCTGTTGCCTTGCCCTTCATCGTAATTGGGCGATACAAACTTGGGTAACGTCACGACAAATGGAACTGCCATGACCACCCAGAGCAAGCCTATCGAAGCCTATTCGCTGCCCACGCCAAACGGGCAGAAAGTGCACATCATGCTCGAAGAGCTGGGGGTCCCCTACACCTACCATCGCATCGATATCGGCAAGGGCGAGCAGTTCACGCCCGAGTTCCTGGCGATTTCCCCCAACAACAAGATTCCGGCCATCGTCGACCCCGAAGGTCCTGGCGGCGCGCCCATCTCGATCTTTGAATCGGGCGCGATCCTGAAATATCTCGGGCTCAAATTCGGCCAGTTCTACCCCACTGATCCGCGTGAGCAGGTCAAGGTCGATGAATGGCTGTTCTGGCAAGTTGGTGGCTTTGGCCCCATGCTCGGCCAGAACAATCACTTCAGCGTCTATGCCCCTGAAAAAGTGCCCTATGCCATCAAGCGCTACAGCGACGAAACCCATCGCCTGTTCCGCGTGCTGGACAAGCAGCTTGAGGGCAGGGACTTCATTACCGGCCAATATTCCATCGCCGATATTGCCACCATTGGCTGGGCCCAGGCCTGGGAGCGCTATGGCATCGACACGGCCGAACTGAAAAATTTCGCCGCCTGGGTCGAGCGCCTCAACGCCCGCCCGGCTGTCCATAAGGGCCTCAATGTCGGCAAGGAAGCGCCACTCGACCTCGCCAATGACAAGGACGCCCAGAAGGTGCTGTTCAACCAGCGTTAGGCAGGCACCGCGTCGGAGCCAGGGATTCCCGGTCCGGCTTCGACGCGCCCAGACCCAATTTTGCCGCCGCTGACCGCTGACAGCCCGACAGCGCGCAACGATCCTGTGGCCTCGCTGACATTCTGGCCAAAAACCGCTTGCCTTCGTCCACCCCGCCCGCTATCCACCCCCTCGGAGAGGTGGCCGAGTGGTCGAAGGCACGCCCCTGCTAAGGGCGCAGATGGTTTAGAGCTGTCTCGAGGGTTCGAATCCCTTCCTCTCCGCCATCCACCCACTAAGCCATTGAAGTCCCAGAAAGTCCTTGCGTTGCAGGGGCAGCTGGCGTGCCGTCGCGCAGCGATACTGCCGCTGGTGCCGGGCATAGCGCTGTTAGCGTTCCGCCACGACGCTGCGACCATCTGTCAGCGTATCGCCCGGGTGCATGATTACAGTCTCGCCCACTTCAAGGCCGTCCGTGACCTCTGATAGTTCGCCATTGCGTTGGCCCAGGCGCAATGTCCGCAGCCGCGCAGTGCCATTCTCGACCACAAAAACCGACCAATCACCCCCGGTGCGGAACAGCGCGCCGAGGGGCACCAGGACCACCTCTGCCGCCTCCCAGACCACGATCTGTGCGGTAACGCGGTAACCATGGCCGAGCCCGGCCCGACTCTTGGGGCCATCGAGCAGGCGCAGCGTTACGCGCGTGCGCTGCTCTTCGATACCCAGGGCACTGACCCGGGTGGTGGCAATCGGATCGATCTGTGCCACTTCAGCGCGCAGCGGCGCACCCCCCCAATCCACAATGCTGGCCCGGGCACCTGGAACAATGCGCACAGCGTCGCTGGAGAGCACGTCAACCTGGATTTCCATCAGGTCTGGGTCGCCGATATCCATCAGCGGCGCACCGGCCTGCAGCACCTGTTCACTTTCCGAGAAGACGGCGAGTACCCGCCCGGTGACCGGCGCCACGACATTGACGCAGCAGGGACCGACTGTGGGCGTGTCGCCCTGGATCAGCGCGGCTTGTGCGCTCTGCAGCTGCTGCTGGTGCATCTGCAGGGTTGCCTCGGCCGCCTCCATGGACTTCTCCGCAGTTTCCGCCGCGAGCCTCGCCCGCTGCAGGGCCTGCGTCGACACCAGACCGCGCTCCGATAGCTGGATTGATCGTTCCAGGTCCTGCTGGGCAAAGGTGTCGGTTGCCCTAGCCTGTGCCAGGCCAGCTTCGGCCAGCGTAACGCCCGCAGCGGCCGCCTGAACCGCCGCTTCGGCAACGCGTCGCGTCCGCTCATCCAGGAGGCCGGGAGCGACCGGCTCCATGCTCACAAGTGTTTGGCCCTGCGTAACGGTATCGCCGACATGCAGGCCCACGCGTTTCAGGCGACCCAGAATGGGCGCCGAAACATGGAACACTTCGCCGATGCGGCTGGTGCCATCTTCATCAACGGTAACCACGAGGCTGCCGGTAGCGATGCTGGTGGTCTCAACGCCGATCGGGCGCGGCCACAGGGCCCAGCCAGCGGCAGCGGCCAGCGAGAGGACAATACACAGAGTTAGAAGGCGGCTCCACATTTGGCTACTCCCTGGTTTTGAGCACGGCGATAAGGTCGAGGCGGTCAACCCGGCGGCGGACCACGAGTCCGGACAGCAGCGCTGCGGCCATAACGGCCAGACTGGCGGTGGCAAGAACATCAGGGCCGATGATCAGCGGCATGGAGAACAACTCGCTGGAAAAACCCTCCACCATGCCGCGCGCGACCAGCACGCCGAGAAACCAGCCCAGCGGCTGGGCGAGCAGCGTCAGGATGGCAATTTCGGTCAGCAACAGGGCCGAGACCTCGCCGCGGGTGAAGCCAAGCACGCGCAGACTGGCCATTTCGCGCCCCTGCTCCGATAGAGAGATCCGGGCAAAATTGTAGACCACGCCGAAGGCAATGAGGCTGGCTAGCCCCACCAGGACGGCGATCATGACATACATATTCTGCGCCATGGTGGCGCGAAACTGCGTGAGTGCGGCCGCCTGCAGGGAGATATGGCCCAGCGAAGGGGAGCGTTTGAGCGCAGCGAAGAGCTCTGACTGGTGCAGCGAGTCGATGGTGACATTGACGCCCGAAATGCGGTTGCCCTCGCCAATCAACGCCTGCAGGGCGGCCATGTCCATATAGGCGCCGAGTCCGAGATAGCTTTCGACCACAGCTGCCACATGCAGCTGATGGCGTTGCCGCTCTCCATCGAGGAGGCGGATATCGACGCTGTCGCCGGGACTGACGCCCAGGATGCTGGCCAAAGACCGTGTCAGCAGCACGCCCTGCGGCGGAATCGGCACCACCTTGAGATCGGCGTCGAGAATGCGGGTGAGGGGGCTCGTGGCGGGACGCCCCATCAGGGCAATCTGGCGCGTCACCTGGGCATGACCGATTTCCACACCCACGGCCCGGAAGGGTTCCGCGCTCAGCACACCCGGCAAACGGGCAATTTCGGCCGTGGCCGCCAGCGGTTTGCTGGACGTGAAATTGACGATGGCATCCTGCCGCTCGGTCCGGTTGAACGAATAATCGATCATGAACTCGACGCCGCCCACCGACCAGAGCGAGCCGACAAGGACGGCGACAGACAAGGCAATGCCGACGATGCCGCCACCTGATCGCCAGGGTCGGTGCAGCAGGTGACGCATGACCATGACCCCGGTCTGGCGCAGCGGCAGGTGCAGGCGGCGGGTACTATGCCGCCGGTATGTCGGCGGGGCCGGCGGCGACATCGCCACAGCTGGGGGCAGCGCGGCGGCGGCACGGACGGCACGGATGGCGCCAACCACGGCGGCGGACAGCGTAATACCGCCCGCAATGGCGTAAAGGCTGGGTTCGCGGCTGAAGACGAGGACGGGAAAACTGTAGAACCTTGTGTACAATTCGGTGAGCGCGTTGCCCGCCCAGACGCCGAAGCTGGTGCCAATGACCAGGCCGATGATGGCGATCAGCAGCACGAATTCGACATAATGCCAGGCGATGGCGCGGCCGGAATAACCAATGGCCTTGAGCAGGCCGATCTGCTCGCGCTCAAGGGCAATCAGGCGCGTCAGCGTCATGTTGACGAGGAAGGCAGCCACGAGCAGGAACACCGGCGGCAGCACCTCGCTCATTGAGCGAAGCTGCTGCAATTCGGCATCGAGATAGGCGTGGGAGGTGAGCTGGCTGCGGCCATGGGCGCCTTGCGCGCCGAACGGATCGAGCAGGCGGTCGAGCTCGGTAATCACTGCGTCCTCGGAGGTGCCGGGCGCCAGTTGCACCGAGACTGCATTGAAGGCGCCACCCAGATCATAGGCCGCCGCCAGGGTGCGCTCAGGCGCCCAGAGGATGCCGAAGCGGCCGCTATTGGGCGTTATCTCGCCGGGGGCGATGGCATAGACATGGTCGGGGGCCAGGGCGATGCCGGTGATGGTCACCTGCCGCCAGGCGCCATTGACCACGACGCCAAATTGCGAGCCTTCGCGAAAGCCATGGGCCTTGGCAAAGATCTCGCTGACCACCGCCTCCATGTGGTTGGCGGCTTCGGGCAGCCGCCCGCTGCGCAGATAGAGGCGATTGAGTGTACCCGCCTGCTGCTGGGGCAGCGAGATCAGCCGCACCGATGCTGGTTGCTCCAGCCCCTCGATATCGGCCAGCGCTACCTTGACGATACGGCCATCGACAGCCAGAACCCCGTCCATGGCGCCAATCTTCGCCAGCATTGAGCCGGGCGCCCGGGTGACGGTGGCGAATACATTGGCGAGGTGATGGCTCTGGTAATAGGCCTCGCGCGTGCGCTCCAGCGACTGATAGGTGCCGATGCCGATCAGCAGCGTGGCAACCCCGGCTGCCATGATCAGGGCGATGGCGAGCACCTGCGCCCACAAGCGTAGCAGCTCGCGCAACAGCTTGCGGTGCAGGGCACTCAGACCGCTCACCATCGCACAGAGGCGGCTGGCTGGCGCTCGGCATTGGTGTCGATCGCGGCAATCCTGCCGTCGGCAAAACTGACGACGCGATGGGCAATGGTGCGGATGGCCGCGTTGTGGGTGATTACCAGCGTAGTGGTCCCGAGTTCCGCATTGATCCGGGTGAGGGCCTCCAGCACGACAATGCCGGTCTTGGAGTCGAGGGCGCCGGTCGGCTCGTCGCACAGCAGGATGTCGGGTCGCTTGGCAATGGCACGGGCGATGGCTACGCGCTGCTGTTCGCCCCCGGACAGCTGGGCAGGAAAGTGATCCATCCGGTCGGCCATGTCCACCATGGCCAATGCCTCCGCTGGCGCCATTGGATTGGTGGCGATTTCGGTGACCAGCTGCACGTTCTCACGGGCCGTTAGACTGGGAACCAGATTGTAGAACTGGAACACGAAGCCGACATGGTTGCGTCGATAGCGGGTCAGGCCGGCGTCGTCAGCACAGGTGATCTGCCAGTTACGAAACCATGCCTGGCCTGCGCTGGCTGTGTCGAGACCGCCGATGAGGTTGAGAAAGGTCGATTTGCCAGACCCCGATGGCCCCAGAATGACAACAAACTCGCCGCTGGCAGCAACGAAATCGACCCCGTCGAGGGCGACGACCTGAGCATCCCCGACCGCGTAGGTCTTGGTGAGCTTGGTGACCCGGAGCAAATCCGGACGATTGGGTGGCGCGCTTTCCATGGGAAAATCCTAGCAAGACGCCGCGGTGGCGCATTGATTTCGGTCAAGGAGCGCGGCGCTGTCATGCTGGCGCCGGCCGACCGGCTGGGCGCCGACAAGGCGGCGACCGGTGATCGCGGGGCGAACGAGGCGCCGGGGCCTTGGCCGCCGCCATTCACACAGTTGAGGAAATCGTGGCGTGGCGGGTGTGAGCCTGGGCCTGGGGCGACTATGGTCGCGCCAGCCGAACCGCAAAGAAGATCCATGTCCCAGCTCGACACCCGCATTGCCGCCCAGATCGCCACCGAAGTCGCGGCCCGACCCGAACAGGTGCGCGCCGCCGTGGAGCTGCTCGATGGCGGCGCCACGGTGCCGTTCATTGCGCGCTATCGCAAGGAAGTGACCGGCGGGCTGGACGATACGCAATTGCGCCTGCTGGCCGAGCGATTGACCTATCTGCGCGAATTGGAGGCTCGCCGCGCCGCCATCCTCAAATCCATCGATGAGCAGGGCAAGCTGACCCCCGAGCTCACCGCTGCCGCGGCCGGTGCCGTCACCAAGGCCGAGCTCGAAGACCTCTATCTGCCGTTCAAGCCCAAACGCCGCACCAAGGCCGAGATCGCCCGCGAGCGCGGCCTGGGTCCGCTGGCCACGGCGATCCTGGCCAATCGCAGCGCCGATCCCCTGCATCTGGCCGCCGCCTATGTTACCGAGGAGGTGCCCGGCACCAAGGAAGCGCTCGAGGGCGCCCGCGATATCGTTGTCGAGGGCCTGTCGGAAAATGCCCCTTTGCTCGGGCGCCTGCGCGCCCATATGCGCGACAAGGCCATGCTCCGTGCCAAGGTACTCAAGGGCAAGGAGGAGGGCGGCGCCAAGTTCTCCGACTATTTCGACCATGCCGAACGCTGGAACAAGGTGGCCGGCCACCGCGCACTGGCGATGATGCGCGGCCGGGACGAGGGCTTTCTTAGTCTCGACATCGAGGTGGACGCCGACGTCATCGACCCGGTCAAACCAGCCGAGCGATTTGTTGCGGCGGCGCTCCAGGCCCAGGGCAATGGTGCGGCAGACCAGTGGCTGCGCGAGGTTGCCGGCTGGGCCTGGCGGACGCGCCTGCGCGTTTCGCTCTCCATCGATCTCATGGTCGAATTGCGCGAACGCGCCGAAGTGGAAGCCATCGCCGTCTTCGCCCGCAATCTCAAGGACTTGCTGCTGGCGGCACCGGCTGGCGCCCGCGCCACCATGGGGCTCGATCCCGGCATCCGCACCGGCGTCAAGGTCGCCGTCATCGACGCCACCGGCAAGGTGCTCGCCACCGATACTGTCTATCCCTTCCAGCCCCGCAACGATGTCATGGGCGCCCAGGCGGCGATCACCGCGCTGGTCAAGCAGCACGGCGTGCAGCTTATCGCCATCGGCAATGGCACCGGCAGCCGCGAGACTGAAAAGCTGGTGGCCGATCTCATCGAGCGCCTGCCGGGAGCAAAACCGACCAAGGTCATCGTCTCGGAGGCCGGCGCCTCGGTCTACTCGGCCTCGGCGCTGGCCGCCGCCGAATTCCCCGACCTCGACGTCTCGCTGCGCGGCGCTGTCTCCATAGCCCGCCGCCTGCAGGATCCGCTGGCGGAACTGGTCAAGATCGAGCCCAAGGCGATCGGCGTCGGTCAGTATCAGCACGATATTGATCAGTATCGCCTCAGCCGCTCGCTCGACGCGGTGGTCGAGGACGCGGTGAACGCGGTGGGCGTTGACCTCAACACCGCCTCGGCCCCGCTGCTGGCGCGCATTTCCGGCCTTGGCCCATCGGTCGCCGAAGCCATCGTCACCCACCGCGACGCCAATGGCCCATTCCGCTCACGCAAGGCCCTGCTCGAGGTGCCGCGCCTGGGGCAGCGCACCTTTGAGCAGAGCGCCGGCTTTCTGCGCATCACCGATGGCGCCGAGCCGCTGGATGCCTCCTCGGTGCATCCGGAAGCCTATGGCGTGGCCCGCCGCATCATCGCCGCCTGCGGCCGCGACCTGCGCAGCCTGATGGCCGACAAATCGGCACTGGCCGGTCTCGATCCAAAGGGCTTTGTCGATGACCGCTTCGGTCTGCCTACGGTACGAGACATCTTTGCCGAACTGGAAAAGCCCGGCCGCGACCCGCGCCCTGCCTTCAAGACAGCGACCTTTGCCGAAGGCGTGGACGACATCAAACACCTCAAACCCGGCATGATGCTGGAAGGCACCGTCACCAATGTTGCCGCCTTTGGCGCCTTCGTCGATATCGGCGTCCATCAGGATGGGCTGGTGCACGTGTCCCAGCTGGCCGACAAATTCGTCAAGGACCCCCACGAGGTCGTCAAGGCGGGCGACGTGGTCAGGGTCAGGGTTGTCGAGGTCGACGTCCCACGCCAGCGCATCGGCCTCACCATGCGCCGGGAAGTTGACAATACAGCCCCGCGCGAACGGCCCCGCGATCAGCCCCTGCGGGCCAATCAGCGCCCACAACAAGAAGCGCCTCGCAGCACCGGCGCGCTGGGCGATCGGCTGAACGAAGCAATGCGCAAAAAGCAGTAGATCGCTCGATACAGCACACAATTGGCGTTCTGCAGTCTGGCGATTTGTGAGGCTCTCCTCCCGCGGTCCTCATGCCGGCTGCCTTCATGAAGCCAAGCCAGTTCGGATTCGAACGGGGTGCGTACACTCGAGCTGCGCTTTTGTGAGCGGCGCCGGCGCTTCGGTAACGACCCACGACTCGTCGCGGGCGCTTCCTGCAGATCAATCAGCTGCGCCACCCATTGAGCAAGGACGGGTCGGAATCGCTCGCAATGACGCACGCCGGAATGGAAAGCCGTCTGGCCGACAATGACCATTGGCTGGCGCTGGGCAGCAGTTGACTCTCTATTTGTACGAACGTACAAGAAATATGAACACTCGTACAAAACGGGGGGGGGAGGATATGTCCAAGGCAAGTGTGCGCGAAGCGCTTCTGGCGTCGGCGATCAAGCTGTTCTCCTCGAACGGCTACAGTGCCGTATCGCTGCGTGAGATCGCCAAGGCGGCTGGCGCAAATGTCGGCAGCCTCACCTATCATTTCGGCTCAAAGGCAGCTTTGCTGCGCGAAATCTACCAGCGCCATACCGTGCCCATGAATAGCCGTCGCCTGGAACTGCTGGGCGAGGCGAGACGCGTGCACGATGCAGATGATCGTCTGAATGCGGTTCTGCGCGCCTATGTAGTGCCGGCATTCTCCTCATCGTCAGATCATGACGGTGGCGGTGCCGAATTCACCCGCATGCGCGCCGTTCTGTCGGCCGAGGGCAATAGTGATGCCCGCGAGATCATCGCCGGGGCCTTCGACAGCACCAGCCACGCCTTTCTCGAGGCGATCGGCGACTGCCTGCCGGGCGCGTCCAAGGCCGATCTGGTCTGGCGCAGCCACTTCCTGCTTGGTGCCCTCTACTACGCCCTCGTCAATCCCGAGCGCGTCACCCGTCTGTCGGGTGGCACGGTCGATGGAGCCGACCGCGAACTCGCTGTCGAGCAGATTGTGGAAGCCAGCTTTGCCAGCTTCCGCGCGCTTTCTGCCGAACCCGTGTTGCGGCCTACAGAAATGGCATGACGCCATTGTTTTTTTACTCAAGGGAGAAGACTGTGAAACTTTCGAAACTGATCATCTGCGCTGGTCTGGCGCTAGGGTTGGCGGGAACGCCGGCACTTGCCCAGGAGCGCATTTCCATCGGCACTGGTGGCACTGGTGGCCTGTTTTACATCATCGGCGCCGGCATGGCCGAGATGCTCAACCAGAACATGCCTGATGCTTTTGCCCGCGCAGAAGTCACGGGCGCCTCGGTGGAAAACATCCGCCGCGCTGCGGCAGGTCAGATGACCATGGGCTTCTCCTCGTCCTCTACGCTGTACGAAGCCAGCGTCGGCCAGGGCCCGTTTGAAGAAGCCTTGCCCGTCGCGGCCATGGCCTATCTCTATCCAGCAGTGCTGCAGATCGCCACCACGGCCGATACCGGCATCCAGACCATGGTTGATCTCGCCGGCAAACGCATCAATCTGGGACCGCCGGGTTCAAACTCTGCCGTTCTCGGCCAGCGTCTGCTGGAAGCCCACGGCGTTTTCGATCCGGCCAATGTCCAGTTCATTTCCTACAATGAAGGCACCACGGCGCTGATGAATGGCACGCTCGACGCCACCGTCGTGCTGGCCGGTGCGCCGACCGCCGCCCTTATCGATCTGGGTGCGCAGCGCGAGATGCACCTGATCCCCATCGACGCCGACGCGGCTGCACCGATGATCGTGGACTACCCATTCTATCAGTACTACGAAATCCCCGCCGGCACCTATGCTGGCCAGGATGAGGCCGTACTGGCCATCAACGATCCGGCCACGATCTTCACCGTCGCTGACGCCGATGAGGAAACGATCTACCAGATCACCAAGGCCATTTTCGACAACCTCGATGAGTTGGGCGCTATCCATCCTCAGGCGGCCGATATCGCTCTCGCCACGGCGACCAACACGCCGATCCAGCTCCACCCCGGCGCGCAGCGCTATTTTGACGAGGCCGGCCGGTAGGTCGGACCAGCAATGGCCATAATGTCTGAAGCTCTCGACAAACTCCTCTTGCGCGGCGGGCATGGTAAGGGCCGAGGAGCGATCATCGTATCGCTCCTCTATGCCCTGCTGGCTGTTGCGATCACGGCGCTCGTGATTTATGGCGCTTTTTTTGGCGGTATCACCGCTCTGCTGTTGCGCTCCATGTTCTATTCGCTGGTTGCTGCCGCAGGCCTGATGGTCGTCGGCCTGTCAGCCCGCTCGCGGATATCGCGGGTGCTCTGCTATATTCTGGCTGCCATCGCCCTCGTACCGGGCCCCTATCTTTGGTACTCCTATCTCGACGTCATCCAGCGTGGCGCGCTCTCCACCTGGATGGACGAAATCATGTTTCTCGCGCTGTGCGCGGTGACCTTCGTGCTGGTGCGCAAAACCCTGGGTTGGGCGCTGCTTGTGCTGTCCACACTCGCCATCGGCTATGCGCTGTTCGGTTATCTCATTCCGGGCAAATATGGCCATGGCGGCTACGATCTGGCGCGCCTCTCCTCGACGCTGTTCCTCTCCACCGAAGGCTTTTACGGTGTGCCGATGGGCGTCGCGGTCGAGTATATCTTCCTGTTCACCCTGTTGGGTACGCTGCTGATGAAAATCGGCACTGGTGAGATTTTCGTCGATATCGCCCGTGGCCTGACGGGCCGTGTCCAGGGCGGACCAGGGCTTTCCGCGGCCCTGTCCAGCACCTTGTTCGGTACCATCAATGGTAGCGCCGTCGCCAATGTGGTGACGACGGGAACCTTCACGATTCCGCTGATGAAGCGGGTCGGCTACTCCCCGGTAACGGCGGGCGCCATTGAGGCTGCCGCCTCGTCGGCGGGGCAGATCCTGCCCCCGATCATGGGCGCTGCGGCCTTCCTGATGGCCGAAATCGTCGGCGTACCCTATTCTCAGATCGCCTTGGCGGCGCTGGTTCCGGGCCTGCTCTACGTGCTGGCATTGATGATCGCCATCCGCCTTGAAGCCGGCAAACTCAATCTGGAACGCGACACCGCTGGCGGCGTCGCGTTCTTGCTGGAAGCGTTGAAGACCCGGGGCTATCTGCTGCTGCCGCTGGTGGGCATGATTGCGCTGTTGTTCGCAGGCACGACACCAACCCGCGCGGCGGTCTATTGTATCGTGCTGGCGCTGGCCATCAGCCCTTGGCACAAGCAGACAAGGGCGAGCCTGATCGACCTGGTACAGGTCTGCCGGGACACGCTGGTCTCCACCATGCCCATCATTGCAGCAGTCGCAGCAGCCGGCGTGGTGATCGGTGTGCTCAATCTCACCGGCGTCGGGCTCATGCTGTCCAGCCTGATCGTCGAAGTTGGCGCCGGCAATATCTGGGCCATCCTGCTCCTGACGGCGCTGGCCTCCTTTGTGCTGGGCATGGGCTTGCCAACCTCGGCCGCCTATCTGCTCCTGGCTGTCCTGGTAGCCCCGGCCTTGACGCGATTGGGCATGCCCGCAATCTCGGCCCATATGTTCATTTTCTACTATGGACTGGTTTCGGCCATCACCCCGCCGGTGGCGCTGGCGGCATATGCTGCAGCCGGCATTTCAGGCGCCGATGCCAATGCGACCGCAGTGGAATCGATCCGGCTGGGCTTTGTGAAGCTGCTGATCCCGTTTCTGTTTTTCACCATGCCGGGCATTCTGATGGTCGGCAGTGGCGTGCAGATTGGCTTGGCCATCGTGCTGGCGACCCTCAGTACGATGGGCCTGACCCTGGCGTTCTCGGGCTGGCTCGTGCGGCCTCTCAGCTGGCCGGAACGCGGCATCTTGGTCCTGGGAGCCTTGCTGACCGTCTGGCCAACTGCCGTTGATGCCGTTGACCTTGCTACCTTGTCCGCGCGAGCCGTCGGCATAGTGCTGCTGATCCTCACGACGCTGCGCTTGAGCGTGGCGACGCCTGCTGCGGCCCAGCCGCTATCACACGAACCGACGAGCATCTGACTCCATGAACCTGCCTTTCCACCCCAATCCCAAAAAGCCCGATCTCGTGCTGCCCAAGGGCGCCTGCGATGCCCATTGTCACGTCTTTGGGCCTGCAGCTGTGTTTCCCTTCGCCCCGACCAGCACCTATCAGCCCGAGGACGCCCCAAAGGAAAAACTCTTTGCCCTGCATCGCCATCTGGGCATTGATCGTTCCGTTATCGTGCAGGCCAGCTGCCACGGCAGCGACAATGCGGCCATGGTCGACGCGCTGATTGCGGGCAAGGGCAATTATCGTGGAATCGCCATGGTTGATGCGACGGTTTCCGATCAGGAACTGGGGCGCCTGCATGATGCGGGCGTCCGCGGCGTCCGCTTCAACTTCGTCACCCACCTTGGCGAGGCCGCCGACAAGGATATGGTGCGGGCCATGGTGAAGCGTATCGCTCCGCTTGGCTGGCACATTGTGGTGCATTTCGATGCGCATCGGCTGGAAGAGTTGGCGCCCTTCCTCAAGGAACTCGAACTGCCCATGGTCATCGACCATATGGGTCGTATCGATGCCAGCGCCGGACCCGAGCAACTGGCCTTCCGCCTGCTGCTTGAGCTGATGGAAGATGAGCGCTTCTGGGTGAAGGTCTGTGGCTCCGAGCGTATCTCGCGCGCCGGCCCGCCCTTCCACGACGCAGCCGAATATGGTCGCCTGCTGGTTGAGCGCTTTCCGACCCGGGTGCTGTGGGGCACCGATTGGCCCCATCCCAATATCAAGGCGAATATGCCCGACGATGGCGAACTGGTCGATCTGCTCAAGATCATCGCCCCGTCGCCCGAAAGCCTCCAGGCACTGCTGGTCGACAATCCGACGCGGCTCTACTGGCCCGAGCAGATCTAGCGCATCTGGCTGATGATGCTCAGGGGCCGAGGTCAGCCACCGTGGCTCGAAGCGCCTGCAGAAACTCGTCCTGGGCCCGCGTCGGGGTCCAGCCGGCGCGAACGGTCAGGCCAATCGAGCGCGATGTATCCCCAAGCCGCAGCGGCAGGCGCGCAACGGCACCCAGCTTGATGTCCGATTCAATCTGCAGCCCTGAAATGAACCCCAGGTGATCAGAGATTTGCAGCAATTCGCGCATCAGCACCATTGAGCCCGTTTCAATCAGGCTGATCGGTCTGGTGCTGCTGCCGGGTGCGAACAGTTGGTTGAATTGCTGCCGGGTGGGCGTGCCTTCAACCGCAACCACCCAGGGATAGGCAGCCAGTTGGGCGAGTTGCACACTCGGCTGGGTCAGCAACGGGTGATGACGCCCGCAGACAACCACCAGTTCGTCGTCAAACAGCGCTTGCTGGACAATGTCGCCGATCGGCGCAGGATCGCGCATGGCGCCGATCAGGAAATCCACCTCACCGCGTCGCAAGCCGGTGATCAGATCGGCATAGGGGCCATCGAGTGCCTGGATCGGCAAGGTTGGGCGCTGTTGCCGGAAGCGGGCAATGGCACGCGGCAAGATCAGCGAACGCGAGAGCGGCATGGCCCCGACGACAATGCGGCCGACTTCGCGGCCCAGCAATTCGCCGAGATCTGCCTCGCCCTGATCAAGTTCGGCAAAGGCCAGCTGGGCAGCCCGGGTCAGCAGTTCCGCCGCCCGGGTGGCGATCATGCCGTGCGCGGTACGTTCGAAAAGCGACCGGCCGATTTCCTGCTCAAGGTCGGTGATGGCCCGATGCACGGTGGGCTGGGCCAGGCCGAGCCGTCGGGCGGCCAGCGTGAAATTCTCGGTCTCGGTGACCGCAATCAGTGCCGTCAGTTGCGCCGCGGTGGCGGTGATGCGCAGGCGTGGGGCCAATTCCGCAAGCGCTGGATCGAGCAGGCGAAAGGCGGTGCGGACGCGCAGTGCCAGCACCGTACCGGCTGGAGTGGCGAACAGACCATGGCTGGTGCGCTGGAACAGCTCGGCTTCGGCCTGCCGCTCCAGCTTGCGAATGGCCTGGGTCACCGCCGGTTGGGATACGTGACACATCGCCGAAGCGCGTGTGATGGAGCCGGTATCGAAGACCGCCAGAAAAGCGCGCAGATGGCGCAGATTGGCTCTCATGAACTTGCGGCCAATAGGGCATCGAGTGCCGGGTGGGCATGCTGCGCGTTGACGCCATCGGAGTATGGTGCGCGCGACGGTAATTGCCAGCCCTGCGTGGAGGCCCGGCTGGCCGCGCCAATACCGGCCAGCGCAATCGATCCAGCGGTCACCATCTGCATATCCTTGGCTGCATAGGGGGGAGGGGCCTCGCCAGCGTACAGGTCCCACCGTCAAACGTAAATCGCTATAGCCTATACTTATGGCTGGTCCGAGATTTGGATTTGGTTTTCTCGATGCTGCGATGCGACATTCAACCAGCTTAAGCATCAGGAGAGTGAGTTGACCCAGTCCAAAGCCAAGACCGCACTTGTCATCAGCGCCCATGCCGCCGACTTCGTCTGGCGCTGCGGTGGGGCCATCGCCCAACATGCGGCCCGGGGCTATGAGGTCACCGTCGTCTGCCTGTCATTTGGCGAGCGGGGCGAGTCTGCCAAGCTGTGGAAGCAGCCCGACATGACCCTCGAAAAAGTCAAATCGGCCCGACGCGGAGAAGCTGAACGGGCGGCAGAAAAACTGGGTGTGCATGATCTGGTCAGCATGGATCTGGGCGACTACCCGCTGCGCCTGAACGATGACGACAAGTATCGCCTGGTCGATATCATTCGCGCCGTGCAGCCGGCCTTCATGCTCAGCCACTCGCAATATGATCCCTACAATACCGATCACATGTACGCTACGCAGGTCGCCCTTGAGACCCGCATGATTGCCCAGGCCTGGGGTCACAAACCCGGCGAGAAGGTGCTCGGCGCGCCACAGCTTTATCTGTTCGAGCCGCACCAGACCGAGCAGATGGGGTGGAAGCCCGATGTGTTTCTCGACGTTACGGACGTCTGGGACAAGAAGCGCGCCGCCATCGAATGCATGGAAGGCCAGGAACACCTTTGGGAGTTCTATACCCGGGTCGCCCAGAACCGGGCCAACCACTTCCAGCGCAACTCGGGCGGACAGTCGGGCGGCCGCGCTTCAAAATATGCCGAAGGCTTCCAGTCGATCTTTCCCCGCACCGTGGATGAGCTCTGATGGAACCCTGCTTTGATATAGCCCATCTCGGGCATGTCGAGATGTTCACCGACAAGTTCGATGAAAGCCTCGACTTCTTCACCCGCGTCTATGGCCTGACCGTGTCGGGCCAGGACGAAAATTCGGCCTATCTGCGCGCCTGGGACGATTATGAGTTCCACACGCTCAAGCTGACGCGCCATCATACCACCGGCGTCGGTCACATCGCCTATCGCGCCAGCTCGCAGGCAGCGCTGGACCGCCGGGTGGCTGCCATCGAAGCGAGCGACTTCAAGGTGCTCGGCTGGGTCGATGGCGATCTCGGTTACGGTCGGGCCTTCCGCTTTGAAGACCCGTCCGGACATGTGTTCGAAATCTACTGGGACACCAAGCGCTATGTCGCGCCGGAAGCCGAGCGCCCCAAGCTGAAGAACCTGGCGCAACGCTATCACGGTCGCGGTGCCGCGCCCCGTCGGCTGGATCATCTCAACCTTCTGGCCGCCGATGTTTCCGAGTTCCGCCGCTTCATGGAAACCTGTCTGGGCGCCCGCGTGACCGAGATGATCCAGCTCGACAATGGCCGGATTGGCGGCTGCTGGTTCACGGTCAACAACAAGACCTATGATCTGGCCTGCACCGAAGAGCATGGCGGCGGGCAGGGCCGGCTGCACCACGTCACCTATGCCACCGACACGCGCGAGGATATCTTACGGGCCGCCGACATCTTTCTGGAAAACGGCGTGCATATCGAAACCGGGCCGCACAAGCATGCCATTCAAGGCACGTTCTTCCTCTATGTCTGGGAGCCGGCCGGCAACCGCGTGGAACTTGCCAATGCCGGCGCCCGCCTGATTTTGGCGCCCGACTGGCAGACGGTCGTCTGGACCGAAACCGAGCGCAAAAAAGGCCAGGCCTGGGGCCTGAAAACCATCGAGAGCTTCCATACGCACGGCACCCCACCGGTGGCCAAAAAGGAGAATGAACAATGAGTATTGTTGTTCAGACCATCGCGCGCGCAACTGCGGCGACCATTGACGGGCTGGCTGCGGCGGGTGTTGCCACCGTGCACGAGGCGCAGGGGCGCAAGGGCATGCTGGGAAGCCATATGCGGCCCATCTATGCCGGTGCCCAGATTGCCGGTTCTGCCGTCACCATTTCGGCCCCGCCGGGCGACAACTGGATGCTCCATGTGGCCATCGAGCAATTGGCGGCAGGCGACATTCTGGTACTGGCGCCAACTTCACCCTGCGACAATGGCTATTTTGGCGATCTGCTCGCGACCTCGGCCATGGCGCGGGGCTGTCGCGGACTGATCATTGACGCCGGCGTCCGTGACATCCGCGACCTGACCCGCATGGGCTTTCCGGTGTGGTCCAAGGCGATTTCAGCGCAGGGCACGGTCAAGGAAACCCCCGGCTCGGTCAATGTGCCGATTGTCTGCGCCGGCGCACTGGTTGAGGCAAGTGACGTCATCGTGGCCGATGACGATGGTGTTGTCGTGGTGAAGCGCGACGAAGCCGAAGCGGTTCTGGCAGCGGCCAATAAGCGGCTGGCCAATGAAGAGAGCAAGCGCCAGCGTCTGGCCGCCGGTGAACTGGGGCTCGATATCTATGGCATGCGCGAAACGCTGGCGGCCAAGGGGCTGAAATATGTCTGAGGGCGGCATCCCCTGCCTGTGGATGCGGGGCGGCACGTCCAAAGGCGCCTATTTTCTGGCCAGCGACCTGCCGTCCGAGCCGACCAGCCGCGACGCGCTGCTGCTGGCCATTATGGGCAGCCCTGATCCGCGTCAGATCGACGGCATTGGTGGCGCTGATCCATTGACCTCCAAAGTGGCGATCCTGTCGCCATCGACCCGACCGGACGCCGATATCGACTATTTGTTCCTGCAGGTATTTGTCGACCAGGCGCTGGTTTCGGGCGCGCAGGGTTGCGGCAATATCCTGGCCGGCGTTGGCCCTGCGGCGATCGAGCGGGGTCTGGTGCCGGTTGCGGGTGATATTACCCCGGTTCGCATCCACATGGTCAATTCCGGTGAAGTGGCGGTCGCGCAAATCCAGACCCCCAATGGCCGCGTCAATTATGCGGGCGATGCGCGCATTGATGGCGTTCCCGGCACGCATGCCGCGATCCCCCTGCTGTTTCAGAACATTGCCGGCGCCATGTGTGGTGCCCTGCTGCCCACTGGCCGGGCGAGCGACGTCATCGACGGCGTGAACTGCACCTTGATTGATAATGGCATGCCTTGCGTCATCATGCGGGCCAGCGATTTTGGCCTGTCGGGGCAAGAAACTCGTGAGGCAATCGAAGCCGACACCGCGCTCAAGGCCCGGATCGAGGCGATCCGGCTGGCGGTGGGGCCGCTCATGAACCTGGGCGATGTGAGCGAGGCTTCGGTTCCCAAGATGACACTGGTTTCGCCCGCTGTCGCGGGGGGCGCCATCAATACCCGCAGCTTCATTCCCCATCGGGTGCACGCTTCTGTCGGGGTGCTGGCCGCCGTAACGGTCGCCACGGCCTGCCTGATTGAAGGCAGCGTCGCCCAACCATTATCGGTCATTCCGGCGGATGGCCGCTTTCAGATCGAGCACCCCACCGGGGCCATGGAGGTATTTCTTGAAATGGCCGAGGACGGCGGCGTCAAGGCGGCCGGCACCATCCGCACCGCGCGCAAACTGTTCGAAGGGGTGGTCTATCCCCGCTGAAACCATGCTGCATCAGCGCCAGGAACAGTCCCGGCGCAACGAAAATAGAACTTAGCCAGTCAATTTACAAAGGGAGAAAACAACATGAATATCAAGAGCTTGACAGCGGTGTTAACGGCCGCACTGGCACTTGCGGCGTCGTCAGCGATGGCGCGTGAACTTAAACTGGCTGATTTCCAGCCGCCGACCCACTTCGTTCTGGAGCAGGCATACAAGCCTTTTGCTGACGCAATCGCCGAGAAGACTGGTGGTGAGGTGACCGTCAGCATCTTCATGGGTGGTGAACTTGGCCCAGGGCCAGCGGAGCAATACAACCGCGCCGTCGATGGGGTTGCCGACATCGTGTTCGGATTGCCCGGTTACACGGCGTCAAATTTCCCAAAAACCCTGTTGGCAGAGTTGCCCGGGGTCATCTCCGCAGAGACCGGAACGGCCCAGATGCTTGCCAATTTGGATAAGCTCTCGGATGAGTATCGCCGTGTTGTCTTGCTCGGGATCTGGAACAATGCACCTAATCTGCTGTTCATGGCTGAAAAGCCTGTCCATAGCCTCGAAGATCTCAAAGGGCTGAAGCTCAGGGTTCCCTCGCGCAATGCAGGGCTGGTCGTGGAAGCTTGGGGTGCAACACCCGTTTCGATGCCGGCGACTGAAATCTACAATTCCATGCAAACTGGGGTGATTGATGGGGCCATGATCGACGCGACAGCCCTAAGCGCGTTCCGACTGGCCGAAGTGACCAAATACGTCACCAGTGGCATGGAGACTACGATCTCCGACTTTTTCCTGGTCATGAACCGCGACAGTTTCGATGATCTGTCCGCTGAGCAGCAGAAAATTGTGCTTGAGGCTGGCGGTGAAGCAGCCATCAACGGCAATGCCGCCTGGCTCGCAGTTGCCGACAAGGCGATGGCAGATTTTGTCGCCACCGATGGCAAGGAACAGATCACGCTTTCGCCTGAGGAAGCAGCGCGATTTAACGAAGTCTCTGCGACTGTGGTGGAACAGGTAGTCTCCGAAGCAGATGCGAGCGGGCTGGATGCTCGGGCCTACGTCGAAGCCCTGCAGAATGATTGACCACGAGGCCGCAAACGCGCCACGCGGATTGGCCCATTCGACACCAGTCGAATGGGCGGTCCGCCTTCTTAACATACTCTCTTCAGCGGCGCTGGTGGTCCTGCTGGTAGCCACCTCCGTTGGCGTGATCATGCGATATGTTTTCGCGGCGCCCATTCTGGGCAGCAATGAGATTATCCAACTGGCCTCTATCGCTTTGGTGATGCTGGCAATGCCTGCCGCAGCGCAGCGGGGCGACCACATTCGCGTCGACGTGTTCGATGGCATTATTGGCCCCGTGGGACGGTTTCTCGGCGATCTCCTGTCGCGTGGCATTGCCATATATCTGCTCGGCCTGCTGGCCTTGCGTTCCTGGTCGAAGATGCAGGACGCGGCTGAATTTGGCGATGCCACCAATATGCTCGCTATTCCGCTGTGGCCGTTTTACGGGCTGCTCGTGCTCGGAGCGACGCTCTATGCAATTGTGCTGGCCCTTCAACTTGTTGATGTGCTGCTAACCGGGAGCGCCGAGAAGTGAGTGATTTCCTGATTGGACTCAGTGGCCTCGGCATCATGTTCATTCTCATGATCCTGAGAATGCCGGTGGGCATGGCCATGCTTGCTGTTGGATTTTTCGGCACCATGGTCCTGAACGGCAGCCGCTCCGCCAATGCGCTGCTGGTGACAGAGACGTTTTCGGCGACCTCGAATTATTCCCTGACCGTCGTGCCGCTTTTCATTTTGATGGGCAATATCGCTTCGGCGGCAGGCTTTAGTCGCCGCTTGTATGAGGCGGCCTTCGCCTGGGTGGGGCGGCTGCGCGGTGGGCTCGCCTCCGCATCGATTGTTGGCTGCGCGGCCTTCGCCGCGGTGAGCGGTTCGTCCGTAGCCACCGCAGTGACCATCGGCAAGGTGGCGCTTCCGGAGATGAAGCGCTTTGGCTATTCTGACGGACTGGCGACTGGTGCGATCGCAGCGGGGGGAACGCTGGGATTTCTGATCCCACCCTCGACGGGTTTTGTGATCTACGCCATTTTGACCGAACAGAGTATCGGCCAGCTCTTTATGGCCGGTGTGCTGCCGGGCCTGCTGTTGACGGTGCTCTTCATGGCCACAGTCACCCTTGTTACCTTGCGCAACCCGGCAGCGGGGCCACGGGGTGCTGAGGTGCCAATTCGCGAGCGTTTTGTGGCGCTCCTGCGCGCCTTGCCGTTGATCTTTGTTATCGTCACCTCAATTGGCGGTATCTATCTTGGGGTCTTCACGCCTGTTGAGGCCGCAGGAATCGGGGCCGCGTTGGTGATCGTCATGGCACTGTTGTCGGGCAAGCTCGACAGGGAATCAGTCGTCAGAGCTGTTTCTGACACCATACGCACAACCGCCATGCTCTACCTGATCATCATCGGGGCCAATTTGCTCAATCCATTTCTGGCCCTCACCCATTTGCCTGCCACTCTGGGCGAAGCGATGATGTCGACGGGGCTGGGCCCATACGGCGTGCTGCTGCTGATCGTGGTGGCCTATCTGGTGCTCGGTATGTTCATGGATGGGCTGGCGATGCTGGTGGTGACGATTCCGATCTTCTTCCCCATCATCATGTCACTGGGTTTTGACCCAATCTGGTTTGGCGTCATCGCCGTGATTGTCATTGAGATGGGCATGATTACGCCCCCGGTGGGGTTGAACGTCTTCGTGGTAAAAAGTGTGGCCGGCGACGTCCCCATGGCGACCATTTTCCGTGGTGTACTGCCGTTCTGGTTCGCAATGGCCGTCGGCCTGCTGTTGATTGTCATATTCCCGCAGATTGCTTTGCTCATCCCGCAAGCGATGTTCCGGTAAAGGCCCGCGAAATCATGGGGGCCATGGGGTGAATTCCCGGGGAAAGCTGGTGTCGACCTCAGCTTTCCCCGAGGGAGCCCGCAGACCTCACGGCCTTGGACGCCAAGGCAATGAACTGACGGTATTCATCATCATCAAGGCCGGGAAGGATTTCTTTCTGCAGGTCTTCGACGATCGGAAACAGGGCAGCAATGACGGCCTCGCCCTCCTCGGTAAGGGCCAGTTCCCGCGCCCGCTTGTCGCGCGTACTGATAACGCGCGTCACAAGTCCCTTCTGCTCCAGGCGGTCGGCTACGGCCCCAACAGTTGCGCGATCCTTGCTGATGGCCAGGGCGAGGCTTGCCTGGTCAATTTTGGGGTGGTGGCGGAGCGTGTCGAGCGCCGCAAACTGAACGGGCGTCAAATCGTACCCTGCCTCGAGAACGCGCTGCAAGAACACATGTGTCGACACCTGATGCAACCGTCGGATGAGGTGCCCCGGCATTCTGGAACTGATCGTCATGGAAGTTGAACTGTTCATTGGCCGGCCCCGGTGCTGCCTCGTGTGAGGCACAACTAGCAAAAAAATAGAACGTACACATACTTTTTTATTGACGAGTGCTCGACAGGGGTGCGTATAGTAAGTTCACTTATTAAATGTCCTGTTGATGTAAGGAATGGCTGATGCAGTTTCACCTCAATGGTTTTCAACCGGGTGATCCCGATGTCTTCGAGGCAGCCCCGGGACATGCGGAGCCTGGTGCCGGCCTTCCCGAAACAGTTGACGTACTGATCGTGGGATGCGGTCCCGCTGGCCTTACACTCGCCGCGCAGCTATCGGCGTTTCCCCATCTCACCACGGCCATTGTCGAGCAGAAGGCGGGCCCCATGGTAAAGGGGCAGGCGGATGGTATCTCGTGTCGCTCGATGGAGATGTTTCAGGCCTTCGGGATCGGCGAGAAGGTGATGCGCGAAGCCCACTGGGTCAACGAAACGACATTCTGGAACCCCAACCCTGACAATCCAACGGCAATTCACCGGACCGGCCGTATTCAGGACGTGGAGGAGGGGCTGTCGGAAATGCCTCACGTCATTCTCAATCAGGCCCGGGTACACGACCGTTATCTGGAAATCATGCGCAACTCTCCGTCGCGCCTCGAGCCGCATTATGCGCGAAAACTCGTCGGCCTGACGGTGGATGAGGACGGTGCGGCATACCCGGTCACAGTGACGCTGGAGCGTGTTGATTCAGAAAATGTGGGGCAGACCGAGACCGTCCGCGCTCGCTATGTTGTCGGGTGTGATGGTGCCCGAAGTGTGGTGCGCGGCGCCATCGGGCAGGAATTGCGTGGTGACCGCGCCAATCAGGCCTGGGGGGTGATGGACGTTTTGGCCGTGACTGATTTCCCAGACTATCGATTGAAGTCTCTGATCAAATCCGCCGATGAGGGCAATATCATTATCATCCCGCGCGAAGGGGGTAATCTGGTTCGTATCTATATCGAGATGGACAAACTCGTCGAGAACCAGCGCGTGTCGGTGAATACCGTGACCGTCGACAAGCTGATTGATGCGACCAACCGCGTGCTCAGCCCCTTCAGCATCGACGTCAAGGAAGTCGCCTGGTGGTCGATTTATGAAGTTGGACACAGCTTGGCGGACAAGTTCGATGATGTTCCTGCCGACAATATCGACACCCAAGCGCCCCGGGTCTTCATAGCCGGAGATGCGTGCCATACCCATAGCGCCAAGGCAGGCCAGGGCATGAACGTGTCGATGGGCGATACGTTCAATCTGGGCTGGAAACTCATTGCTGTTCTGGAGGGGCGCTCGCGGCCCGACATTTTGCACAGCTACGCGGCGGAACGACACAGGGTCGCCAAGGACCTGATTGATTTTGACCACGAATGGTCCAGGATCATCAGTGCACCGCCCGAGGCGGGATCATCGCTGGAAGAAACGCCAAAATTCCAAAGCTATTTCATTGAGCATGGGCGTTACACCGCTGGCCTGTCGGTCAAATACGAGCCTTCGGTCTTCACCGGGCAACCGCTCTGGCAGCACCTTGCGACGGGGTTTGAGATCGGATCGCGGTTCCACTCTGCGCCGGTGGTGCGCCTCGCTGACGCCAGGACCATGGAGCTTGGCCACACGGTGCAAGCCGACGCCCGCTGGCGCATCTTTGCCTTTTGCCCCGACGAGGATCCATCCGTGCAGGGGTCGGCAATCAATAAATTGTGCGACTTTCTCGCCAACGCGCCCAACTCCCCGGTACGAAGATACACGGGCGCGGATGCCGATATCGACTCAGTGATCGATACGCGCGCCATATTCCAGCAGGCGCATCGCACCTTGTCACTCCAAACCCTGCCGGCCTTCTTGTTGCCGCGCAGAGGCAAGCTGGGCCTGGTCGACTATGAGAAGATGTTCTGTCCTGATCTGAAAAACGGCCGGGATATTTTTGAGCTTCGCGGCATCGACCGGCAGAAGGGTTGCCTGCTGATTGTCAGACCTGATCAACATGTCGCGCAGATTCTGCCATTCGAGGCGCATGGGGAGCTCGCAAGCTTCTTCGACGGCTTCATGCTTCCGGCCTAGATGGCGGACTCATGAGCGCGCATTTCGATGCGGACTGAGGGCGAGCACGACGGCTGCGATCAGGTTCCGTGCGAGCTTGTCGTAGCGGGATGCGATGCGCCTGAAGTGTTTGAGTTGGTTGAGAAGCGCTCGATCAGGTTGCGCCGGCGGTAGAGTTCGGGGTCGACCGAACGCTGGTCCTTGCGGTCACGCTGGGCAGGGATGTGGACGCGACAGCCGGTGCTGGCGACCAGATCTAACAGATACTGCCAGTCATAGCAGCGGTTGGCCCTTGGGCTTGACCTTGGAAAATCCGTATCGCTCGCAACAGCCGCGTATTCTAGGCTTCTTCGTCATCCTCGACATCGGTCAGGTAGACCGACACTTCGATATCAATGCCACAGCCGGCAATGGCGGCCACGACATGGGCTGGCAGGCGGGTCGACATTGCCTCGCCATGCTCGGGATAGTCGAAGGCCAGATCGAGCACGGCCTTGCCGATGCGGCGATCGTCCAGCATGGCGGCAATGGCCCGGCCGGACTGTTCGGCCAGCTCCAGCAGGGCCCGCACCGGATTGGTCACCGGCACGTCCACCTGGGCATAAAAGCTGCCCTCGGCGTCCTCGGGCTCAAAGCGGCTGGTCAATTGCTTGAGGGCGCCATCGAGCTCAAGCTGCTGCTTGTCGGCGTCCGACAGGGCGCTCAGCGTGCCCTCCTGTGCGGGTGGCCGCAGGGTGACGCCTGACAGCCGCAACGCTATGGCAAAGGGAGCAAATGACGTCATCAGGCGCGTCCGGCAGTGGCCGCAAACAGCGCGATGGCGGCGGCATTGGAAACGTTCAGCGATTTGATGGGGCCGGGCATATCCAGCTTGACCACTTCGTCGCACAGCTCGCGGGTGCGCTGGCGCAGGCCCTTGCCCTCGGCACCCATCACGATGGCCATCGGCCGGTTATCGGTGCGTGGCTTGAGTTGAAGTTCTGACTCAGAATCAAAGCCGAGCACCAACATGCCGCGGCCTTTGAGTTTTTCGAGCGCGTCGCCAAGATTGCGCACCTCGATCATCGGCACCAGATCCAGTGCCCCGGAGGCCGATTTGGCCATCACGCCGGTTTCGCGTGGCGAGTGCCGGGCGGTGGTGATGACGGCGTCGGCGCCGAAGGCGCAGGCGGTGCGCAGAATCGCGCCGACATTATGCGGGTCGGTGATGTGATCGAGCACAACCACCAACTGCAGCGGGTGGATGTCGTCGAGCCCGAAACGGCTGACGGGATCAACCTCCAGCGCAGCGCCCTGATGCACGGCATCCTCGCCAAGCAGCCTGTCGAGTTCTTTGGGCGTGGTTTCCTTGACCGGAACCTTGCCGATTTCGCCTGATTCTTTCAGTCGGTTCAGCGCGTTGGGGGTGGCCAGCAGCACCTTCTTGATGCGGTTGGGATTGTCCAATGCGGCGCGCACGGTGTGCATGCCGTAAAGATAGACCGGGCCCTCATCGGGATTGTAGCGCGCCTTGGGCGGAAATTTATTGAAGCTCATGGCATTTGCCTAGCGCTTTTGCAGCATGCCAGCAAGCGGCGTGCTGACCGCTGACGGCAACTTGCAGGCTTTGTGCATGGATGGTGCGGGGCGGTTGGTGGAGGGGACTGGATTCGAACCAGTGTACGCTAAGCGGTCAGATTTACAGTCTGATGGATTTAACCACTCTCCCACCCCTCCACTACAACGTCGCTTGGGTAGGATGACGCTACGCCAAGGCGTGTCGTCGGGGCGGTTTATGGTGGTCTGATGACACAGTGTCAACTCCCGATCCACAAAGGTCGCAAAAAACCGGTTGGCGGCGCGTCTGGTGGGGACTACGCCCGATGAGGGCGAGGCGCGCGAACCTTTGCATCGACCCCTGGATAGGTCAGCAAGCTCGGTCACCTCTGCGTGCGCGGCGTCACCGGGCTTGCGGGCAGGCGGCCGGGGCCACATATTGAGGCCATGGTAGAAAAAGACGCTACAGTGCGAAACAAGTCGGGCGTGCCCGGGCAGGGCACGGTCAGCGCCGACGTCGCCGCCTTCACCAGGAAGGTCGGCGCGATGGCGCGCCCCATGGGGGCCCAGGATGGCCGGCTGCTGTTCGCGCTGGACGCCACGATGAGCCGTCAGCCGACCTGGGATCTGGCGGTTTCGCTGCAGGCCGAGATGTTCCGGGCCATTCCCAAGGATAGCGGGTTGCAGGTGCAATTACTGTATTTCCGGGGCTTTGGCGAATGTCGGGCATCGAAATGGGTGGTCGACGCCAATGCGCTGGCCAAGCTGATGACCGGCATTGCCTGCCAGGGCGGCAATACCCAGATTTCCAAGGTGTTTGCCCACGCGCGCACCGAACACGCCAAGCGCAGGATCAATGCAGTGGTCTATGTCGGCGACGCCATCGAGGAAAATATCGATGATTTGGCCGCCAAGGCCGGACAGCTCGGTCTGCTGGGGTGTCCGATGTTCGTGTTCCAGGAGGGGCGAGACACCAGGGTCGAGGCGGGGTTCCGTGAATTCGCGCGGCTGACCAAGGGCGCCTATGCCCGGTTCGACGCGTCGGCGCCGCAGGAGCTGGCAGCACTGCTCAAGGCCGTGGCGGCCTATGCCAGCGGCGGCAAAGACCTGCTGAAGCTGCAGGGCAGCGGCCAGGCGCAGGCGCTTCTGGCGCAGTTGCCCCATTGACCTATTTTTTTATCGGCGCGGCGGGACTGCTGGGGGCACTGGCGGCCTATCAATATCTGCGCAGGTTTGAGCGCCGCCAGTTGATGCTCGGCCTGCGCTGGGCGGTCGGTGGTGTTGCCGGGCTGATTGCCGTGCTGCTGTTGCTGGCGCGGCGCTTCGATATTGCCATATTTGTCGGCGCGGTGGCTTTTTCGGTGATCCGTAGCGGGCGGCTGGGACCGTTCTCCTTCGAGGACGCGACCCTGGACGGGGGCAATGCCTCCAAAGTCAAAAGCCGTTACTTCGCCATGGCGCTGGACCACGACACCGGCGCGGTGCAGGGCCGGGTGCTGGACGGCCAGTTCAAGGGCGCCGATCTGATCGATCTGGGCGAAGCAGATACGCGGGCACTGCTGGCCGAGGTGGATTGGGACCCCGACAGTCTCAGCCTGCTGGAGAGTTGGCTGGATGCCAATCGGAGCGGCTGGCGCGAGTATTTCGCTGAAACGGCGTCTGACGAGGCAGCGGGACCGAAAGCCCCCGCCGACGCGCTGGCGGAAGCCTATGAGGTGCTCGGCCTGCAGCCCGGCGCCACCACAGACGAGATTCGTGCAGCCCATCGAGAACTGATGAAGGGCGTTCATCCCGACCTCGGCGGCTCGAGCTATCTGGCTTCCAAGATCAATGAAGCGCGCGACCTGTTGCTCAAGCAGTAGCCAACCGCCCGTTGCTGCGCATCGGAGGGGTTGCGGGCGACGCGCTCTCAAGCTAATGGCTTGTCATCGGTCACCGACCGGGCGGGTATAGCTCAGTGGTAGAGCAGCAGCCTTCCAAGCTGAATATGCGGGTTCGATTCCCGCTACCCGCTCCATTTTCTCTGACATCATTCTAGCTACCAGCTTGAAAACGCTGCGTTTTCTGGCGGTTTTCCTGCCCGCCCTGGGGACAGTTGGGCAAGCTGAATGACCTCGACCACTATCTGAAACGTCGATGGGCATAGCTGGGTTTACTACCGGCGCGTGCCAACGGCGCTCTCGCCTCTCGCCTCATGTCGCCCTTCGCCCGACGGGCTCTTGGCACCCGCGACCTTGCGCTTGCCCGCCGATCCAATCGCTATTCTCGTCGAACATGTTCGCCCGCGAAACGCCGGCTGCGTTGTAGAGCGCGTCGAGCGCGGTCTCGGCAGCTTGTGCATCGGCGGTACGTCGTCGAGGCGTGGGCCACGGCTACCCAACCGATACCCCGAATTTTCTCCCAGAAGCGGCTAGACGCCTATCACGGAACCGCATATAGGTCATAAAAGTAGCTTATTATGTTTTAGCTGGGAGGAACAGCATGACTTTAAGGAAACTTGTCACTGTCGGAAGCTTTTTGGCGCTATCGGCGCTGATGACATCGAGTGTGATCCAGGCACAGGAATACCCGGACAAGCCCATCCGGCTGGTCGTGGCTTATCCTGCTGGCGGCACCGCTGACGCGGTCGCCCGAGTGCTGAGCGAGGCTCTCACCAAAACGACCGGTGCGACCATCGTCGTCGACAATCAGGGCGGTGCATCGGGCACCATCGGTGCGGGGCAGGTGGCTCGCGCAGAGGCCGATGGCTATACGTTGCTCCTCGGTGCAAACAGCATATTCTCCGTCGTGCCGCACCTGCGCGAACTCGACTTCGATCCCAATGCCGATCTGGTGCCGGTTGCAAAGATCGCGGACTCGACCCGCTTGCTGGCCGTACATCCCTCGGTGCCGGCTCAAAACATGAAGGAGTTCATCGCCTACGCCAAGGCCAATCCTGGCATGCTGAACTACTCCTCGTCAGGCAACGGATCGACCCCGCAGATCCTGACGGAAATCTTCAAGTCGGCAGCAGGCGTTGATGTCCAGCACATCCCCTATGGTGGGGCCGGCCCAGCGCTGAACGGACTGCTTTCGGGCACTGTGCAGATGATGATCGACACCGTGGTGATTTCGCAGGCGGAAAGCGGCGCCCTGCGCGGCCTCGCCGTCTTCGGCAATGCGCGCATTCCCGGACTGCCGGATGTCCCCACCATGGTCGAGGAAGGTTTCACCGAGCTGCGCAGTGCCGGTTGGACCGGTCTCTTTGCTCCCAAGGACACGCCAGCCGACATCATCGAGATGCTGAGCATTGAAATCAGCGGTCTTTATGGCGATCCGGCTTTCATTGAGCGGCTAAGTTCTGTTGGCGTGGATCCCGACTTCCTGGACCCACGCGCATTCGCAGATAGTCTCGCGGTTGATTTCGCGTACTTTGGCGACGTTATCAAATCTGCTGGCATTGCGGAAGAATAGCACTGTGTCCAACGTCACGACAGCGACGAAGCAGGGTCTATCCCTGCTTCTCGCACCCTCGCTTGGCCGGGGCGCCGAAGACTTCTCGGTCCTCGCCGCGAAACTGCGAATGCTCGGCCATACCGTCCTCACGCCCGAGCCCTTTGGCATGGACGTGAGCGACAACCTGGCAGACGCAACTCTCGAAACCCTTGGACAACACCTGCTTGACGCCGCGCCGCAGGATGGCAGTGGCCTGGTTGTCATCGGGCATGCATTCGGCAATTGGGTTGCCCGCATGGCAGCGGTATTGAGCCCCGAGCGCGTTGCGGCCGTTGTGCTGCTGGCCGCTGCTCGGCAGGTGATACCCACCGACATTAAGCCATCGATCGATGGCAGTTTTAATCCCGCGCTCGGCGATAGCGAGCGACTGCAGCACTTGCAGCACGCCTATTTCGCCCCGGGGAACGACGCTCGTGCGTGGCTCTCCGGCTGGCACCCGTCGATGGCCGCCGGACAACGGGCCGCCGCGGCCCGCAGTGACCGCTCGCACTGGTGGCACGCCGGTGGAGTGGTGCCAATCCTCGACGTCCAGGCCGCTGAGGACGCGATTGCCCCTGCGTCCGAGGCCATGGAACTGCGAACAGAACTTGGCGCCAGGGTGACAAATATCACCATCGAAAATGCGGGACACGCGCTCCTGCCTGAACAACCAGCTGAGGTTGCTGAGGCCATCGATGCCTTTGTCCGCCGGCTTGAATCGCGAAAGAACGTCTCATGAGCGCATGGAGCAAGTTGCAGGATAAGGACGTGCTGTCCGGTGCCATATTTGCCGGCGTAGGCGTGTGGTTCACCGCTCAGTCGCTCAACCTCTCGATGGGATCAGCCCGATCCATGGGACCGGGCTATCTGCCGACCGCATTGTCCCTGCTGCTGCTCGCCTTCGGCATCGCAATACTGGTGCGCGGCGTAATCCGGGGCGTTGGCCCGGTATCCAAAATCCCGCTGCGCGGGCTGGTCGCGGTCATCGCGGCGCTGCTGATCTTTGCCTTCTGTGTCCGCGGCGCCGGCCTCGTACCAACTGTTTTCGTCGTGGTGCTGGTGACCTGCCTTGGCAGTACGCGCGCGCAGCCGCTCCCAAGTGTTCTTCTCGCCGCCGGTGTCGCCATTTTCTGCTGGGCAGCATTCATATGGGGACTTGGCTTGCCACTCAGCATGATCGGCCCTTGGCTGGGAGGATATTGAGCCATGAGCATGGACCTTTTGAGCAACCTTTCGATCGGGCTCTCCGCCGCCTTTTCCCTCGACAACCTGTTCTACTGCTTTTCCGGTGTCCTGCTCGGCACCCTTATCGGCGTGCTGCCCGGTATCGGCACCGTGGCTACCATTGCCATGCTGCTGCCCATCACCTTCGGACTGCCGCCGGTCGGCTCGCTCATCATGCTGTCCGGCATCTATTACGGTGCGCAGTATGGCGGCTCGACCACCGCGATCCTGATCAACTTGCCGGGCGAAAGCTCCTCTGTGGTCACTGCCGTCGATGGCTACCAGATGGCGCGGAACGGCCGCGCTGGTGTGGCCTTGGCCACCGCGGCCATCGGCTCCTTTTTCGCCGGGACCGTAGCAACGATACTACTCGCATTGTTCGCGCCCCCGCTGGCCGCCGTCGCGCTGACATTCGGCCCGGCCGAATATACGTCCCTCATGGTGCTGGGGCTGATCGCCTCGATTGCTCTGGCGTCCGGATCGCTGCTCAAGGCCTTCGCGATGATGATCATCGGTCTGCTGCTGGGCTTGGGCGGTCAGGATATCTACACCGGCGCCCAGCGGTTTACCCTGGGCATGGTCGAACTGATCGACGGCGTCGAGTTCATTGCCATTGTGATGGGAATGTTCGGCATCGCCGAAGTGATCCGCAATCTGGAGGATGAAAGCACACGTTCGGTGCTGTCCACCAAGCTCAAGAACCTCTTTCCCAGCCGGGCGGACTTCCGCGAGATGTTCGCGCCAATCCTGCGGGGCACCGCGCTCGGGTCGCTGCTCGGCATTTTGCCGGGGGGCGGAGCGATGCTGTCGTCCTTTGCCGCCTATGCCCTCGAAAAGAAGCTGTCGCGGCACCCCGAGACCTTCGGCAAGGGCGCGCTGGCTGGCGTTGCGGGGCCGGAAAGCGCCAACAATGCCGGCGCACAGACGTCGTTCATTCCCATGCTGACCCTGGGTATCCCATCCAATCCCGTCATGGCGCTGATGATTGGTGCACTGATCATCCAGGGCATCACGCCCGGTCCAAATGTGGTGACCGAGCAGCCCGTGTTGTTTTGGGGGCTGATCGTCTCTATGTGGTTGGGCAACCTGATGCTGGTCGTGCTGAACCTGCCTCTGGTTGGCATATGGGTGAAGTTGCTCAGCGTGCCATATCACTTCCTGTTCCCTGTCATTGTCGTCTTCTGCTCGATCGGAGTGTTTAGCGTCAACAACGCCGCCTTCGATGTAATCTTGATGGCGGTCTTCGCGGCCATCGGCTACGTGCTGGTCAAGCTGGACTGCGAACCGGCGCCGCTGCTGCTCGGCTTTGTTGTGGGCCCCATGCTGGAAGAGAATATCCGGCGGGCCATGCTGGTGTCGCGCGGGGAGCCGGCCATTTTCATCGAGCGCCCGATCTCCGCCGGTCTGCTGGTGATCGCGATTGTCACCATCGCCGCAGTAACCCTGCCGGCGATCCGCAAGGGTCGCGAGCAAGCGTTCAAGGAAGAGTAGCCTCGGCTGATACGAGGCTGGAAATAGGGCGCGGTTGCGGCGCTGCCTACAGGCCACGCTGCAACCCTTAAAGTTCTAAAACCAGTCTATTGGTTGTAACCCATCTGCTGATCACCTAGATTGAGGGGGTCCAGACGCAACCATGAGCAGTTCAGTGCATATCAAGCCGACCTCTGGCACAGTCGATTTCGGTAAGAGCGCCGTTGCGCGCTACATCCAGTTGGCGACCCTGTTCAAGCGCCGCATCGAGTCCGGCCAGTGGGCTGTTGGAAGCCAAATCCCGACCGTTGATGAACTGGCCGTGGAATGCGGCGTGGCGCGGGCCACCATCCGCCAGGCTCTCGACCAGCTCGAAAATGAAAACCTGATCGAGCGCTTCAGGGCCAAGGGCACCTTCGTGCGCAGCCGTCCGCAGGAAGAACTCTGGTGCGCCGTGGCGACTGACTGGTCCGGCCTCTTGCGGCCAAGCCACGACGCCCGGATCGAGATCCTCAGCGACCAGCGGGACCGCCAGCTTCCCGGCCTTCCCTATATGATCGGCAAGACCGCGCCCCTCTATCGCCATCTCAACCGGCGGCACTGGCGCGAAGGATCGCCGTTCCTGCTCACCGAGCTCTATATCGATGAGCGCCTGTCCGATCGCATCACGCGCAATGACCTCGAAACCAAGACAGCCCTGCGGTTGGTCACGGACGTGCCCGGGGTCGAGATTGTCGATGCTCAGCAGACGCTCACCATCCGCAGCGCCGACATGGATATGGCGAAGGCGCTCGACATTGCCATCAATGCGCCTGTCGCCCTTGTCTATCGCCGCGCAGTCGACCAGACCGGCACGACCGTACTGGTCGCAGAGGGCGTCTACCGGGGCGACGTGGTTCGTT
Source organism: Devosia alba (assembly GCF_039938915.1). NCBI lineage: Bacteria > Pseudomonadati > Pseudomonadota > Alphaproteobacteria > Hyphomicrobiales > Devosiaceae > Devosia > Devosia alba. Next base: position 44,249 of record NZ_JBDUUI010000004.1, on the reverse strand, counting down.
TCGACGTCAAATTGCGCTAGTCGGCGCGGCGAAAGCCGTGGCCCGTCGCAGCTTCCACCTGGCCCAGTGCTTTGGCGTACACGTCCGGATCCTGCCTTGAATGCCAGAACAATGGCCCGCCTTCCCAAGCCGGAAATCCATAGCCATGCACCAGGGCAACATCGACGTCCGCCGGCCGCTGTGCGACCCCGTCTTGCACCACGAGCTGCGCCTCGTTGACCATCGCCGCCAAAGCGCGTCTCTGGATTTCTGCCGCGTCAAAGGCCCGGGGCGGCCGCACGCTGGCACTGGCGCTGATAATGGCTGCCACTGCCGGATCGACAATGCGTCGTCCCTGCTCGTCATAGCGATACCAGCCCGCCCCAACCTTGCGGCCCAGCCGGCCCGCCTCGCATAACCGGTCGGCAATGGTGACATATCGCTGGCGTGGGTCGCGCGTCGCAGACAGCCGCTGACGCGTCCGCCACGCAATATCAAGTCCCGATAGATCGGCTACGGCGAAGGGGCCCATGGCAAAGCCGAACTCCACCAGAGCCGCATCCACCTCTTGGGGTGCAGCTCCCTCATCGACCATGAACTCGCATTGCTGCCGGTAGGCCGAAAAGATGCGGTTGCCGATAAAACCTTCGCCGAGGCCCGAGACAATCGCAATCTTGCCCATCTGCCGGGCAAGCTTGAGTCCGGTAACCAGCGCCTCGTCCGAGGTGAGCGGCGTGCGGACGACCTCAAGCAGTTTCATCACATTGGCAGGGCTGAAAAAATGGAGCCCGAGCACGGAGGCAGGGCGACCTGTCGCCCGGGCAATAGCCGCAATATCGAGATAGGACGTATTTGTGGCAAGGATTGCGTCGGGGCGCGCCACGGCATCCAGCCGCGCAAACAGGTTCTGCTTGACGGCAAGGTCCTCAAAGGCGGCTTCGATGATAACATCGCAATCGCCCAGGTCGGTCAGCTCAACACTGCCCCCAAGCGCTGCGCGCCGACTGGCGCTTTCCTTGGGATCAAGGCGTCCGCTCGCCACATCGGCCGCAAGCGTCTGCTCGACCCGCTCTATTCCCCGGGCCAGCGCCGGGTCGTCCTGCTCGACAAGACGCACGGCGAGCCCGGAATTGAGCAGGCACACCGCAATGCCAGCACCCATTGTGCCAGCGCCGACCACATTGACCCGCCGGACAGGTCCAGGCACGACGTCGCCCAGTCCATCGACCCGCCCCGCCTGGCGCTCGGCAAAGAACAGGTGGCGCAATGCTGCGGCGTCTTCGCCTCCACGCAACTCCTGGAACACCGCCCGCTCGCGATCGAGCATGGTTTGGAATGGCGCCGTGTCGGCGCTCCGCAGCAGGTCAATGGCAGCAAGAACGTTGGGACGCCGGCGGCCCCGGCGGATGGCCTTGTCGGCCGCCGCATCGATCGTGGTCGCGCTGGCCGCCTTCACAGGAGTCTCGCTGAGACGACGCTTGAAACCGCCGAGCGTTTTGGCGTGAGCGATAGCGGCGGTGAGCAGATCACCCTCGGCGATTGCGTCGACCAGCCCCAGTTCAAGCGCCTCGGGTCCCGGAACCCGCCTTCCGCTACAAACGAGCTCAATAGCGCGCGCAATATCGACCAGCCGCACCAGCCGCTGGGTACCGCCGGCACCCGGCACCATGCCCAGCTTGACCTCGGGCAGGCCCACCACCGCGCCACGCGTCGCGACCCTTGCATCGCAGCCCAGTGCCAGCTCAAAGCCCCCACCCAGGGCGGCACCATGAATGGCCGCAACTACAGGTATCGGCAGAGCCTCAATGGCGGCGATAACGGCGGGAAGTTGCGGGTCCTCCAGCGGTGCGCCGAATTCGCGAATGTCTGAGCCGGCCACGAACGTCTTGCCCGCGCCGATGATGACCGTTGCACGCGCCTTGCCGTGCGCCACTTCATCGAGCCTGGCGAGCAGGCCCTGCCGCACGGACAGGGAACCGGCATTGACCGGTGGATTGTCGATGACGATGACCGCGACGTCGCCGTCCATGCGCAGGTGCACTGGCCCGCCCATCACTGGCCGCTCCACACCGGCGCGCGCTTTTCGACAACGGCCCGTGTGGCCTCGCGCGCATCAGCAGTGTGCATCAGGCGTGTGCTGAACGTCTGCTCCAGCGCATAGCCCTCCTCGACCGGCAGGAACTCGGCACCATTCATGGACTGCTTGCCGAGGCGCAGGCCCAGCGGAGCCTTGCCGGCAATCAATTTCGCCAGTTCCATGGCACGTTCATGCAAGCTCTCGGCAGCAACGATCTCCTGCACCAAGCCAAAGCGATAGGCATCTTCCACGCCCAGCGGCAGTCCTGTGAACACCATGTGCCGCAATACACCCTGCGGCAGGTGACGGCCGAGATGGGCCGTCCCGCCACAACGCCCGACATTGATCTCGGGCAGGCTGAACCGCGCATTGGGACTGGCCAGACAAATATCGGCCACCGAGGCCAGAACGCATCCGGCCCCAAGGGCCGGTCCGTTGACCACAGCCACCACCGGAACTGCGCAATGGCGGACTGCCGCAAAGCAGCGGCGCACAATCGTCGCCCGCTCGTCGTCGTCATCTGCCGACGCCGCAAGGAACTCGTGCAGATCCAGCCCTGCGCAGAAGGCCTTGCTGCCCGCTGCGGCAAGCACGACGCAATGGACGTCGCTGCTATTGGCAAAGCTGTCGAACAGGTCCGCGATCTGGCCATAGAGCGCCATGGTCAGCGCGTTGACTGGTGGCCGGTCAATGGTCACCACCGCGACGCCATCGGCGATGTCGAGCTTGATGTCGGTCATGAATGGGCTCCTTAACTCAGGCGCGCGGGCTCAAAGCCGTAAAGCGCCCCAGGATTGTCGACGAGAATCTGGCGAATGAGCGCGTCGTCCTCGTTCGCCCATTGGGCAAAAAGATCGAGCAGATGCCCGACATCGGGGCGCGTCTCAACCAGCCGCACATGCGGCCAGTCCGATGCCCACAACAGCATGGCTGGATTGGCCCCCAGCAATGCATCATGGAAGGGTCGCGCATCGGGATAGTCTGGAAACTGCTGTGACGCGCGGCAGAGTGCCAGCTTGACCCAGATTTCATCGGCAGCAAGCGCGGCGAGAACAGTCTGGAACGCCGCGCCCTTGACGCCCTCTTCCATATCGAAACGGGCCATGTGTTCGAGCACTATGGGAAAGCCCAATCGCCCCAGTTCCTGCCGGTGCGCCGCAAAAGTCGCGGCATCGCACCAGAGCTGAGCGTGTAGCCCCACTTCGGCCATCGCCGGTGCGAGCGCCCACAAATCGTCGAGACCTGCTGCACCGGCAAAACGCGTCCGCCCCTCGGGCAATTGCAGGTGGACGAAACGCAGGCCCACCACGCCAGCCTCCCGCAAATCCAACAATTGAGCGCGGCTTGCCCCCGCAAATGCCGTACCGATCCCGCGCAGCATGTCTGGCGCCTCGGTAATGGCATCCGTCATGGCGCGGCAATTGTCCCCATAAGGCGCCGGCTGCACCAGAACAGCGCGCGACAGTCCTGTTTCCGCCAGCATCTGCCGGTGTTTGCCCGCATCGGCATCGGGCAAGGGATATCCCGATGTTGCGGCGACAGGATAGTCCTCTGCCGAACCAAACACATGCGTGTGGCAGTCGCAGGCGCTGGCAGGCAGCGCCCGTTTCGGCGCCCGGCTCGGTGGCACGGCAAGCCGCTCCATCACGCCCTTGCCTCGAGCGGTGGCGCAACGCCGTCCGGCAGGGGCAGTTCATGCGCGTTCAGCGTCATGGCGACCATGGAGTAATAGCCGATGATGGCCGTCAGTTCGATAACGCCCACCACGCCCCAACGCGCGAGAACCAATTGGTATGTGGGCTCGGACACGAACCGGTCGCGCAGCAGTTCAGCCCCGAAATCGTGGGCGGCTGCAGTGTCGGCATCCATCTCCGCCGGTCGCTCGCCCAGCTGTACCGCCGCCATGATGGGCGCCTCGAGCCCGGCCTTTATCGCGTCGCGCTCGTGCAGATGCCATTCCACCTGGCAATCCCAGTGGCGTGCCGTCACCAAAATCGCCAGCTCGCTCAGCCGGCTCGGCAGGCTGGTGCGGTAGCGCAGCAATTCGCCGAACTGCTGCCACTTGTCGGCCAGTTCGGGCCGGTGGATGGCGGCGCGCAAGGGGCCGACCAGCATTCCCCGCGGGCCCGACACGACAGCATCGTGAATGCGTCGCTGCTCTGAATTCATCTGCTCAGGCGAGAGGATTGGAATACGCGGCATAGGCGCTGCTCCGGTCAAGAGTGAGGGGAGCCACCGGCAACGGTTGGCGCTTGGATCGAAAATTCGGCAAGGATTTCTTCGGTATGCTCGCCCAGCAGGGGCGGGGGCCTGTCACGACGCAATTGCGCATTGCGGAACCGCATCGGGCTGGCGATGAGATCGATCTCTCCGGCCAGCGGATGATCCATATGCATCTTCATGCCCCGATGCTGCACCTGGGCGTCTTCGAGCACGGCGGGTATCGTATTGATCGGCCCGCATGGCACGCCGGCTGCATCAAGGCGCGCCAGCCATTCGGCCATGTCGGATTCGGAAAACGCCGCGCGGATGATGTCGCCCAGAATGATGCGGTGGCGCACGCGATCGGCATTGGCGGCAAAGCGCGCATCGCTCGCAAGTTCGGGCTGTCCGATGACCTCGCAGAATTTGGCGAACTGTCCGTCATTGCCAACAACCAGCACCAGGTGGCCATCGCGACAGGGGAACACGTCCTGCGGCTGGATATTGGGGTGTGCATTGCCTGCCCGCTGGGGCGGCTTGCCCGAAACGAGATAGTTCATCGCCTGATTGGCGAGAAAGCCCACCTGCACGTCCAGCATGGCGATATCGACATGGTCACCCGCTCCGGTAACGCTGCGATGGGCAAGCGCACCCAGCGTGGCGATAGCGGCATACATGCCCGTCATGATGTCAACGATAGGCACGCCAACTTTTTCCGGCCCGCCTCCAGGCGCGCCGTCCGGTTCACCCGTGACGCTCATCAGTCCGCCCATGGCCTGGATCATGAAGTCATATGCTGGCTGGTCGCGGCGTGGCCCGGTCTGGCCGAACCCGGTCACTGAGCAATAGATGATATCGGACTTGATCGCCTTCAGGTCCTCATAGCCCAGACCGTAGCGGTCCAGGGTATCAACCTTGAAATTCTCTATGACGATATCGCTGTGCTGGACGAGTTCGCGCACGATGCGCTGCCCCTCGGCCGTTGCGATGTCGAGGGTGATAGAGCGCTTGCCACGGTTGACGGCGAGGAAATATCCGGCCTCGGTTGTGTCATTGCCTTGCTGGTCCTTGAGGAACGGGGGGCCCCAGCTGCGGGTGTCGTCGCCGCGGCCCTGCCGCTCGACCTTGATGACGTCGGCACCCAGATCGGCAAATATCTGGCTGGCCCAGGGGCCGGCCATGATGCGGCTGAGGTCGAGAACCCGGATATGGGAGAGCGGAGATTGACTCATGCCACACTCTCGTCGCCGGGAGTTGTCGCAATCACGGAGGGGCGGAACTCGAACTCGGCATGCCACGAGGCAAGTGCCGGGTGGCCGCGGCGCCAATCACGATCACTGAAACGAAAATCGAGATAACTCAGAGCACAGCCGATGGCGATGTGCCCGATACTGAAAGCGCTATCGCCCAAGGCCGGCGCTTCCGCCTCAAGCACGGCAAGGGAGGCGGCCACCTTTTGCTCAAAGCCCGCCAGATAGGTCGGCGATGGAGCGCCATCTGGCCGCGCCACCTCGTTTCGCATCAGAAGCAGAACGTCAAGCACCCCGTCGCCCAGCGCTTGACGACGCAGGGCGGTGATCCAGTCTCTCGCGTCTGAAGGATGCAGGCGTGGACCATCATGCAGCCGGTCCAGATACGCGCAAATGACAGTTGAATCAAAGATCGGCCCCAGGTCGTCGGTCAGGAGAACCGGGATCTTCCCGAGGGGATTGTGCCGCACAATTTCAGGATTGACCTTTGACATGGAGGCTACGGCGCGAACATTTCGCACTCGATCCACCAGCCCTGTTTCATGCAGAAGGATCGTAACCTTGCGGACAAAGGGTGATCTTGGAGACCATAGAAGTTCCACGCGCGCTATCACCAGACATATAAAACTAAAAAACCAGTTCTATAACCTTTAGTCAGTCCGCTTTCGGTAGTCAAGCTGCCACTGCGGTGGGCAGCCCTTCAATTAGGGGTTGTGATCTCGCTCCTGAAAGCGGACTTGTCATGCCTGTCTTGGATTTAAGGAATGCCACCAGGCTGGCTAGGGCGGCATAAGGATTTCATAAAGTAGAGCTGATGCTGTGCCGTTGACTGTAAGTTCCTTTCGTCACCGGCAAATACGCGAACCAGACGTATCCTCGCCTGTGCCAGCACCAGATCGTATGCGTGACGCTTCTTCGCCAACGGCGCCTATACGTGCTGACCGATGGCGGGCCAGCATTTGCCCGCCATCCTGCGATGGCAGGCAAATGCCAGTGGGTGCTTTATCCCGGCTCGCCGAACAGGTCGACGGCGACGCCGGCTTGCGCGAAGATATAGTCGCGGCTGGCTTCGAGTTCGGTGCGCAGGCGGTCAATGTCGAAGCCGATGAGCTGGCCCTGCCACTTCTTGACTTGCCCGTCGACGATCACGGTGTCGACATTGCTCCGCTCCATCAGCGTCACCACGGCGCCGGCGACATTGTTGAGCGGCGCCACATTGATTGCCCGCGCATCGAGCAGCACGATATCGGCGGCCTTGCCGGGTGTCAGGCTGCCCGTCACCTTGCCCAGCTTGAGGCCCTCAGCCCCGGCAATGGTGGCGTGACGAATGGCATCCATGGGCTGCATCAGCGTCGGAAAATCCGCCACGCCCTCCAGCGCCGCGGCATTGGCGAACATGCGTTGCAGGGTGATCAGGCCGCGCATCTGGGTGAACATATCCGCCGTCATGGTGCATTCGACGTCTGAAGACAGCGAGAGGCCCATGCCCGAGTCGATCGCCTGCTGGATCGGCGGGGTGCCGTGGCGCATGTGCATTTCGATCGGCACGGCCATCGAGATGTGCGCGCCGGCGTCCGCAGCATATTTCCAGCCATTGTCGGACATGCCGGTCATGTGGATGAAAATGTTGTCGTCGCTGAACAGGCCGGCGGCGCCCAGTTCATCAAAGGTCGGCTGCATGCCGAAGGTGCCAACGACATGGAGCGCAATCGGCAGGCCCAGGTCGCGGCCGACTTCCCAGGCCTTTTCGTAGCCGGGCAGGTAAATTTCCCCGCCCATGATCATGGTGGTGAGCTGGTCGTTTGAGGAGAAATACTGTTCCTTGATACGCCGCGCGTCATCGGGATAGCGCGCACCCTCGCCCCAGCCTTCGAAATACCCGAACACGCCGCGCCGCCCCGCATCGCGCAGCCCTTCAATGGCCGCGTCCGAGTGCTCGGGACTATGATGGATCTGGCTGACATCCATCACCGTGGTCACCCCCGCATCAAGCTGAGAAATGCCGCCGAACAGCTCATTGATGTAGACATCCTGCGGGCGGTAAACCAGGGAGAACTTCTGCAGCACGGTATCGTAGTAATTGGCAGCATTCACCGCGCGCCCGTCATTGATCAGAATGCCGTGCGCCAGCTGGCTGCGCAGCGCCGTCTCGAACTGATGGTGGTGTGTATCGATGAACCCGGGCATGACGATCTTGCCGGTTGCATCGATGATGGCGGCGTCGCCCGCATCAATATTGGCAGCAACCGCGACGATGCGACCATTCTCGATCAGTACATCGCCAACGGGAAAGTTGCCGACCTCGTCGTCAACGGAAAGCACGATACCGCCCTTGATCAGCGTCTTGCGCCCCTGTTCGCCGATCCCCTCGGGCAGCGTGGACAGCGCGGTCTGTTGCGCTGCCACACTACTGGTCAGCAGGACACTGGCCGCCAGCGCGACGCCGCCGACCGCCGTTGCGGTGAGCAGGTCGCGTCGTGTTGGACACGCCAGTTCCGGCTTGTTTGAGTCACAAAGTCTGCACATGGTTTCCTCCCTGTATGCGCATCGTCTCGATTGTTGTCAGGGGCCGAAGGCTCCTCCCTTCGGCCCCTGTTGGTTCAGGCGGGGCTCACCGTCTGCGCGGTGATGCCGGTCAGGCTGGCGTCAGCATTCAACGCCCGGATAGTCCTTGCCCGTCCAGTGGCCGACCTTCTTGGCAAACTCGCGCTGAAAGGCGAGTGGGCCGTTTTCCTTCATGAAGGGCTCGTCATAGATGCCGATGAACAGCGTCAGGTTGAGGAAGAAATGCGCGCCCATTTCGAACAGCGCGACAAAGTCATGCTCCACCAGCGCCTTGCGCTCGGCATCAGTCAGGCTGTGGACGGTGGACAGTTCGACCTCGTTCAGGCGCGGGCCGATCGACTGCTCCCAGGTGGCGACGAAGTTCTTGGGGTCTTCGGCGTAGCGCCGGAGATAGTCCGGGTTGCGATCGACCTGATAGAGGAATTTGTTGACGTAGTATTTGCTCATGCGGCCTGCTCCTCTGCGCCAGTTCTGGGGTACCAGGTCACGTAGGCTTCCATGGTGTGGAAGAGATCGAGATAATCGACATAGTCGGCAGCCTGCGGCCCGGCGACGCCCATCATCAGGATGAAATTGAGGAAGCCATGGGTCGCGTTGCCGCTCTTGGCCATGCTCTGATGGGTTACATTGGCCAAGATGGCGTCGATGTCGCCGCTGCGAAACCACTCGAGGGCCTGGCGGTCGAACACCGGGTCGGGACCGGTTTCCATGAACTGACGGGGGCCGCCCAGCTCAAGCGAGAGATGGCCCGTGCCGATGGCCGCGACACGTTTGTCAGACGGAAAGGCGTTGATCGCTTTGCGGATCGCTCGGCCAAGGTCGTAAAAGCGGCGCGGCGAGGGCAGGGGCGGCGCGAAGATGTTGGTGTAGATCGGCACCACGGGCAGATCATTGTCCGGCCGGACGGTAATGATCGGACAGATGATCGAGTGATCGATCTTCAGTTCATTGGAAAATGCCAGGTCGAAACCCTGGTCCATCAGATCGCGGTGCATGAAGCGGGACATTTCCATATCCCCCTCCAGCACATATTTGGGAATGCCGAATTCGCGCTCTTCATTGCCGAATGTCGCGTCATAGCGCTCGGCCTTGCCGATCAGAAACTGCGGGCAATTATCGAGGAAGATCTGGTGGAAGTGATCCGAGCCGATCATCACGAGAATGTCAGGCTTGGCCTTGCTCAGCGTCTCGCGATAGGCTTCGACCTTGCGCTTCCACTCCGGCGCCTGCGGAATTTGCTGTTCTGGCGGCGCTGTCGTGGCGCGCAGATAAAACGGGTGATGGGTCGATGCCAGTGTGGCAACAAGTTCAGCCAATGCGTCCTCCTCAGATATGGTTTTGCCTGCCACCAGTGATGCAGGGCAAAAGCATTTTCGCGTGTTCAACTGCCTGTATCGACAGGCATGTTCGGACCCCTTACGGGCCCATGACCGATTGCAGGATCGGATAGCGGGTGATGGCGTTGCCGATGCGCGACGCGGCAGCGAGCAGGGTCGGCAGCCGCTCCTCGATGAGTTTTTCGGGCGTCACCATGCCGGTATAGCCAGAGCTGTTCAGCGCGGCGACGGTGCGGCCATCTGGCCCCCGGATCGCCACACCCAGGGCGGTGATGCCGTAGTCGAGCTGATCGACCGTGGTGGAATAGCCATCGGCGCGCACCGCCAGGATGATCTGGCGCAGGTCTGCCACATCAATGACCGTCTTTGATGTCAGGGCCACCGGCCTGACCTTGGCGAGATAGGCGTCGAGCGCGGCGTCATCCAGACCCGCCAGCAGTACCCGGCCGAGCGAGGTGGCGTAGGCGGGATAGCGCGCGCCGATGGTCGCGGTGGCGCGGCGCGCCCGTTGCACCGAACTGTGCGCGACATAGATGACGTCCTCGCCCTCGAGCGTGCCGATGGATGATGCGTCGCCAAATTGCTCGACCAGTTCGCGCAGATCGGGCTGCAATACTTCCCCGATCCCCGCCGAGAAGAACAGCGCGGACCCCAGGGTCAATACCTTGGGCCGGAGGTGAAAGCGCCGCTCGGTCTGACCGACATAGCCGAGCGTTTGCAGCGTGATCAGGCTGCGGCGCGCCGCGGCCGGGCTCAACCCGACGCGACGCGCGACCTCGCTCAGCGTCATTTCCGGGTGCGTTGCATCAAAGCTCTCGAGGATGCCGATGCCCTTTGCCAGCGCCTCGACAAACTCGGCCGGGCGTTCATCGGCAGCCTGACCGCTAATATCTATCACCTGACCGGGAGCCATCTTCACCTCGAGCGTGATCGTAACTTGACGCCAGACTAAGTCAGGTCTACCTTTTCGGCAAGAGCAAACATTTTCGGCTAGCGAAAAAAAAGGGACAGGAATGCGCATCGGCAAGCAGGACAATGCGACGACCGCAATCGCCACCTCGGATGCTGAATCCATCACCGTGCGGGGCGAGGATCTGTGCGCTGACCTCATCGGCAAGATCAATTTCACCGACTATTTTTGGCTGCTGGTGCTGGGCGAACGGTGCACGTCAGCGCAGCGTCACATGCTCGACGCCTGCCTGGTGGCGATTGCTGAACACGGTCTGGTGCCGTCGGTTCAGGCGGCACGCATGACTCTGGCCGCGGGTCCCGAGGCCTGGCAGGGCGCCATGGCGGCGGGGCTGCTGGGCATGGGCAGCGTCGTGGCTGGCAGTTCGGAAGTGTCCGGCCGTTACCTCGATGAGGTGCTGCGCAAAGCCGATGCTGACGGCACCGATCTGCAGAACGCAGCCATAGCGAGCCTGGAAACCCTCAAGGCCGCCAAGAAGAAGGTGCCCGGCCTCGGCCATCCCCAGCATAGCGATGGCGATCCCCGGGCAAACCGGCTGCTCGAGATTGCCGATGAACTCGGCGTCTCCGGCAAATATGTCGAGGCATTGCGGACCCTGGCCGAGCATGCCCCCAGGATTATCCAGCGGCCGCTGCCGATCAATGTTTCGGGCGCTATTCCCGCCGTCATGCTCGATGCCGGCTGGCCGCTCGAGGCCCTCAAGGCCGTGCCGCTGCTGGCCCGTACCGCCGGCCTGTCGGCGCATCTGTTCGAAGAATCCATGCGCTCGATCGGCTTCATCATGTCCAACCAGGCCGACCTCGCCATCGCCTATGACGGCAAGCTGTCCGGCCACGAAGCCAAGACCCGCTAAGGGCATGCAAGGGAGTTTTGCGTGGTAAAAATTCTGAAGGCCGTGCGGGTCATTGAGCTGGGCACCTACATTACCGGCCCCGCCGCTGGCATGCATCTGGCCGATCTGGGGGCCGATGTCATCAAGGTCGAGCGACCGGGGTCCGGTGATCCGTTCCGGGCCTTCAAGGGTGGCCTCTATTCGCCGCACTATCAGACCTATAACCGCAACAAGCGATCCATCGCGCTCGATACCCGGCAGGATGACGATCTCGCCGTGTTCCACGAGCTGATCCGCTCCGCCGATGTCTTCATCCAGAATTTCCGTCCCGGTGTCGCCGAAAAGCTGGGGGCCGGTGAGGATGACCTCCGCCAGATCAACCCGTCCTTGATCTATTGCGCCATTTCGGGCCTCGGCAATACCGGGCCGGCGAGCCATCGCCCCGTCTATGACACGGTCGCCCAGGCAGCCAGTGGCTATCTGCGCCTGCTGACGCCACCAGACAAACCCCGGGTCATCGGGCCGGCCATCGCCGATTCCATTACCGGCCAATATGCTGCCATGGCCATCCTGGCGGCGCTGCTGGAACGAGGCAAAACCGGCCCCGGTCGCCGCATCGACATCTCCATGCTGGAGGCTATGACGCATTTCAATCTCGACAGCTTCACCCACTACTATTCGGTGGGCGAAGTGATGGGGCCGCTGTCCCGGCCGGAAGTGTCGCAATCCTACACCTTCGCCTGCGCCGACGGGAAATGGATCGCTTTCCATCTGTCATCGCCGACCAAGTTCTGGGACTCCCTGCTCGAGGCAACCGGTCAGCAGCACCTCAACGCTGATCCCCGCTTCGCCGAACGACTGGCCCGTATCGAGCATCAGGAACAACTGATCGAGGTATTCGCACCGGTCTTCGCGCAAAAGAGCCGCGCCGCATGGTGCGATCTGCTCGAAACTCATGAAGTGCCTTATTCGCCCGCTTACGACTCCGACGAGGCCCTTGAGGATCCGCAGGCCCGGCATTTGCAGATCAAGATATCGGCCGAGCACCCGGTGATGGGCACCTTCACCACGGTGCGGGCGCCGTACAATTTCGACGGGCAGGCCGAACTGGAGGTCTTGCCACCCCCGACACTGGATGAACATGGCACAGATATTCGTGCGGAACTGGCCCAGGGCAAAGCTGGCCAGGCCGCTCGGATGGGAGGCAGGCATGACTGAGGACAATAGACTGACATCAGTGCCGGCACAGACCGTGCGCGATGCCTCCAGCCAGATGCTGCAAAAGCAGTTCTACGCCATCTTCACCACACCGACCGACGGTCTGGAGCCGGTGTTTGCCAATATGGACGCGCATCTGGAGTTTCAGGTCGGCCTTGAAAAGCAGGGCATCATGTTCGCCGCCGGCCCGCTGTGGAGCGACGATGAGCAGTCCTGGCAAGGCGAAGGAATGGTGATTGTCCGGGCCGCTTCTGCTGCGGCAGCACGCGCAATTGCCGAACAGGATCCCATGCACAAGGCCGGGGCACGCAGGTTCCGCATACGGCCCTGGATGGTCAATGAGGGGTCGATGACCGTGCGCATCAACTTCTCGTCGCAGACTTTCGACGTCAACTAATCGCTTCAAGGGAGGAATAAAATGAAAGCGTTTCTTGCAATGATGACCGCAGCGGCACTGGTCCTGCCGACAACCAGTTTTGCGCAGGAGCACATCAGCCTGACGGTGGCGTCGAGCCATCCCACGGTGGTGCCGTGGGTGGGGATGATCAAAACCCATTTCATGGCCCGGACCGACGAACTGCTCGCCGAAACCGGCAACTACCAGCTCGACTGGAACGAGGCATTTGGCGGCCAGCTCTACAAGGCCAACGCGACGCTTTCTTCGGTCGAAGACGGCATCACCGATATTGGCTGGGTGTTCTCCTTCCTCGAGCCGGCCCAATTGCCGCTGAGCCAGGTGTCCACCAACACGCCGTTTTCGGTGACAGACGTCCCCGCACTTCTCGAAGTCATGGAAGGTCTGCTCGACAGCAACGAAGCCTTCAAACAGGAATGGGAAGGCCACAATCTCAAGGTGCTCGGTCTGACCGCCACGGACCTTTATGACATCTACACCAAAGAGCCGCTGCAGGGCATCGAGGACATCAACGGCATGAAATTGTCGGCTCCCGGCGTGCTCGGCAGCTGGCTGCGGGGCACGGGCGCCAATGCCGTCGATGGCGCATTGACCACATTCTACACCGACGTGCAGACGGGCGTCTCCGATGGGGCGCTGAGCCTGGCTCTGGGTGTCATGCCGATCAAGCTCTACGAGGTCGCCCCCTACATCAACCGGTTTGATGCCGCTGCTGCCTTTTCCGGTGCCATCGCCATCAACAACGACGTTTGGGAAACGCTGCCTGAAGAAGTGCAGAACGCCATGATCGAGGCCGGGCGCTACTACACCAAGAGTCATGGCGAGGAAATGGTCACCCTGCATGAAGTCGCCCTCAACACGATGGTTGAGCTGGGCGCAGGCCAGGACCCCAAGGTCACCATCGTGAACATGCCGGCGGAAGAGCGCCAGAAGTGGGTCGACATGCTGCCGAACCTGGCTGGTGAGTGGGCTGGTGCGCTTGAAGCTCAGGGCGTGCCTGCCAACGAGTTCGTCAAGCAATACATGTCCGCGCTGCGTGCCAAGGGTGTTGAGCCCTCGCGCGCCTGGGACGAAGAACTCTAGGGGTTGTCCGGCACCATGTCAGACTCGCAACTAAGGGGTGCCCCCGTCGGGGGGCACCGCCGCCTCCAGCAGGTCTGGAATCGCATGGTGGAAGCGCTGTCCGTGTTGGCCACGGCCTTGATCGCCGTCCTGATGGTTCTCATCTGTGCCGACATTGTGGTGCGCAACGGTTTCGGCGGCTCGCTGCCGCTGGTGTCAGAGCTTGGCGCCATGATGGTGGTTCTCATCGTCGCACTGCAACTGCCCAGCGCCGTGAGTGCGGGTCGCCTTGCTCAGGTGGAGATCATTATCGACGCGCTCGAAGCTCGCCGGCCCCGCATGGCCGCCTTGCTCAATGCCGTGTTCTGCCTGCTGGGCTGTGCGATCCTGGGCGTCGTGGCATGGGCCTCTTTCGGCATCTTGCACGGCGATTGGACCTCAAGTGATTTCATCGGCATTCCCGGGCTGGGCACGCTGCCCACCTGGCCGTTCCGCGCTCTGATCACGCTCGGCATGAGCGTTGCCGCCGCCGAGTTTCTGTTCAAGGGCGTGCGCTATCTCGGCAAAACACTCTCCATCACGAAAGAGCCCTCATGAGTCCGATAGACATTGGCTGGCTGTCCATCGGGGCGCTGATCGTGCTGATCGTTGTCGGCATGCCCATTGGCATCAGCATGCTGGTCACCTCATTCGTCAGCGTAATGTTCATCCGCAGTGACATGGTTGCGGTGCGCATGCTGGGGCAGGTCGCCAACGATTCACTCGAAGAATATCTCTACGCCGTGGTGCCGCTGTTCGTGCTCATGGGGCTGCTGGTCACCGCATCGGGCGTGGGCCGCGACACCTTCGATGTTTTCCAGCGCCTGTTGCACCGCGTTACTGCCGGTCTGGGCATCGCCACGGTATTCGCCAATGCTGTTTTTGCGGCCATAACCGGCATCTCGATCGCCTCGGCCACGGTCTTTGCCCGTGTTGCCGTGCCCGAAATGGTGCGGCACGGCTATACCAGAAAGTTCGCGACCGGCGTCGTGGCTGGCTCGTCCGTGCTGGGGATGCTGATCCCACCATCGCTGCTGTTCATTGTCTATGCGGTGCAGGCCGAAGAATCGGTTGGCCGCATGTTCCTCGCAGGCATCGGCCCCGGCATCGTGCTGGCCATCGCCTTCTGCGCCACCATTATTTTCCTGGCCAGGACCCAGCCCAAATTCGTGTTTGATTCCGAGCAGGAGATTGTTGACCAGGAGCCAACCAGCGCCTGGACAATCCTGCAGATGGCCGCGCCGATCGTTGCCTTGATCACGCTGGTGCTGGGCGGCTTGTATGGCGGCTTTTTTAACCCCACCGAAGCCGGGGCTGCTGGCGCCTTTGGTGCCCTGGTGATTGCCATTCTGCGTCGCTCGCTCAATCGCCGCACTTTCTGGAAGCTGCTGGTTGAAACAGGCCAGATTACCGTTTCTGTGCTGTTCCTGATCCTGGCGGCGAGCTTTTTCTCCCGCATGCTGGCGCTGTCGGGCATGCCGCGTTCGCTGGCCGAGTTCTTCCTCGATGGCCCGATCGGCCCCTGGGGGTTTCTGTTGGCCTATGTCGGCCTGCTGATCATCCTGGGGTTCCTGATCGATTCGATTTCCATCATGCTGATCATGCTGCCAATCGCTCTGCCCGTCGCCGGCGCAGCGGGCTTTGACCTGATCTGGTTCGGCGTCATCACAGTTATCGCTATCGAGATTGGCTTGCTGACCCCGCCTTTCGGGTTGTCGGTCTACACCATCAAGGCGGCACTGAGTGACCCCCAACTCAAGGTCGGCGAGATCTTCCGCGGGGCATTTCCGTTCGTTATCGCCATGCTCTTCACCATCGCGATCATCATTGCCTTCCCGCTCATCGCAACCTGGTTGCCCAGACTATGACATCGAAGAAAGACCTGATGCCGAAACTTCTGTTTATGGTGGGCAGCCTGCGCGCCGCCTCCGCCTCCAGGGCGATGGCCAAGTCCATGGCCGAACGGCTGGAAAACGACGCCGAGGTGAGCTTTGCCGAGATCGGCAGCCTTCCTCACTATAATGCCGATACGCTCGATGACCCCCATGTCAGTGCCCTGATCGCGGCGATCGGAGCGGCCGACGGGGTGGTTTTTGTAACGCCGGAATACAATTATTCCATCCCCGGCGTGCTCAAGAACGCCATCGATTGGGCGTCGCGGCCGGCCTATAATTCGGTGTTCCTCAGCAAGCCGTGCTTTGCAATTTCGGTATCGGGGGGAGCCCTGGGCGGGGTTCGGGCGCAGAGCCATTTGAAGTACATGCTCAATGGCATGCTCGCTCTGGTGTTCCCTTCGCTTGAGGTCGTGGTACCCTTCGCCAACGACAAAACCAGCAATGGGCGTATTACCGACGAAGCCGTGCTCACCTTTGGTGCCGCCCGGCTGGCTGAGTTCGTCGCCTTTCTGCGGCGGCAGGCAAGCTGATCTCGGCAGCGCGTCCAGGGGGGCGTTGCGGACGGGCCTTCGGTGCGCGCGGAACACGACCGCGTTAGCGCACCGGCAACATCATTCGGCCTCAGGGCGCGTCAGTGCAATCACCACCCGGCAGACCAGCTCGCCCTCCCACCACATGGGGAAATTGGTGCCCCATTTGTTGTTGTAGAGATTGAGCCGCAGACCCAGCTCATAGTCGGGCACCGCCGGCTGGAACGGCATGAAGGGCGCCGCGGCCGGCGCCACCAGGGCGCTGTCGAGCGGCGTCGCCGTCAGCTGCCAGTCACCCAGTTGGGCGCGCACTGCTGCGACGGCCTGCAATTGACCGCCGCCGCGACGGGCAATGTTGTGTCCATCGTTCCAGATACCGAGCTTGTGCAATTGCCAGTGCTGCGCGCCCGCTGGGGTGAGCGACACAAAGCCGGCCTCGGGCAGGCGACTGGCCGGTTTGCCGCGCAGTACCAGCGTGATTTCCACGCGCTGGGCGTCGAGGCCACGGATCGCCAGCTCATGCCGGCTCGGTCCGCCGAGCCGTTCACGCGCCTCAGCCGGCAACTCGGCGATGGCGGTGCGGCCATCCGGCGCGATACCGAGATGGGCCGGGGTGAAGGCGGCGGTTCGCGCGGTCCGCGCCGTTTCGAGGCCGGGCTTGTCGTGATCGAGAATGGCCCAGTCCTCGCGATGCTGCAGATAGCTGTCGAGATGGCGCTGCAATTCATGGCTGTCATAGCTTTCGTGGCGATAGCCGAGCAGGCTGCCGGCCATGCCCGCGACAACGGTACCGTCCGGTGCGGTTAGCCTGGCGATGTCGCCGGTGCTGGCGTCGAGCTCGGCAGTCCAGCCCTTGTCGCGCAGCACGGTGCCGGGCAGGGGGGCGGCCGGCGCCGGCGGGATGAGTTCAGCCAGCGCGGCGTCGGCTCTGGAGCGGTCTGCCGGCGCCAGGGCTTGCAGCGCCGTATCGAGATAGCCGCGCTGCTCGGCCCAAGATTGCTCGGTATAGGCAAAGCGATAGTCGGTCTGACGCGCGGCGTCGAAATCGGTCCGGTCCCAGGCCGTCTCGTCGCGCAGATAGGTCTTGATGTCGACGCCCCAGGTGTGTTCGGCCACCATGGTCAGCCCGCGCCCGAAGGCCAGACGCTGCGGGGTCGGGGCGTCAAATCCATCATGAAGCCGTTGCAGGGCGCGGAAGCGCGCCAGCTTGGCCGGATCACTGGCCGCGCCATGGATCCAACTGTCGCCGATCTCCTGCTCAAGTACCGGGAACTGGGCACGCCGGTCCCACATCTGTGCGCCGAAAGCATCAAGCGTGGAGGCGGTGATGTTGGCGTCGGGATGGGCGTTCTGAAGATGGCGCAGGGCTTCAACGGTCTGTCCGACGCTCTGCGGGCCGATATTGTCATTGGTATGGGCAAAGCTCAGGCCGATATCAGGCCCGGCAGGAAAATCGGTCGCGCCATAGGATGCCTGGTACATTACCACCACTTCCGACTGGTCGGGCGCGCGCCAACGGAAGATGGGCGGCACATCGGGCACCGGGCTGGCGGTATTGACGCCCAGATGCAGGAATTTGATCCCGGCTTCGGCCAGCAGCGGCACCATGCCCAGCGTGTGGCCGGGCACGTCGGTCATCTTGGCGGCGATACTGATCTTGCCGAAGCGCTGGTCGAGTTCCTGCGCATAGCTCAGCCCCGCGCGGAACAGCGCAGGCGACATCAATTCGGTATGGGTGGTGAAGGGCAGGGCGTGCCAGGCGATCAGCCCGCGCTCGATTGCCCGTTCCAGCCGCTTCACCCGCGCAGCGGGCTGGCTCTGCAGATGATCCCAGATCAACCAGGCGCCGGTGGTCCAGATGAAGGCGGGATGGTCCGGATCTTCGGCAAAGAAATGTTCACCCGTGGCGATGGCCTGGGGGATGAACTGCTCGTGATACTGGGAGCGCACGCGCGCTGCGTGGTCGGTGAAGCCAATGTCGAGATGGGTCTTGAACACCAGATGAATGCGTCGCTTGGTCATCGGCAGCGCTAGCCTACCGTGCCGCGGACGACGAGCCGGGTTTGCAGCGTTTCGTGCAGCGCCGGCGCGTCGGGCGTCTTCAGCCGCCGCAGGATCAGGCGCACCAACGCGCGCACCCGCTCTTCGAGGTCAAACTTGACCGTGGTCAGGTTGTAGCTTTTCCAGTGTGACTGGGCGATGTCGTCAAAGCCAACGACCTGCACATCCTCGGGCACGCGCAGGCCAAGCTCGTGACGAAGCGCGTCAAGCACGCCGAAGGCGCCGACGTCATTGGCGGCAAAGATCGCGTCGGCCCCATCCCCGACCCGGAACAGGTCAATGGTTGCCGCATAGGCGGCGTCATAACTGAAATCGCCAACCGCAATGGTCGGGGGCGCCAGGCCCCGTTCGGCCATCACGGTACGTAGCATATGCTCACGCGCCGTATTGGCCTGCGATCGTTCGACGCCCGAGACATAGGCGATCCGCTTGGCGCCATAGCCTTGCAGCAGCGCGACGGCCTGCTCGATCCCAGGGCGCTGCAACACGTTGAGCCGGTCGTGCAGCGGCCCGGTCTCGGCGGGTTCAGGCTCGCCCGGATGGGGATAGTGCACATAGATCGGCACGGCGCGGTCGAGAAACTGGGCCAGGGTGGTCGGCTTGACGTTCTCCACGAAGGCGATCACCGAATCGGGGTTGAAGCCGCGCATATAGGCCAGCAGCTTTTCGTCCATGCTGTAGTCGGTGCGGGTCTTGAACAGCAGCGTGGCAAAGCCCTCATTCTGCAACGCCGTGGTCAGGGCATCGACCTCCTGGCTCTCCCAGTGGCTGCATACGTCCGGCACGATCACCCCGATCAGATGGGAGCGGCCGCTGACCAGGGCGCGGGCCGCCCGGTCCGGCGTGTAGTTGAGCTCCTCGGCGATGCGCAGGATCAGCGCACGCTTTTCAGGCTTGAGCGAGGTGTGGCTGTTGAAGGCGCGCGATACCGAAATGCGCGAAACATTGGCGCGCTGGGCCACCATCTCGGCCGTCGCCCGTCCGCGTCCCATTCCCCCCGCATCACTCAACCACGCTCTCCCGTCACTCAATGAATGAAATCGTGATCAATTCTCTGGCCCCGGACCGGCGAACTGTCAAGCCATAGTGAGGGCAGGGGGCACAATGAGAATGCGCACACATGCCCATATATCCCAGCGTTGTCATGGCTTTGTTGCAAAACTCTGGCAAAGCTCCGCCCGATCGGAATGGTGCGTTTTTCGCCAGCGAATTCTCCGCATTGACGAAAAATGAAAACGTGTTCATTCTCCACAGGCTTCCCCGGAATGGCGGAGGCCAATAGCGGCTACCGGAGAATTCGGAGCCATCACTTGGGAGGAGTTTTGCGATGAGCAATCGTCTGCGTAGCCTTGCGTTCAGCCTGATCGGCGCCACTGTCCTGGTTGGTCCTGCTGTCGCCGTGGATCTCGACATCACCTGCCGCTGCGTTGTTGGCGGCGTCAATTCCGGTACCGCCGAATGGATCCAGAACGACGTCATTCCGGCATTTGAAGCCGCCAATCCCGACATCAAAGTCAATCTCAACCAGTTCGGCGGCGAAGACGCCCAGCTGACCCAGCAGCTGGCACTCGATTTCTCGACCGGCGCGGGGCCCGACGTCACCGCCTTTGACGGCTTCCTGATTCCCAGCTTTGTGGAAGGCGGGCTGCTCAAGCCGCTCAACGAAGTTGCCGGCGCCGAAGTCGATGGCTGGTCCGGCTGGGCGGCCCTGTCGGACGGTTCGCGGGCGCTGATGCAGTATCAGGGCCAGTATTACGGCATTCCGCTCGGTACCGATGTGCGCATGATCCATACGCGCAAGGACATTCTGGCCGAAGCCGGCATTGACGCCGACACCTGGCAGCCCACCTCGTGGGAAGACGTGCTGGACGCTGGGCGCGCCATCAAGAAGGTCAGGCCCGACAGCTTCCCGATCCAGCTCAATGCCGGCGTTGCCATGGGCGAAGCCACCACCATGCAGGGCTATTGGCTGGCGCTGCTGGGCACCGGCGAAGCCGTGATGGACGACAATGGCAAGTACATCGTCGCCAGCCAGGGCATTCTCGATACGCTCAACCTCTACAAGACCATCTATGTCGATGAACAGCTCGGCGACCAGCGCGCCCAATTGCTGGCTGATGGCCGCAACCGCTCCTTCGCCAATTTCCGCGACGGCGTGACGTCCCTGCTGTTTGAAGGTGACTATTTCTACCGCTCGGTAACGGCCGAAGGCTCCGAATTCGCCGTGGCCGACCGTGACACCGTCATGGGCTGGGCCAAGGTGCCGGCCAAGGTGCCGGGCGCCGGCATTCGCGGCCAGGATTTCGTGACCATTTCGGGCGGCACGGGCTTTGTGCTCAATCCGGCCACCGACGCCCCCAAGGAAGCCTGGGCCCTGCTCTCGTTCATGAACGAGCCCGACATGCAGAACGCCTTCCAGGCGATCCAGCCGCGCATCACCGCCCGGACCGATATCGAGATCCCCAACAATCCGTTCCTGACTGAGGCCAGCCAGACGCTATTGCCACTCACCACGGCGCGGCCGAATGACGAAAACTACAATACCGTCTCGGCCGAGATCCAGCGCATGACCGAAGCCGTCGTGTCCGGCGAACTGTCACCGGAAGAAGCCATGGCCCAGTACAAGGCCTCGGTTATCGGCATTGTCGGCGAAGAAAACACCGTCAGCCTGCTCTGACCGCCCGTCTCCCTCCCGCGCCCGGCGTCCTTCGGGATGCCGGGCGCAATCGCGGCCCCATCGCCTCTCTCCCCGCACGGGGAGGGGAACCCCACCCGGAAGCGCGCATGACCACCACACAGATCGAGACGAAACCCAAACGCAAGGTCAGGAACTTTGCGCTCCTGTCCAACAAGGCAGGCGCGGCCTTCCTGACACCGGCGGGCCTGCTGGTTTCGGTTTTCGTCATCGTGCCGTTCTTCTGGGTGATCTTTGTTTCCTTCACCAACCGGACGCTGCTGGGCAAGACCGCGCTCAATCCCGAATTTGTCGGGCTGGCCAATTATTTCACGCTGTTCGACCCGTCCAATTTCCTGCAACGCGGCCAATTCGGCTTCTCGCTGATCCTGACCACCCAGTTCGTGCTGGCCTCGGCGCTGTTCGGCCAGGCCCTGCTCGGCCTGCTCCTGGCCTGGTTGATCCAGACCGTGCCGCCATGGGTCAAGCGCATCACCGAAACCTTCGTCATTGCCGCCTGGATCCTGCCCGAAGTGGTGATCGGCTTTGCCTGGTTCGCTTTCCTTGATCGCGATCAGGGCACGCTCAATGCCATGCTCACCAGCGTCGGCCTGCCCAAGGGTGATTTCCTGCTCGAGCAACCCTTCTGGGTCATCGTGGTGTTCAATACCTGGCGCGGCGCAGCCTTCTCGATGATGCTGTTCGGCTCGGCCTTCTCGTCAATTCCGCCCAGCTATTTCCAGGCCGCCGACGTGGCCGGCGCCTCCTCCTGGCAGAAATTCCGCGATATCGGCCTGCCGCTGATCCGCGGTCACATCGTCACCGATCTGATCCTGATCACCATGTGGACCTTCAATACCTTCACCCCGTTCCTGTTGACCAATGGCGGGCCCAGCTACCGCACCGAGCTGGTGTCGATCTACAATTACCGCGTCGCCTTCAACGACTTCCAGTTCGGCAAGGGCGCCGCGGTGGGTGTCATCATGATGCTGATCAATCTGGCGTTCGCGCTGGTCTATCTCAGCCTCGGCCGCAAGAGAAAGGGCTGACCCCGATGAAGCTCACCCTCTCCGCCTTTCTGGGCCGCATCGCCTTTTCGGCACTGGCGGCGCTGATTGGCGCGGCCTTCGCGCTCCCCTTGCTGTGGTTCCTGTTCGCGCCGTTCAATGCGCGGGCCGAACTGGGTCTGGCCGTGCCCGATCCCTGGACGCTGGCCAATTTCGTCACGGTGTTTGGCAACAATTTCGCCGTGCGGGCGCTGTGGAACAGCCTGATCCAGTCGGTGGGCGGGGTCATCCTGGTGGGCGCGGCGGCAACCCTGGCGGCTTACGCACTGTCGCGCTCGGCGCTGCCCGGCAAGCGCGCCGTCACCTATATCCTGCTGCTGTTTTCCTCGGTGGTTTCGGGGTCGGCCGCCATGGTGCCGATCTTTCTGATCGTCTCGGCTGCCGGGCTGATGGATACCCATCTGGCCGTCATCCTCACCTTTGCGGGCGGCCTGCTGCCCACCGCCATGTTCATCCTGCGCGACTTCATCGACTCCATTCCCAAGTCCTATGAGGAAAGCGCCATGGTGGCCGGCGCCTCGCCGGTGCAGGCGTTTTTCGATGTGGCGCTGCCGGTCATCCGGCCGGGCATCGTGGTCGTGGTGGTGTGGAGCTTCGTCAATATCTGGGGCAGCTTCCTCATCCCCTTCATCCTGCTGCGCAGCGACACCAACATGCCCGCCTCGGTGGCCATCTACTCGTTCTATTCGGAGGCCGGCACGCCGATCGTGACGCTGTTGGCCGCCTATTCATTGATCTATTCGCTTCCCGTCATCGCCCTTTATCTCTTCGTCAGCTGGAAGTTCGGCTTCCGGTTCTTTGGCGGCATCAAGGCCTGAACCTCATGGCATCAGTAGAATTCCGCAACGTCACCAAGACCTTCGGCAGCTTCAATGCCGTGTCGGATGTGAGTTTTTCCATCGGCGACGGCGAGTTCGTCTGCCTGTTGGGCCCATCGGGCTGTGGCAAGACCACCAGTCTGCGCATGATCGCCGGGCTGGAGACGCCGACGGCCGGTCAGGTGCTGATAGGGGGTGATGACGTCACCCACTACCACCCCAAGGACCGTCAGATCTCGATGGTGTTTCAGGATTATGCGCTCTATCCGCACATGAACCTGGCCGACAATATCGCCTATCCGCTCAAGGTGCGCGGCAAGTCGGTGACCGAACGGCACGGTCGCGCCAGGGAAGTTGCCGATGTGCTCAAGATCGGCCATCTGCTCGACCGGCTGCCGAGCCAGATCTCGGGCGGCCAGCAGCAGCGCACCTCGCTGGCCCGCGCGCTGGTCTATCCGAGCCAGGTCTATTTGTTTGACGAGCCGCTCTCCAATCTTGACGCCAAGCTGCGCCTTGAGGCGCGCGGCTTCCTCAACCATTTGCAGCGCGACATGGGCATGACAGCCGTCTACGTCACCCACGACCAGGCCGAGGCCATGGCGCTGGCCACCCGCATCGCGGTGATGGACCAGGGCCAGATCGTGCAATATGCCTCGCCCATCGAGATCTATCGTCGCCCCGCCACCACCTTCGTCGCCAATTTCGTCGGCAATCCGCCGATGAACCTGGTGCCGGTGGACGCGGTGCACGGCGATGGTCAGCTGCAGCTCTCAGCCATTGGCATAACGCTGGATGGCCTGACCATGTCATCGGCCATCAGCGCGGCGCTTGGCGGCGGCAAGACCCTGACGCTGGGCGTTCGCCCCGAACATCTGGCCATTGCCGAGCCGGGCGCACCCAACACCATTTCCGGCCAGCTCTTTGCCAATGAGAATATGGGGCCCGAAAGCCTGGTCACCATTGAGCGGCCGGACGGCTCGCGCGTCACGGCACGCATTTTTACCGATGACCACATCGCGCTGAATGACGCAGTAACGCTGGGTTTCTCGCGCGAGCATGTGCACCTGTTCGACGGCGCGGGAAACCGCATTCCCGCCGATGGGGAATAGCAGTCTGAACATTGCTCGACCGCGACTGCCCCAGTCGACACCCTCCCCCTTGCGGGGAGGGATCAGGGGTGGGGGGCGTTTGGCCCGCATATCGGGGCTCCCAACGCCCCCTCCCAGCCTCCCCCGTCAAGGGGGGGCGTTCAGCGTCTGGACCAGGCACCTGTGAGACATTGCTGACATGAACACCATCACCGCCCGCATCACCCGCGCCGACCAGGCCGCCAATCCCTATTACTACATTCCTTTCGAGGTCCCCGCCGGCACGACGCGGATCGATGTCACCCTGGCCTACGCCAAGGCCGACGACTGCGTCATTGATCTGGGCGCCTTCGACCCGCGCGACACCGGCTATCCCAGCGCCCAGGGCTTTCGGGGCTGGAGCGGCGGCGCCCGCGACCGCTTTTTCATCGCCACTGACGACGCAACGCCCGGCTATGTCCATGGCGACATCCCGGCGGGCCGCTGGAATGTCATTCTGGGGCTCTACAAGCTTCCCGAAGCGGGCGCCGAAGTCACCGTGACCATCGCGCTCGACAGCGCTGCGCGCCCCATCCTGCCGCAGCCCGCCCGCACTTTTCCGGTGCGCCGAGAGGCCGGCTGGTACCGGGGCGATCTGCACTGCCACACCTTCCATTCCGATGCGAAGGGCTCGCCCGAATTGCTGCATGCAGCCGCGCGCCAGGCCGGACTCGATTTTCTCGCCATCGCCGACCACAATACCACGACCCAAAGGCGCTATTTCCACCCGCAATCCTCGCCCGAACTGGTCTTCGTGCGCGCCATGGAAGTGACCACGGCTGAAGGCCACGCCAATGTCTATGGCGTAGACGCCTGGATCGATTTCCGCATGACCCGGCCCGCGGACGCCCATACCCTGGCCACGCTGGTGCATGATCAGGGCGGGCTGCTCTCGATCAACCACGACAAGCCGACCATTCCTTGGGACTACGAGTTTCCCGCTGCCGATTGCCAGGAGGTCTGGCAATCCACCTGGCTGGCCTGGAACTGGATCGCACTTGAGCGCTATCAGCAGCGGCTGGCCTCGGGGATGCGCCTGTCGGCCATTGGCGGCTCGGATTTTCACCAGCCCGACCGCCTCATGCCGGAAGGACCACTGGTGCTGGCTCGGCCTACCACTGTCCTGTGGTTGGGCGAACTCAGCGAAGACGCCATTCTCGCGGCAATGCGGGCAGGGCAGGGCTATGTCACCGAAAGCCCGTCCGGCCCGCATCTCGAGCTTGCCGTCGGCGATGTGGTGATGGGCGGCACAGTCTCGAATCCTGCCGCAATCACCGCCCTGGCGCGCGGCGCGGCGGGCGACCGGCTGGTGCTCATTGACGCCAGCGGCCCCATTGCCGATCTCGCCATCGACAGGGATGACTGGCAGGCCAGTATCGCGCTGGCTTCCCCGCAGAAATTCCTGCGCGCCGAAATCGTCGCCGCAGCCAGCCGCGACCGGCTCGTTGCCGACTTCACCGCCGCGCTCGAGGGCCACGAACTGCCCTGGCAACTCAAGGGCGCCGACCTCAGCAGCCAGCCCATCCGACGGGCGCTGAGCAATCCGATCTATCTGGACTGAATCGAGAACCACACATGCTGATCGCCAACGCACCCTGCTCCTGGGGCATCACCTATCCCACCGGCAATGCCTATAGCTGGCAACAATATCTCGATGAGGTTGCCGCTGCCGGCTATCGCGGTACCGAACTGGGGCCGTTCGGCTTCCTGCCCGGGGATCCGGACCTGCTCAAGGCCGAACTGGCCCGGCGCAACCTGACCATGGTCGGCGCGACCCATGTCCACACCTTCGGCGACAGCGCTTCGGGGCCCCACTTGATGCAGACCCTGCGCGATCTGGCGCCGCTGCTGGTGTCGCTTGGCGCCGAGCACCTTGTCCTCATGGATGAGAGCAATTGGTACCCCAAGGGCCAGGAAGGAGTGCTGGACGCCGCAGGCTGGAATGGTCTGACGCAGATGGTGCGCGATGCGCAGGACTTGGTCGAAGGCGGGTTTGGTCTCAAGCTCAGCTTTCATCCCCATATCGGCACCGCCGTGGAGCGCGAAAGCCAGATCGATCAGCTGCTGCAGCAAACCGACATCGACCTGTGCTTTGATACCGGCCACCACGCCTTCTGGGATCAGGACCCGCTGGCCTATATGGCGCGCGTCTATCCCCGCATTGCCTATATGCACCTGAAAAACGTCGACGGCGCCGTGCGCCAGCGCGTGCTCGACGGGCAGCTCTCGGTTGCCGATTCCTATGGCGCCGGCGTCATGTGCCCGCTGCCCGACGGGGTGGTCGATATCCAGGCCGTCATGCGCCTGCTGGCCGAGTGCGGCTTTACCGGCCCCATCGTTGTCGAGCAGGACATTGCCGCCGATGCGGCCGAAACGCCGCTGCAACTGGCCGCCCGCAACCTCGCTTACATGAATGCCATCGCTCCATGACCCATCCCATCAAGACCGGCCTGATCGGCCTCGGCGAAGTCGCCCAGCTCATGCACCTGCCGCTGCTGGCCGACGATGGCCGTTTTGCCATTGCCGCCGTCACCGACGTGTCGCCGAGCCTCGTCGATTACGTGGCCACCCGCTATGGCGTACCGACGCGCCACGCCGATGCCGCGGCATTGATCGCTGATCCGGCGCTGGACGCCGTGTTCATCCTGACGCCCGATCACCTGCATGCCGAATTGCTGGAGCAGGCGATCGCCTCGGGCAAGCATGTCTTTATCGAAAAGCCGGCCTGCCTCAGCGCCGACCAGTTGCGCCCCATCCTCGAGCTGCCCCAGCGCTCCGGCCAGGTGGTGTTCGTGGGCTATATGCGGCGTTTTTCGCGGCCTTTCCTCGAACTCAAGCAGCGCCTGCCGCCGCTTGACGAGATCCGCCATGTCCGCATCCGCGACATCATCCGCGAGGCGCCCTTCTTTGTCGCCCAGACCCGCAATATCCTTCGCCCCAGCGACGTTCCGCCCGAACTCATCGCCGCTGGCCGCAGCCGCACCCAGGCCATGCTGCGCGCTGTCATGGGTGAGGATTGCCCGCCCGATGCCTTGCGCGCCTATCAGGTGCTGACCGGTCTCTCCTCGCACAGCTTTTCGGCAATGCGCGACCTGCTGGGCGCACCCAAAGGTGTCCGCTACGCGGTGCAGCATAATGGCGAGACCGTGGTCGCGCTGTTTGACTACGGGCACTTCACCGCGCTCTACGAGGCGGTGATCGACGACGTCTCCCGCTTTGACGCCGGCATTGAAGTGCTGACCCAGTGCCAGCATTTCAAGCTGAACTACGACACGCCCTATATCCGCAACCTGCCGACGCGTCTCGAGATCACATCGTCGAGCGATACCGATACGGGCACCGAAATCATCGGCCCGGTCTACGAAGACCCCTTCCGCATCGAGCTCGACGCCTTCCACGACAGCATCACCACGGGCCGACCCAACCGCACCACGCTAGCCGATTCACTGGAGGATCTGAACCTGTTCAGGGAAGTGGCCCGCCATTTCCACCCGGCGCACTGAAGACATTCCGGGCCGCTATCCTGCCAGCGACACCGCCCGCAAGCCGCTGCGCTCGGGTTCAGAAAAGCCAGCCAAGGACGCGCAACACAGACCATGCCATTCCGGCCTTCGCCGGGATGACCCGTGCCAGGGCGATATCCGCCTCCCGCCAAAACCCAAACGGCCCCGACACTCGCGCCTCGGCCCACACCCCCGCCGGCTTCGTCAGCCGGACCCGGTACTACGAGCATTGCCGCATGGCTCTTGGCAATGACGCCAGTCAGATGCGCAGCGCTACCATCGCGTAACGCTGGCTCTGGGCAGCCCGGCGGCAATCAGCCCTTGAAGGCGTTGTCGGCAATCGAGGCCGCCTTCATCTGGATCGAAAAACCCGGCTGGGTCGGCGGCATATAGGCGGCGTTGCGGATCTCGCAGGGATCGATGAAGTGCTCGTGCAGATGATCGACATATTCGATCACGCGACCTTCCTTGCTGCCCGAGACCACCAGATAATCGATCATGCTGAGGTGCTGCACATATTCGCACAGCCCCACGCCGCCGGCATGCGGCCATACCGGCAAGCCGTATTTCGCCGCCATCACTAGCACCGAGAGCACTTCGTTCAGCCCGCCAATCCGGCAGGCATCGATCTGCACGATGTCGATGGCGCCGTCCTTGATGAACTGCTTGAACATGATGCGGTTCTGGCACATTTCGCCGGTCGCCACCTTGACCGGCGCAATGGCCGTGCGGATCGCCCGGTGGCCCGAAACATCGTCCGGACTGGTCGGCTCCTCGATGAAATAGGGGTTGAAGCGGCTCAATTGCCTGACCCAGTCGATCGCCTCATCGACCTCCCACACCTGGTTGGCGTCGATCAGCAGATGGCGGTCCGGTCCCATGATCGACCGCACGATCTCGAGCCGTCGGATATCGTCATCCAGATCGCGGCCAACCTTCATCTTGATGTGCTGGAAGCCGGCTGCGACCGCCTCGCTCGCCAGCCGCGTCAGCTTGTCGGTCGAATAGCCCAGCCAGCCTGCCGAGGTGGTGTAGCACTGATAGCCTTCCGCCTTGAGCGTCGCCACCCGCTCGGCCTTGCCGACGGCCGCCTGCTGGAAAATGGCCAGCGCCTCTGCGGGCGTGATGGCGTCGGTGAGATAGCGGAAATCGATGATCGAGACGAGCTGTTCGGGGCTCATATCGGCCACCAATTGCCAGACCGGCTTGCCCGCCGCCTTGGCCATCAGGTCCCACACCGCATTGACCACCGCCCCGGTCGCCAGATGCATCGCCCCCTTGTCCGGGCCGATCCAGCGCAGCTGGCTGTCGCCGGTAATGTGCCGCCAGAAACGGCCGGGATTCTCCACGATCCATGCCAGATCGAGGCCCACGACGCGCTCGGTCAGCGCGGCGATGGCCGCAACCACCACTTCATTGCCGCGCCCGATGGTGAAGGTCAGCCCATGGCCCTCATGGGCGCCATCGGTGCCCACAATGACATAGGCGGCTGAATAGTCGGGGTCCGGATTCATCGCGTCCGAACCGTCCAGCGCAGCCGAGGTGGCAAAGCGCAGATCGTGGGTGGTCAGGCTGGTAATCTTGGTCATGGCATACTCGGTACCAGAGTGTACTGGTGGGATCAGGCGGTCCAGCCGCCATCGATGATGTGAACCTGGCCAGTGGTATAGGTTGCCCCGGCCAGATAGACGGCCAGGTCGGCCACTTCCTCGGGCCGGGCGATACGGCCGATCGGCTGGCGGGCGATGAACGCCTTTTTGGCCGCCTCAAAATCGCCTGTGGCGTGCCAGCGCTCATGCAGCGAGGGCGAATCCACCGTGCCCGGACAGATGGCGTTGACCCTGATGCCCTGGGTGGTGAAATCGGCGGCAATCGACTTGGTCAGTCCGACCACGGCAGCCTTGGAGATGGTATAGGCGGCCCGGTTGGGCACGCCCTTCACCGAAGAAGCGACCGTGGCCATGTTGATGATGGCGCCGTCCTGGCGCGCCAGCATTTGTGGCAGCACGGCCTGGATGGTGCGGATCTGCGCTTTGACATTGAGATCGAACGCAAAGTCGAGGTCGCTATCGCGCATTTCCAGCACGCTGCCCGAATGCACCACGCCGGCGCAGTTGAACAGCACGTCGATCTGGCCGATCTCGGCGACCGCCTGCTTGACCGCCTCGGCCGACAGCACGTCGAGCACCCGCGTGGTAACGCCGGCCATGCCCTCGAGTTCGGCCAGCTTGCCGGCATTGATATCGGTGGCAATCACCTTGGCGCCCGCCTTGACGAAAGCCTCCACCGAGGCCCGGCCAATGCCCTGCGCCGCAGCGGTGATGAGAACGATTTTCCCGGTGAGATCGGCCATGCCTGATTTCCTACTGTAGTGTTGTGCGACTGCCCTCGACCGCCAGGCGGTTGATGGCGTCAAAATCCCATTCAATACCCAGCCCTGGCGCATCCGATGGTCGGGCCTTGCCGTTCTGGATGCTCATGCCCTGGGTGGTCAGGGCGTCCAGCTGGGGAATGTACTCCACCCAGCGGGCATTGGGCACCGCCGCGCACAGCGATACATGCAGTTCCATCAGGAAGTGCGGGCAGACCGCGACATTGAACGCCTCGGCCATATGCGCCACCTTCAGCCAGGGGGTAATGCCACCAATCCGGCCGACATCGACCTGAATCACGCTGGCGGCATGGCGCTGCAAATACTCGCGGAAATGGCTGATCGAATAGAGGCTTTCGCCTACCGCGATGGGCAGGCTGGTATGTTCGCTCAGCCGCACATGGCCCGAAATGTCGTCGGCGGGCAGGGGCTCTTCCAGCCAGCCAATATCGAGCGACTCATAGGCGCGGGCCCGGCGGATCGCTTCGTCCACCGCAAAGGCCTGGTTGGCGTCGGTGAAAATCTCAAAGCCCGGCCCCACGGCGTCGCGGACCGCAGCAATGCGCGCCACATCCTCATGGATCGGTCGCCCGACCTTGAGCTTGCAGCCGCCAAACCCGGCTTCCTTGGCCCGCAGGGCGTCCTCCACCAGCGCCGCCTGCTCGATGTGCAGCCAGCCGCCCTCGGTGGTGTAGAGCGCGATTTCGCGCTGCGCCCCGCCGGCGAGCTTATGCAGCGGCAGGCCCAGCTTGCGGCACTTCAAATCCCACAGCGCCGTGTCGATCGCCGCCATGGCGATGGCCGTCAGCGCGCCCACCGTCGTGGCATGGGTCAAAAACAGCAGGTCGCGCCAGATCGCCTCGATGTCATAGGCATCCCGCCCGATGATCGCCGGCCCCAGCGTGCGTTCCAGCAGGGCCATCACCGAAGGCCCACCTGTGCCGATGGTATAGCTATAGCCGGTGCCAACCACGCCATCGGCATCGGTGATGCGCACAAACGGGGTCTCCTGGGAGACAAAGCTCTGGATCGCGTCGACCCGTTTGACCTTGGGTACCAGGTCGACCATCAGCAGGTCGATACGAACGATCTTGGCCATGCCTACACCGTCACGCGCTTGCCCGATGCCTTGTCAAAGACATGCAGCCGGCTCAGGTCGAGGGTGAATTCCAGCGTTTCGCCGGGGGCCACAACGCGTGGATTGAGCATTTTGGCCTGCACATCCATGCCGCCCATTTCCACAAACAGAATGGTCTCGGTGCCCAGCGGCTCGGCGATGACGACGGTGCGCTCCAGCGTCAGCGCCGCGCCATCGCCATGCAGGGCATGGCCCTTGGGGGCCAGGCTCTCCGGCCGGAACCCCAGCACGATCTCCTGGTTCTCCTGCACCGCCATCCCGGCGGGCAGCGGCACCTCAATGCCGTCGCTCAGCCGCGCCTTGCCATTGCTGACCACGGCGTCGAGCAAATTCATCGGTGGGCTGCCGATGAAGCCGGCGACGAAGATATTGACCGGATGCTCGAACACGTCCGAGGGCGTGCCGATCTGCTCGATATGGCCATCGCGCATGATCACGATGCGGTCGGCCAGCGTCATCGCCTCGACCTGGTCGTGGGTGACATAGATCACGGTGGTCTTGACCCGCTGGTGCAGCTTCTTGATTTCCACCCGCATCTGGCCGCGCAGCTTGGCGTCCAGATTGGACAGTGGCTCGTCAAACAGGAACACGTCGGGATTGCGCACTATGGCGCGACCCATCGCAACGCGCTGGCGTTGCCCGCCCGACAGGTTCGCCGGCAGCCGCTCCATATACGGCCCGAGCCCCAGGATTTCGGCGGCCTCATCGACGCGCTTGGTGATTTCCGCTTCGGCCATATTGGCGATCTTGAGTCCGAAGCCGAGATTGTCGCGTACCGTCATATGCGGGTAGAGCGCATAGCTCTGGAACACCATGGAGATATTGCGCGCCCGGGGCGGCAGATCATTGACCACGCGGTCGCCGATCGAAATCTTGCCGCTGGTGATTTCTTCGAGCCCGGCAATCATCCGCAGCGTGGTGGATTTGCCGCAGCCCGAGGGCCCCACCAGCACGACGAACTCGTTATGGGCGATTTCGAGATCGATGCCATGCACCGTCTCCAGCTTGCCATAGCTCTTGCTGACTTTGTCCAGACGAACCTGTGCCACCGAAATTTCCTTATTTGACGCCGCCAAAGGTCAGACCGGCAATCAGGTGCTTTTGCACGATGAAGGTCAGAACCAGGGCGGGAATGATGATGAGCACGGCCATGGCGCTCATGCCGGTCCAGTCCACGGTGAACTGGGCGGTAAAGTCCATGAGCCCGACCGGCATGGTCTTGCTCGCTGTGGTGCGGGTCAGCTGGCTGGCCAGCGCATATTCGTTCCACGAGGTGAGAAAGGCAAAGATCGCCGCCGAGGCCAGCCCGGAGCGGGCCAACGGGAATTCGATCTTCCAGAAGGCCTGCCAGGCGGTGCAGCCATCGATCTGGGCGGCTTCGCTCAGATCGACCGGAATCTGCCGGAAGAACCCGTCGGTCAGCCAGATGGTGAAGGGAATATTGACCGCCAGATAGACCACGATCAGCCCGAAACTGGTGTCGATGATCCCCAGCCGCGCCCAGATGATGAACAGTGGCAGGCTCAGCGCCACACCCGGCACGGTGCGGCTCAGCATGAAGGCCAGAAACAGCGTCGCCTTGCCGCGGAAGCGGTAGCGGGCAAAGGCGTAGCCGCCGGCCATGCCGATCACCACCGCGATGACGGTCGAGGTCAGCGAGATGACCAGCGAGTTGATGAAATACTGTGCCACCGGCAAGCCCTGCTGGGCGTCGGATTGCCCGAACAGCCGGGCAAAATTGTCCAGCGTCCACTGCTGGGGAATCCAGACGGCAGGGCGCGCCAGCACTTCGATATTGGGGCGGAAGGCGGTCAGCACCACCCACAGGCCCGGCACGGTCAGGATCACCATGGCGACAAACACGCCAAACCGGATCAGCCAGCGCTGCCAGGGCTTTTCCATGCTCATCTGGCTCATTGTGCGCCTCCCATAAAGCTGCGTGCCGCGGTGAGCTTGCGGAAGAAGAACACGGTAAAGGCGATTGAGAGCAGGATCGAAATATAGCCCATGGCATTGGCCATGCCCATCTGGCTGTTCTGGTACCCGGTGCGGGTCATCAGCGTCCAGATCAGCTCCGTACGGCCCGCCGGGCCGCCATTGGTCATGATGCGCACCATGTCATAGGCCCTGGCGACATCGAGCGAGCGGATCGTCATGGCGATGTAGATAAACGGCATCAGGAAGGGCAGGGTGATGTGCTGGAACACCTGCAGCGGATTGCAGCCATCGACCTTGGCGGCCTCGATGGGATCCTTGGGCAAGGCCATCAGTCCCGCCAGCAGCAGAATGGCGAAGATCGAGGTCGACATCCAGATTTCGGCAAATATGATGGAAAAATTGGCCAGCGTGCCATCGACCAGCCAGGGGATGGGCTGGGAGATCAGCCCGAGATCGAACAGCGCATTGTTCACCAGGCCGATCGAGTCATTGAAGATATATTTGAACTGGAAGCCCACCAGAATGGGCGAGAACATCATCGGGAACATCATGATGGTGCGCAGGGTGCGCTGGCCCCAGGTGATCTTGTTGATCAGCAGCGCCAGGCCCAAGCCCAGCAGCATTTCCAGGTTCAGCGTAATGGTGACGAACATGAAGGTGCGCCCAAAGGCCCACCAGAAATCCTCATTGCCCAGCAGGCGCTGATAGTTGCGCAGGCCGACAAAGTTGAACAGCGTCGCTGGCTTGGTCAGGTTGTAGCTGGTGAAACTAGTCCAGAACGACACCAGCAGCGGCACCAGCACCACCGCCAGAATGACGATCATGGCCGGCAGCAGCAGCAGATAGGGCACAGCGCGCGGCGACCGGAAAAAGGCAGCAACGCCCTCCATGAAGCCCGGCGGGGAAAGTGGTTCGGTGGTTGTGGTCACGATATTCCTTGGTCTAGCTCAGCTTGGTTCCCTGGGCTGAATGCCGTCAGATGCGCTGTTCTCCCTCTCCCCTGGGGGGGCGAGGGAGAACAGCGCGGTCGCGGCACCGTATTGCCAGGACCATCCGGCGGGGGGTGCCGCCGAATTAACTGCGGCGGCATTGAGCCTTACAGAATACCGGCATCTTCAAGAATGATGCGGGCGTCTTCAGCAGCCTTGTCGAGCGCTTCCTGTGCGGTCTTTTCACCCACAATGGCAGCCTGCAGCTGTGGCCACAGCACGTTGCTGACTTCGATCCACTGCGGGATCAATGGCGGCGTCCGTGCATCGGCCAGGCTGGCCTGCCAGATCGGGAACATTTCGGCGAGCGCGGTTTTGCCGTTCTCGTTGAAATAGTTGATGACGTCATCGAAGGTTTTGCTGCGGGTCGGCAGATTGCCGGCTTCCGCTTCCATCATCGCGCTTTCGTCATTGGTCAGGAACACGGCGAACGAGGTTGCCGCTTCCTTGTTGTCGCACGCCTCGGTCACCGAGAACGAGTGCGAGCCTGACCAGCCACCGCGCACACCGGCCGAGCCGACCGGCGATACGGCAAAGCCGAGCACGTCCGAGATCTTTGACGCACTTGGGTCGCTGTAGAAGCCGGCAAAGCCCGGCCAATCCAGATCGACGGCCAACTGACCGGCAGCCATGGCCTGGCCGATATCGTCCCAGGTATAGTTCACCGTACCGGCCGGCACTGCGCCGGCGTCATAGATCTCCTTGAACCAGTTCAACGCAGCCACGCCTTCGGGCGAGTTGAAGGTCGGGTTCCAGTTCTCGTCAAACAGATCGCCGCCATTGGCGCGCAGGATTTCCATGAACCGGCCCGACATGCCTTCGTCCTTGCCGGCAAACGCGGTGCCGTACAGGTTCGGCGGATCAGCAAAGAAAATGATCTGCTGCTTGAGTTCCTCATAGGTCTTGGCTGGCGCCAGATCGGTGCCGAACTCGGCCTTGTAGGCCTCCATCCTGGCCGGGTCCTCATAGAGGTCCTTGCGGTAGTAGAGATTGGAGACATCGGTGACGCGCGGCAGCTGCACCAGGCGGCCATCCACCATCGACGACTTGAGCGTGCCGGGAACATATTTGGCCAGCTCTTCTGCCGGTATTGCTTCCGCCAGGTCGATATACAGATCGCCATATTGCGGGGCGAAACTGGTGTGGTTGGAGCCGACGCACCAGGTGATCTGGCCGGTGGCGATGTCCTGCTTGATCTCGCGATCGAGATCGAAGTGGTTCTTTGACGAGACGATTTCGACCTTGGCGCCGGTCAGCGCTTCCCATTCGGGAATGCGGGTATAGAGCTTTTCATACTGCGTGCCGCCGATCAGCTTCACCTTGAGGGTGTAGTCGGGGAACGAGCCATAGTCGAAGTCTTGTGCGGCTGCGGCACCCGACAGGGCCACCACTGCGCATGATGCCAGGAGTGCCCTGACCAGAATCTTGTTTGCCATTATTTTCCTCCAGAAAACCTTTCCGATGCAGCCCCGTATTGTGGCTTGATCATCCATATGTGAAAAGTCTATTTGTAGGTAAGCACAAACGTAAACCCGGCGTCAATAGACTGGGGTACTGGTTTATTGTGCACGGCAGCGGGCATCTGGTGATGGTTTTTGTTAGCAGTCTGTTAGCCATTTAAGCCATGTGGTGGCGAGAGATCGGGAGGGCGGTGGAACGTGACGATTGATGATGATGCAGAGCGCTATCGGGCGCCGGCGCTGGACAAGGGGCTCGACATTCTCGAGCTGCTGGCCGGCTCCGCTGACGGGCTGAGCCAGGCCGAGATCGCCAAGGCGCTCGACCGCACGCCCAATGAAATCTATCGCATGCTCGACCGGCTGGTGCGCCGCGACTATGTGCGCCGAACCCCTGAAGACCGCTACGAAATCACCCTCAAACTCTTTGAGCTCGGCCATGCCCGCCCGCCCATGCACCGGCTGATCAGCCAGGCGATGCCGGTGCTGCGCAATTTTGCCCTCAAGGCCGAGCAGGCCTGTCATCTGGTGGTGCAGGACCGCAATATCCTGGTGGTCATCGCCCAGGTCGATGGCCCCGGCTACTGGAACGTCTCGATTCGCGTCGGCAGCCGCATCAGCCTGGTCAACACGGGTTCCGGCCACGTCTTTCTGGCCTTTGCAACGCCCGAGGAGCGGCTGCTGATGCTTGAGGAGCAGGATCTTGGCCGTATCGAGCAAATGCCCAAGGGCCTCGACGCGCGACTGATCGGGGTGCGCGAGCAGGGCTATGAAATGATGCCCAGCGCCCAGGTCTCGGGGGTTTCCAACCTGTCCGTGCCGATCTTTGGCCCGCTCGGCACCGTCATTGCCGTCCTGACCTGTCCCTATACGCAGCGCCTCGATAAGCTCGATGCGCCGACCATGCCCACCGTGCTCAAGCTGTTGCAGCAGGCCGGTAAGGAAATCTCGCAGCGCTGACCGGAGGAGAGCCAGTCCCTGCCGCCAACCAGGCCGCATCGTGAGCCTGCCCAAGCCCGCCATCAGGTCCTTGAATTTCTAGGAGGAAATCTCGCCATGCGCATTCTCGATACCCATCTCCACCTGGTCTATCCCGAACGCTTTGCCTATCCCTGGCTGGCGGGTGCCCCGGCCATCAACCAGCCGTGGACGGTGGAAAACTACTTCGCCGAAGCGCTGCCATTGGGCATTGAATCGGCGCTGCACATGGAGGTCGATGTCGCCGACGCCGACATGATGGCCGAGAGCGAATTCATGGTCACCCTGCCGCGCATTGCCGGCGCCATCGCCGCCTGTCGGCCCGAATCGATGAATTTTGTCGACCATATCGAGCAGCTCAGCCAGCACCCGCACATCACCGGCGTGCGCCGCATTCTGCACCAGGCACCGGACGATCTCAGCCAGTCCGATCTGTTCGTCGAAAACATCCGCCATCTGCCCGATTACGATCTGAGCTTTGACCTCTGCGTGCGCGCCGATCAGCTGCCCATCGGCCAGATGCTGGCCGAGCGCGCCCCCGACGTGACCTTCATTCTCGACCACTGCGGCGTGCCCGATGTGACCGGCGCCGGGCTCGATCCGTGGCGCCAGCACATCAGCAGTATCGCCAAACTGCCCAATATGGTGGCCAAAATCTCCGGCATTGTCGCCTATGCCGGGCCCGACTGGAGCGTCGACACCATCCGCCCCTATGTCGAGCATATCATCGAGAGTTTCGGCTGGGACCGGGTGGTCTGGGGCTCCGACCACCCGGTGGTGACCCTGACCGGCTCGCTGACCCGCTGGGTCGAGGCGACGCACCAGATCATCCAGGGCGCCAGCGAGGATGAAAAGGCCAGGCTGCTGCACGCCAATGCCGAGCGGATTTACAAGGTCTAGCAGTTACATAATGCCCATCCGCCACCCCCGCATGACCTTCCCTGAAGGGGAAGAAATCCGGTCGGTGGTTTGGGCGAGATCAAGCCCCACACCGGATCTGCCCCTCCCCTGTCAGGGGGAGGTTGGGTGGGGGCAACGAACCAAGGAGGACTTCAAATGCAACGCTACGGTGCCGTGATCGGCCTCAAACCCGAGCAGATCGCCGACTACAAGCGCGTCCACGCCGATGTCTGGCCGGATGTGCTGGCCCAGATTAAGGCCAGCAACATTACCAATTACTCGATCTTCCTGCGCGAGCCGGAAAACCTGCTGTTTGCCTATTACGAATACACCGGCACTGACCATGACGCCGACATGGCAGCCATGGCCGCCGACCCGATCACCCAGCAATGGTGGGCCTTGTGCATGCCGATGCAGGCGCCGCTCGACAGCCGGACCGAGGGCGAATGGTGGGCCGCCACCGAAGAAGTTTTCCACCTCGACTGAGCGGGCAGCACGCTGCCGGCATGCGGCCAAGCCTGCTGGCAGGCCTCTTGTTCTTTGCCGCTGCAATCAT
The DNA here is from genome assembly GCF_039938915.1 of Devosia alba. Lineage (NCBI taxonomy): Bacteria > Pseudomonadati > Pseudomonadota > Alphaproteobacteria > Hyphomicrobiales > Devosiaceae > Devosia > Devosia alba. Next base: position 6,301 of record NZ_JBDUUI010000004.1, on the reverse strand, counting down.
CGCATTGCACCCTGGCCTGTCCGTGCAGGGCCACTTGTGACACGACACCACCCTTGCTTCCGTCGCCCGTATGTGAAAAGATTATTCACATAAGAATGATGTCAAACATGTCGCGAGGGGAGGGCAGGCGTGCCCAGCGATTTTTCCGATCTGCAGCAGAGCTGGCCCATACCCGGCGCGCCGCGTCCGATCGTCATCATCGGCGCTGGCGGCATCGTCAACGACGCCCATTTGCCGGCCTATCGCCTGGCCGGTTTCACGGTGGCGGGCGTGTTCGATATCGACGGAGCCAAGGCCCGCGCCCTGGCCGCCAAATGGGATATCGCCGCCTTTGCCACACTCGACGCGGCCCTGGCCGTGCCGGACGCTGTCTATGACCTGGCGTTGCCCCCGGCGGCCCATCTCGATGTGCTGGCCCAACTGCCCGATGGCGCCACCGTGCTACTGCAAAAGCCGATGGGCAGCGATCTGGCCCAGGCCACGGCCATCCTGCAGTTGTGCCGCGCCAAGCGCCTGGTCGCCGCCGTTAATTTCCAGTTGCGCTTTGCCCCGATGATGCTGGCCGTGCGCGACGCGCTGCAGCGCGGATATCTGGGCGAACTGATCGACACCGAGGTGCACCTCAATCTGGTGACGCCCTGGCATTTGTTTCCGTTTCTCAAAGGCACGCCGCGCGTCGAAATCGCCGTGCATTCCATCCATTATCTCGACCTGATCCGCGCCTTTCTCGGCAATCCCACTGGCGTGCACGTCCGCACCATGGGCCATCCTTCGACCGATCTGGCCCAGACCCGCACCAGTGCGCTGCTCGACTTTACCGCTGGCGTGCGCACGACGCTGTCGATCAATCACCACCATGATTTCGGCCGCAGGTTCCAGGACGCCAGCTTCCGTTTCGAGGGCACCGAGGGTGCCGCGATGGTCAAGCTGGGCCTGCTGCTGAACTATCCGCAAGGCGAGCCGGACGAACTCTGGATCGTCAGAAAGGGCGAGGACTGGCAACAGATTGCCCTGACCGGCGGCTGGTTCCCCCATGCCTTTATCGGCACCATGAGCAATCTGCAGCGCTTCGCTGCCGGCGAGGACCAGACGCTGCTGACCTCCGTCGAAGATGCCTGGCACACCATGGCGCTGGTCGAAGCCGCCTTCCAGTCAGCCGCCACCCCGGCAACCCCGATCAAGGCCAGGCCATGAGCACCATCGGCACCTCCTCGACCCACCCCAGCACCATGCCTGCCGCCCATGCCGGGATTCCGGTGTGGAACAGCGAGAACTGGTTCTACGAAGACTGGGAAGTGGGCCACCAGATCCGCTCGCTGCGCCGCACCATTTCCGAAGGCGAAAGCATGGCCTTCAATGCGCTGGTGACCGACATGCACCCCTATGTCGCCGACGAGATTTTCGCCACCACCGAGGGCCAGTTCGGTCGGCGGCTGGTGGCCGGCGCTTTCGTGTTTTCTGCCGGTCTCGGCCTGGTGGCGACCAATTGCGTCAACGCCTTCAGCTATGGCTATGACAAGCTGCGCTTCATCAAGCCGACCTTTATCGGCGACACCATCTACACCATCCGCACCAATCTCGAAAAACACCCGAAATACCGGGAACTCGGGCTGTGCCGCGCGTCCTATGAAGTGTTCAAGGGCGAGGGCGAACTGGTGCTGTACTGCGAACATATCCAGACGGTGAAGTACCGCCGGCCCGAGGATTTCGCGGAGGTGGCAGATGCACGTTGATCCAGTTGTCGTCGTCGCCTCCCCCTTGAGCGGAGGGCCGGGGTGGGGCGCGCCCCGCCTGCCGCCATATTGCAACGACCCCCATCCCACCCCCGCCCTGCAAGGGGTAGGGGAGCAGTTCCCGTGAGATATGTGCCATGACCGAAACGCCCCTGCTTGACGGCCTTGTCGTCGTCGACCTCTGCCAGTTCCTCTCCGGCCCCTATGCCAGCCTGCGCCTGCAGGATCTGGGGGCACGGGTGATCAAGATCGAACGCCCCGATGGCGGCGACCTCAGCCGTCAGCTCTATCTCAGCGACACCGAAATTGGTGGCGATTCGACGATTTTCCACGCCATCAACCGGTCCAAGGAAAGCCTGGCGCTGGATTTGAAAAATCCCGCTGACGTGACCGCCTTGCGTACCCTGCTGGCCAAGGCCGATGTGGTGCTGCAGAACTTTCGTCCCGGCGTCATCGAGCGGCTGGGTCTGGACTACGAGGCGGTCAAGGCGATCAATCCGGGCATCGTCTATGCCTCGATCACCGGCTATGGCGGGGAAGGCCCCTGGGTCGACCGCCCCGGCCAGGATCTGCTGGCACAGGCCCGTTCGGGCGTGATGTGGCTCAATGGCGATGAGCATCAGGGCCCGGTGCCCTTCGGGCTGGCCATTGCCGACATGCTGGCCGGCGCCGCCGTGGCGCAGGGTATTCTGGCGGCACTGGTGCGGCGCGGCCTCAAGGGGCAGGGCGCCCATATCGAGACCAGCCTGCTTGAAGTGCTGGTGGATTTTCAGTTCGAGGTGCTCACCACCCATCTCAATGATGGCCGCCGCGTGCCCAGGCGCAGCCAGTTCCGCTCGGCCCATGCCTATCTCTCGGCGCCCTATGGCGCCTATCCGACGGCGGACGGCTATCTGGCCATCGCCATGACGCCGCTGCCCCGCTTGCAGGCGCTGCTGGAGCTTGAAGAACTCGGCCAGTTCAGCGACCCCAAAAGCTGGTTCACCCAGCGTGACGCCATCAAGCAGATCATTGCCGACCGGCTGGTCACCCAGCCCACTGCCCACTGGCTGGCCATTCTCGAGCCTGCCGACATCTGGTGCGCCAAGGTGCTCGACTGGCCCGAACTGCTGGCCAGCGAGGGCTTCAAGGCCCTCGACATGCTGCAGACCGTCACCCGCGAGGACAATGTGTCGATCACCACCACCCGCTCACCGCTGCGCATCAATGGCCAGCGCGCCCGCACCTATCGTGCCGCGCCTCTGATCGGTGAGCAAAGTGCCAGAATCAGGGCTGAATTCGGACTATGATCACCCTCAAGGGCATGACCTGGGACCACCCCCGTGGCTACGATCCCATGCTGGCGACCTCGGCGCGCTGGTTGACCGAAACCGGCGTCAAGATCGTCTGGGACAAGCGGAGCCTGCAGGATTTTGAGTCCTTTCCGGTCGAGGAACTGGCCCGGCAATATGATCTGATCGTCATCGATCACCCCCATGTCGGGCAGATTACCGCGCAGAACTGCCTGGCGCCGCTTGATGTGCCCGGTCGCGAGGCCGAGCGCGCCGAACTGGCGGCACACAGCGTCGGGCCATCCTATGTCAGCTACGATTATGCCGGGCACCAATGGGCCTTCCCGATCGACGCCGCCGCCCAGGTGCAGGCGTTTCGGCCAGACCTGCTCGATGGTCCGGTGACGCGCTGGGCCGAGGCGGCGGCCCTGGCGCGGCAAGGCAAAGTCATCCTGCCGATGCGGGCGCCCCATTCGCTGATGAGTTTTTATACCCTGGCCGCCAATCTGGGCACGCCCTGCGCCACCAGCGGCCCCGAGCTGATTGCTGCCGCCGCAGGCGTGCAGGTGATCGAGACGCTGCGCCAGGTCACCGACCATATCGCGCCCGAACACTATGAGATGGACCCCATTGCGGCGTCCGAAGCCATGGCCAGCACCGATCAGTACCAGTTGATGCCGCTGGGTTATGGCTATCTCAGCTATGCGCTGGCCAGCTTCCGGCCGCATCGGCTGAAATTTGCCGATATTCCAGCCGCTGGCAGCAAGGGGCCAATCGGCTCGGCCGTCGGTGGCACCGGCATTGCCGTGTCGGCCTTTTCGCCCCATCGCGAGGCGGCCATCGGCTACGCCTATTGGGTGGCCAGCCCGCAGGTGCAGCGCTCCCTCTATGCCACGGCGGGCGGGCAGCCGGGCCATGGCCTTGCCTGGGAGGATGACGGCGTCAACGCTGCCGTCGACAATTTCTACCGCGACACGCGGGCGACGCTGGAAGGCGGTTGGCTGCGGCCGCGGCACGACGGCTATATGGCGTTTCAGGATGCCGCGTCACACCGGCTCAACCACGGGCTGCGCGCCCATGAAGACGCGGCGGTCATCGTCGCGGCGATCAATACGCTGTTTGAGGAGAGCTTCTGATGGAACAGCCACGCTATTTTGACGATCATGTTCTCGGCGAGGTCCGCAAGACCAATGGCCGCACCATTACCGAAACCGACTTCGTGGTTCATGCCGGCCATACCGGGGACTTCTTCCCCCACCACATGGATGCCGAGGCGATGAAGGAGTCGCCCTGGGGCCAGCGAATAGCCCATGGCACCATGACCTTTGCCATCGGCATCGGCCTGACGGCCAGCGTGATCAACCCGCTATCCTTCACCTATGGCTATGAGCGGTTGCGCTTTCCCAAGCCGGTATTCATCGGCGATACCATCCACACCGAACTGACCATTACCGGGCTTGAGCCCGACCCCAAGCGCCCCGATCATGGCCGCATCATCGAGCAGGTGCGGGTGCTCAACCAGCGCGGTGAAACCGTGTTGGCCTGCGACCACATTTATCTGGTCCAGCGGAAAATCGCGGGTTGAGCTAAGCCGCCACAATGGCTATCTGGGGCGCTTCCGCAAACCACAAGGCGCATCCCGGCATGACTGTCCAATATCTCGTCACCCATTCGGGTGGCTTCCATGCCGATGAATTGCTGTCCAGCGTGATCCTGACCCGGTTGTTCCCCCAGGCTGCCATCATGCGCAGCCGGGCGCCGGAATGGATCACCCCCGGCGCGGATCGCATCATTTACGATGTGGGCGGCGCCTATGACGCGGCGGCACAGATCTTTGATCACCACCAGCGCGGCGCGCCGCTGCGCGATGATGGCCAGCCATTCAGTTCGTTCGGCCTGGTCTGGAAGCACTTCGGCCATGACTATCTGGCGGCTTCGGGCGTGCCGGCGGACGCTGTCGAGACCATCCATGCCAGCTTTGACACCAGCTTTGTGCTGCCCATCGACCTGATGGATAATGGTGCGCTCAGCCCCTCGATTGCCGGGCCGCTGGCTGGGCTGACCCTGCCGGCTCTGCTCGAAACACTCAAGCCGGTGTTCGATGAAACCGACCCCGAGGCCGAGAATCGCGGGTTTCACGCCGCGCTTGCCATTGCCCGCAGTTTCGTTGAGGCGCGGATTGCCCGCAGCGCCGCCAAAGTGCGCGCCGAGGGCCTGGTGCACCAGGCCATCGAAAATGCCGGGGCCGGGCGCGTGCTGGAACTGCCCATGGGCATGCCGTTCCGGCCCTCAGTGGTCAAGGCGGGTGCCGATCACCTGCTGTTTGTCGTGCATCCCCGCGGCGAGGACTGGTGCCTGACCACTATCCGGCAGGACGATGACGGCTTTGCCGTGCGCGCCGACCTGCCGGCCGCCTGGGCCGGTCTCACCAATGATGACCTGGAGGCCGCCAGCGGCGTCGCCGGCGCAAGCTTTTGCCACAATGGCCGCTTCATCGCCGCCGCCAGGACCCGGGACGCTGCCCTGGCCATGGCCGAACTTGCTGTGGCCGAAGCGCTGCTAACGCCCTAGCGCCTCCAGCGCCGGGCGCAGCCGGTTGTCGTGGGTGGCCAGCAGGTGCCGGGCGCCCGGCACGTCGTCGGCACCAGCCGCCAGCATGATCGCCAGCTTCACCGAGCCATCGGCGCGCTCCAGCCACTGGGCTGCCTGTTCCTCGGGCAGCCCGGCCACGCTCATCACGATGCGCCGCGCCCGCTCGCGCAGCTTGGCATTGTCGGCGACCAGATTGACCATGAAGCCGTCATGCACATGGCCCAGATGCACCGCCACCATGGTGGAAAGCATGTTGAGCGCGATCTTTTGCGCCGTGCCCGCGCCCATGCGGGTCGAGCCGGCAATCACCTCGGGCGGCGTGGCGAGGCAGATGGCGATGTCGACCTGCCCGAACAGCGCCGCCCCGGCATTGTTGGCGATGCCGATGGTCCGCGCCCCGGCGGCGCGCCCGGCCGCTGCCGCCGCCAGCGGGTAGGGCGTATGGCCGCTCGCCGTCAGGGCGATGATGCAATCATGCGGGCCGACATTGCTGGCAGCAATTGCCGCCCGCGCCGCCTCGGCGTCGTCCTCGGGCCCGCCGGGCAGTGCCGGCAGGCTCGCCAGCCCGCCCGCCAGCAGCACCACGATCCGCTCGCCCGCAATGCCGAACGTGCCCGGCAGTTCCGACGCATCGGCCAGCGCCATTAGCCCCGAACTGCCCGCCGCCGCATAGATCAGCCGGCCGCCCGCCGCCAGACTGGCCGC